>NZ_FMCH01000356.1 GCF_900091855.1 Streptomyces sp. DvalAA-14
CCGCGCCGCGGCGGGGTGAGATCTGGTGGGCGGATGTCCCCTTCGAGGACGAACCCGGCTCCAAGGACCGCCCCTGCCTGGTCGTTTCGGTACGGGGCCGGACCGCGCGGGTTGCCAAGATCACCTCGCGGCACCACGTGGAACTGCCCGGCGTCGTCCCCCTCCCGGCCGGGACCGTGGACGACGCGGCCGGCCGCCAGAGCTACTTGGAGACCAGGGAGCTGCGGCACGTCCCCCTGTCGGCCTTCCGGCGCCGCGCGGGCAGCCTCGATCCGCGCGAGATGAAGAGCCTGAAGCTGTCCTGAGGCCGGGGCCGGGCGTTGCCGCTACCCGGCCGCCGCCAGTTGCCGGAGGAGGCTGACGCTGACCTGGGGCACCTCCCCGTACTCCGGGTCGTCGCTGTCGACGGGCAACTGGTGGATCACCGCTGCGAGTCGGGGCGGCAGGCGCAGGTCCAAGCCCTCGTGGCAGCGCGCGATGATGTCGTCGCGCACCCAGCGGGGAAGGAGCGCGTCGGCGGGGTCCAGGACCCGCTGGACGAAGTCCTGCCGGTGCGCGGTGGCCAGGGTCTCCGCCTGCCGGCGCCAGATCTCGGCGTCCAGCACCTCGCCCCGGCTGCGGTGCAGCAGGCTGAGGAGCGAGGCGGAGGTGTAGTTGCCGCCGCCGGCGGCGAACTGCAGCCAGAACTGGCTGCCGTCACGGTGTCCGGAGACGTACAGGAGCGCGCCGAGAACGAGAGCGCCCTCCGGGTGGATGCACCGGTCGTTGGCGAGCCGGCCCAGTGAGGCCGCGGCGGTGGGCATCGCCAGGACCAGGGCGGTCGCCAGTCCCAGTTCGTGGGCTGCCTGTTCCTGGTCCGAGGGCAGCGGGTTGGGCGCCGTCAGATGCCGGGCCCAGCCGCTGTCCTGTGCCTCGGCGGCGGAAAGCTGTTCGGGCACACGTCCGGTGATCATGTACTGGAGCCGGTCCTCGTCGGTGTTCACTGTCCTCCTCGCCGGCCGCGCAGTGCCAGGGAGAGCCGGTCGAGGGCCTGCCTCGCGGTCGATCGCACATTCGCCTCGGTGGTGTCCAGGTATTCGGCGATGACGCTGTCCGGCAGGCCGAGCAGGTAGCGCAGGACCAGGACGTCGTGCCGTCGTTCCGACAGGCCGCCGACGGCCGCGTACAACTCCTCGTGGCTGCCGGGGGCCTCGGCGAGGTGCTGGGCGCGCTCGGCCGCCCGGCGCATGAGCACCACCCAGTCGGGCACCGGCCCTTGCGGCGGCAGTTGCCCGCCGGCCACCGTCCGTTCCGCGAGTGAGGCACCGATCTCCTCCTTGACCAGCGCCCACGCGTGGAAGGCCGGGATCTTCTCGCGCAGCAGCCGCCCCCAGTGCTGCCACAGGCGGTGCTTCATCCGTTCGACCGCGTCGAGCGCCGTGGCCTCGTCCCGCAGCCGGGCCCGGGCGATCCCGATCCAGGCACGCTCGTGCGTCTTGCAGAACGCATCGAACGTCAGGCGGAGGCTGTTCGCACGCACCGCCCACTCGCTCTCGTGCACGTCCCATTCCTTCCCGGCGGCGCCCGCTGCGGGGCGGCGCCCGGCGTGGGCCGCCCGGCCCCACCGGGGATCCCGGGCGGGTCGGAGCAGCAGCCGGATGGGGGAACTGGCGTCCCTCATACGTACATTGGAGCGCATCGCGGGGGCTCTTGTGCACCGGACCGGCCGGGCGTGGCGAGCGTCACCAGAGGTTATGCATGATCAGGCGACTTGTATGATGCGAAAAAATCGGCTGCCGGACGGCGGGTTGCCGGTGGCGCGGCATCATGATCCCCGTCCGGGCGTGCGCCCGCGCGGGTTGCCCGGCTGGGGATGTGGGCATATTCGCTGAGGCCGCGCCGGGGCCCGCCAGGTCCGTACCGGCGCGGTACGGCCCGTCGCGCGGCCGTGGGATCGCGGAGCCTTTGACCCAGGGGGAGCAGATGGCCGAAGAGACCGCCGGCGCCGGCGCGCACGTCACGGACGCCGGCACGGACGCCGGGACGGACGCACGGACGGACGCACGGACGGACGCCGAAAAGGAGCCCGACACGGAGCCCGGCGCAGGGATCGACACAGGGATCGGCACCGGGATCGACACCGAGGTCAGCCTCAACATCCACGTGCCGCACTCGGCCCGGATGTACGACTACTTCCTGGGCGGGACCACCAATTTCCCGCCCGACCGGGAGGCCGCGGGCCGGGCGCTGGCGGTCTTTCCGTACGCGCGCACCGCGGCCCGCGCCAACCGCGGCTTCATGCGGCGCTCGATCCGCCACCTCGCCGAGTCCGGCATCGAGCAGTTCCTCGACATCGGCACAGGGATACCCACCTCTCCCAATCTCCACGAGATCGCCCAGCGGGTCGTCCCCCGCGCGCGGGTGATGTACGCGGACAACGACCCGATCGTGCTCATCCACGCCGAAGCGCTGCTCCAGGGCACGCCCGAGGGCTTCACCGCGTATGTGCAGGCCGACGTGAACGAGCCCGAGGCGCTGCTCGATGCCGCCCGCGACATCCTGGACTTCACCGAGCCGATCGCCCTGAGCATGAACGCCCTGCTGCACTTCGTGCCGGAGCGGGCCCACCAGATCACCGAGGTGTTCAAGGCCCAACTGCCGCGCGGGAGCGCCTTGGCCATCAGCCATCTCACCCCCGCGTTCGCCCCCGAGGAGACCGAGCGGCTCGCCCAGGTCTACACCGCGGCCGGCACCCCCACCCGGGCCCGTGACCGCGCGGAGTTCGCCCGGTTCTTCAGCGGCTGGGAGCTGCTCGATCCCGGCATCGTCGCCACCCCCCGCTGGCGCCCCGGCCAGGGCGGCGACGGCGACGAGCCGACCACCGATCCCGAGGCGTCGTGCTACGGGGCGGTCGCTGTCCGCCGCTGACCTGCCGGCCCGGCGCAGCCGTGAGGTGTGTCACAGCTGGCGCCGAGGACGGCGCCCGTCCCGCACGGCCCCGGCACGGCAACACCCCTCCGGGTCCCGCCGATTCGGCCGGCACCGCCGATGGGTCCGGTGGCGCCTCCCCCCGGGCTGCCCGGCGGGCGACTTAGGTCACCCTTCCCTGCCGTCGCGGGCGCCTGATACAGATGGTGGAGATCCGCCCGTACATCGGAAGCCTCACCATGAACCAGGACAATGCCGACCACGTCCCCTTCACGTTCGACCTGACCCTCGACGAAACCCGGCGAAGGGCCGAGGTCGTGGCCGCGCTCGGCCCCGACTGGGATCCGGTCGCCGCCCTGCGGGGCGAGGCCGAGGCGTACGGCCTTCTGTACTCGGGGCTGGATGCCGAGCAGCAGCGCACCTACGACATGCTGGTGGCCGCCGGTGTGCTGCCAGGGGAGGGACCGGGCCGTGCGGGTACCCATTGATCCGCAGGCGGACCCCTCCCGCCGCGCCTGGGTCGCCTGCCCGGTCTGCGACGACGCCCGGCATTGCGCGACCTGTGCGAGCCACCGCAACTGCCAGGAGCACTGGCGCTATCTGATCTCCAACAGCGGGCCGGTGCTGCACCTCCAGTGCCCGCGGTGCACGCACCTGTGGTCGCTGAACACCCGGCCCGGCGCCTCCCGTCCCGGCGGCGGCGGCCCGCGCTCCTGACGAACGCGCCCGGTTCCAGGCGTCGGAGCCGGCCGTCCGCAGGCCCGCCTGGAACCCGGTGCGCGCGGCGAGTCCGGCCCATCAGGTCGCGCGTCCGGCGCCGGACGGTATCGGGACCGCGTCGGTCCGGACCCCCTCGAAGAGGGTGAACGACCGGCTCGACCGGCACCCCCACCGCCACGCGCGCCGGCTCGCCACCCGTCACCGGGTCGCGGGCCCGGCCAACGGCCTGCGCGGCCATCTGCCGGCCCCGCCCCGGCTACGACTCGCGACCGGGCGCGACAGCCCCCTGCGCCGGACCGGACGCGACCCCAGCCGCCCTGCCCGACCGGTGGCCGTCCGCCCGGCCGGCGGACGGCCGCGGCAGCCCCGGAGTGAGGATTCCGGCCGATCCGTCCGCCTGCGGGCTGTCCGGGCCCTGGCACATCGGCGTCGTGGCACAACGACGCCAGCGAAGGCCCATTGAAGGGCTCCGCGAGCGACCCCCATCATCCGGATGGTCTCTCAACCCTTCGAGTACAGGGGGAGTCTCCTTGGCTCACGTTCCCATTCCCCGCCCGGGGCCGATCGCGCTCGCCGCGGTCGCCGCCCTGGCGATCGGCCTCCTGCCGGCGACCGCGGTGGTCTCCACCGCGGCCACCGACCCCACCGCGGCCACCGCCGCCACGGCGGCCACGACCGGCCCGGTCGACGGGGCCGGCGCCGTCCACCGGTCCCCCGGCGACGGCACGCACACCGTCACGCTGATCACCGGCGACAAGGTCACGATCGGCACCGCCGCCGACGGCACCCCCGTCAGCTCCTTCGTCAGCCCGAACGGCGCCACCGCCGGCTTCCACCGCGCCGTCCTCGACGGCTCGACCTACGTCTACCCCGACGCCGTCCTGCCGTACATCGGCGCGGGGACCCTGGACAAGCAGCTGTTCAACGTGACGCGGCTGATCAGCGACGGCTACGACGACGCGCGCGCTCCCCGGCTGCCGCTCATCGTCAGCTACACCGCTGCCGCCGCGCGGTCCCGCACCCGGGCGGTGCCGGCCGGCTCGACCGTGGTCCGGCCGCTGGACAGCATCCAGGGCGCGGCCCTCGCGGAGAACCGGGAGCAGGCCCCGGCGTTCTGGTCCGCCCTCACCGGGGGCGCCGACGCGACGGCCGCCCGGTCGGCCCACCCGGTCTTCGCCGGCGGCGTCGCCAGGATCTGGCTCGACGGCCGGGTGACGGCGGATCTGAGCGAGTCGACCGCACAGATCGGCGCGCCGGAGGTGTGGGCCGAGGGCAACACCGCCAAGGGGGTGAAGGTCGCGGTCCTGGACACCGGAGTGGACACCGAACACCCCGACCTCGCCGGACAGGTCGACGACAGCAGCAGCTTCGTCCCCGACGAACCGGAGATCGACGACTACAACGGTCACGGATCCCATGTCGCCTCGACGATCGCCGGAACCGGCAGCGCCTCCGACGGCAAGGAGCGAGGCGTCGCGCCCGGCGCCCGGCTGGAGATCGGCAAGGTGCTCGACAGCGACGGCACCGGGCAGGAGTCCTGGATCATCGCGGGCATGGAATGGGCCGCCCAGGACGAGCGGGCCCGGATCATCAGCATGAGCCTGGGCGGGGCCGGCGACGCCGACGACCCGATGAGCCAGGCGGTCGACAGGCTCAGCCGCGGCACCGGGGCGCTGTTCGTCGTGGCGGCGGGCAACGGCGGCCCGCACGCGATCAGCAGCCCCGGAGCGGCGGACGCCGCGCTGACGGTCGGCGCGGTCGACTCCTCGGACCACCTCGCCGACTTCTCCAGCCAGGGCCCGCGCGACGGCGACGGCGGACTGAAGCCCGAGATCACCGCCCCCGGTGTCGACATCGTCGCCGCGCGCTCCCACTACACCCGGGGCGCCGGCTACTACACCACCATGAGCGGCACCTCGATGGCGACACCGCACGTCGCGGGCGCCGCGGCGCTGCTGGCCGCCGCCCACCCCGACTGGACCGGCCCGCAGTTGAAGGAGGCGCTGGTCAGCAGCGCTCGGGCCACCCCTGAGTACACCCCGTACCAAGCGGGCGGTGGCCGGGTCGACGCCTTGGCCGCGGTGCACACCACGGTGTTCGCGACCACCAGTGTGTACTCCGGTTTCCACGCCTGGCCTCCCACGCCGGGCGAGACCGACGTCCGCAAGGTGACCTACACCAATGCCGGCGACGCCCCGGTCGGCCTCGACCTGGCGATCGGCTCCGGTGTCCCGGCGGGGTTGTTCTCGCTCTCCGACGACCACGTCACGGTCCCCGCGCACGGCACCGCCTCGGTGTCCCTGACCGCGGCGCTGGACCGGCTGCCGGCCGACCAGCCGGTCAGCGGCATGATCACCGGGACGGACAGCACCGGAACGGTCCGCGCCCGGACCCTGATCGGCGGCGAGCGGGAGGGCCGGCGGCAGAATCTGACCGTCGTCGCCAAGGACCGCTCGGGCCGGCCACTGTCCGGCCAGCTCGTCCTCACCGCGGAGCACCTGTGGACGACGCTGGACCTCGACGGCTCCGGCACCGCCACGGCTCGGCTGCCCGTCGGCAGCTACAGCGGATGGCTGATCTCCGACGTCCAGGGCGCCCACGGGCCGCACTCGCTGGGCATGGCCCTGCTCAGCTTCAACGACGTCACGCTGGACCGGGACCGGAGTGTCACCCTCGACGGCCGGAAGACCCGTCAGATCCTGGCCCGGGTGCCCGGGCAGACCACCGCGGACGCGCCGCGGCTGGACGTGCGCCGGACGTTCACGGACACCGACGTCGAGACGTCCATGCTGCCCAACTCCTCCTACGACAGCATCTGGGCGCTGCCGACCGGCCGGAAGGTCACCGACGGCGAATTCGAGTTCGGCGCCCGGTTCCGGCTCGAACAGCCCGCGCTCGACCTCGGCACGGCAACGCGGGCCTACCGCGACCCGCTGGTCAAGCGCGGGGCCACCCCGCTGCCGGCCGGCACCCGCACACTGACGGCTGTCTACGCCGGGGACGGGCCGGCCGCGGCTGCCCGGCACGAGGTGCGCGGCCAGGCCGTGGTGGTCCGGCTCGGCGACACCGCCGACATCCAGGAGCAGGCGGCGACCGCGGCGGCGGCGGGCGCCCGGCTGCTCGTCGTGGTGCACGACGGCACCGGCCGGCTGGAACCCTGGGACGAGAGTCCGTGGAGTCCGGACAGCCCGGCGCCGCTCACGGTGGCGACGCTCGACGCCGACCAGGGCGGCGCGCTGATCGCCGCGATCCAGCGGGGCGACGACGCGTTGCGGGTCACCTCGCATCCCACCACCGACTACCTCTACGACGTGGTGCACCACTGGTCCGGCGCGGTGCCGGCCGACCCGACCTGGCGGGAGACGCCGGGCGACCTCGCCCGGGTGGACGTGTCGTTCCGCAACTACCGGCCGGGCAAGGCGATGGAGTACCGCGCCGACGTGTGGCGGGGCTGGGCGGTCGGCAATCAGCTCACCGCGCCCGCCCAGGGCGAGCGGACCGACTGGGTCACCGCCGGCACCGACTGGACGGACGACGCCTTCATCGTCGGCGAGACCGGGCAGCACGCGGCCGACGTCCTGCACTACGCGGCCCGCACGACCGCCGACGTCCGCTGGTTCGGGCCGATCCAGCGGCCGCGGATGGGTCCGATCGGCTACCAGCCGGTGCGCTACCTGGACACGCTGTACCTTCCCGCGCCCGGCTGGGGCGACTCCGGCGCCGGCCATGTCGGGGAGGCCGGCGGCAACTTCGACGTCCAGGACATGGAGGCGCTCTACCGGGGCGATCAGCAGCTCGACTGGGGCAACGCCGAATATCTGGAGGTCGCCGGGCTCGCGGCCGACCCGGAGCCCTACCGGCTGGTGGTCGACAACGACCGCGGCGCCTGGGCCGACCCGTACTCGACGCACACCCTGACCGAGTGGGACTTCACCTCCGCCGCGACCGGCAGCGCCTCGTCCGAGCCGCTGCCGCTGATCCAGCTCGACTACGGGGTGGACACCGACCGGTCCGGCCGCGCGGACCGGCACGCCGGGCTGACGGTGACGCCCGCCCAACTGCCCGGTGTGACGGCCGGCATCGGGAAGGTCTCCGTCGACATCTCCTACGACGACGGGGCGACCTGGCAGCGCGCCGATCTGAGCCGGCACGGTGACCAGTGGCGGACGGCCCTGCGCGCGCCGAGATCCGCCGGCTTCGTCAGCCTGCGGGTGGCGGCCCGGGACAGCGCCGGCAGCAGCGTCTCCCAGACGATCACCCGGGCCTTCGGCCTGCGCTGACACCGGCCGACCCGGCCTGCCACCCGGCAGGCCGGTGTGCGGGGCGGGACCGCGAACAGCGGTCCCGCCCCGCGGCGTTCAGCCGGAGCCGGCGGGCGGCGTCAGGTGCTGCGGCCGGCGAAGGGGCCGCCGGCGGCGAAGGCCAGCTCGGCGAAGCGTTCGCCGATGCGGTGGTGGGTGGCGGCGTCCGGGTGCAGCCGGTCGGGCAGGGGCAGTTCGGCGAAGTCGGCCTCGCCGTAGAGGTCGCGGCCGTCGAGGTAGTGCAGGTTCGTGTCCTCGGCCCTGCGCTGTCCGACGATCCGGGCCAGTTCCTCCCGGATGACGGTGAGGGTCAGTTTCCCGCTCGCGCGCTCCGCCGGGTCGCCCATGGCCCGGAAGGCCAGCTCTCCGGTGGCGAGCGCGTCGGGATCGAAGGCTGCGGGGCCCGGGGTGTCCTCATGGATGGGGCACAAGATGGGCGAGACGACCAGCAGCGGCGTCGTGGGATGCCCCTCGCGGATGGTGTCGAGGAAGCCGTGCACGGCCGGACCGAAGGCCCGCAGCCGCATCAGATCGGTGTTGACCAGATTGATGCCGATCTTGAGGCTGATCAGGTCGGCGGGGGTGTCGCGCAGCACGCGCGCGGTGAACGGGTCGAGCAGCGCGCCGCCGCCCAGCCCCAGGTTGATCAGTTCCACCCCGCCGAGGCGGGCCGCGCGGGCGGGCCAGGTGCTGGTCGGGCCGGCGGCGTCGGAGCCGTGGCTGATCGAACTGCCGTGGTGCAGCCACACCTTGCGGCCGCGCTCCGGCGCCGGTCGGACGGGGGCGTCGGTACGCAGGGCGACGAGTTCGGTGGTCTCGTTGTGCGGCAGCCAGATCTCGACGTCCTTGTCGGCGTCGGGCAGTCCGGTGAAGCGGAGGGTGCCGACCGGGCCGACTGTCAGCTCGGTGGTTCCGGTGGCCATGTCGACGGTCAGGGTGTCGCCGCCGGCCACGCTCCCCTGCCCGGCCGGCCGGCCGTCGACGAGAAGGTCGTACACGCCGTCGGGGCGGGGCGGGGCGCCGGGGTAGACCCGCTTGGTGGGCCGGGTGTCCAGCTCCACCGCGGTGGCCCGGGTGCGGAAGACCAGCCGCACGCCGGAGGGCTGCGACTCGGCCAGGGCAAGCTGCGGATCGGCGCACTGGGCGCGGGCCCGGGCCGGTAGCCGGTGCGGCAGCACGCCGCGCTCGGTGCGCTCGAGTTCGAGGGCACCGCGCAGGAGGTCCGCGGTGACGGGGGTGGTGATCCAGCGGTGTTCGTCGGTGTGCATCGTCCCAACCTGTTGCTCGAAGTCTTCGGACGGCCCGGATCGGGGTGGCGCCGGGCCGTGGCGCGGAAGGGGGCCGCCGGGCGGCGGCGGTCGGCGGTCGGCTCAGGGCGCGGGCCAGTTCCGCAGCAGCGCGTCGAGCGCGTCCAGCATCCGCGTCCAGGTCGCCTGCGAGTCGGGGGCGCTGTGACTGAAGCCGCCGGCCGCCTCCAGGTTGACGTAGCCGTTGAAGACGCTGCCCAGCATCCGGACCGCGTGGGTCTGGTCCGGCTCCGCCAGGTCGTAGCCGCGCAGGATCGCCCGCGTCATCTGCGCGTGCCGCCCGCCGGCGCTGGCCGCTGCCGCCGCCGGATCGAGCCGGAACTGGGCGGCGGCCCAGCGCCCGGGGTGCTCCCGGGCGTAGTCGCGGTAGGCGTCGGCGAAAGCGGTCAGCGCGTCCTTCCCGGCCCGCCCGGCCAGCGCTTCGGCGGCCCGGTCGGCGAGTTCCTCCAGTGCCAGCAGGGCGATCCTGGTCTTGAGGTCCTGCGAGTTCTCCAGGTGCGAGTACAGGCTGGCGACCTTGACGTCGAAGCGTCTGGCCACCGCCGAGACGGTCACCTGCCCGAACCCGACCTCGTCGGCCAGTTCGGCCCCCGCTCGGACCAGCCGCTCGGTCGTCAGCCCCGCACGTGCCGCCATTTCCGTCTCCTTGCCTGCCTGCACCGATAATGCAGCAGCCTAAAGGCTTTAGGCAAATGCCGAAGACATCACGGCCCGGGAGGCCACCAGCCAGGCGACCCCCGACTCATCCCGGAGGAATGAAACGGGATGAGTCGGGCACATGCAGGCGAAGGGGAACGTCTACCGGAGCAGCGCGCCGCCGGTCGACCGGGGCGCCGGAATGGTTGGCTATGAGCAACGGCTTCGCAGGGCCCGAAGGATCCGGCCAGGACCCGTTGGGGGACTTCTTCGCCCGCCTCGGCGGGGGGCAGCGGCACATCGACATCGGCCGGCTGATGAGCGGTCCAGCCCGGCAGCTGGTCGCGTCCGCCGCGTCGTATGCCGCCGAGCACGGCAGCAGTGACCTGAACACCCAGCACCTGCTGCGCGCCGCACTGGTCGTCGAGCCCACCCGGACCCTGATCGCGCGTTCGGGCACGGATCCTGATCGGCTGGCCGCCGAGATCGACCGGTACGCGGGGGAATCCGGGGGTCAGACAACATCCCAGTCGGTGGCGGTGACGCCCGCGGTCAAGCGCGCCCTGCTGGACGCGCACGAGATGGCGCGGGCCGCCGGAGCCATGTACATCGGTCCCGAGCACATCTTGATGGCCATGGCCGCCAATCCCGAGGCGGCGGCCGGACAGGTGCTCAACGCGGCGCGCTTCGAGCCGGGCACCCCGCCCCAGGGCCAGAGCCGGCCGGGCCAGCCCGAGCAGCGGTCCGCCAGCCCCACGCCCACGCTGGACCGGTTCGGACGGGACCTGACCGCGCAGGCCCGCGAGGGAAGCGTGGACCCGGTGATCGGCCGGGAGGACGAGATCGAGCAGATGGTCGAGGTCCTGTCCCGCCGGGGCAAGAACAACCCGGTGCTCATCGGGGACGCCGGCGTCGGCAAGACCGCCATCGTCGAGGGCCTGGCCCAGCGGATAGCCGACGGCGATGTCCCGGAGACCCTGGCGGACCGCCGGGTGGTCGCACTCGACCTGTCCGGCGTGGTGGCCGGCACCCGCTACCGCGGTGACTTCGAGGAGCGGCTGAACGCGATCATCGACGAGATCCGCAGCCACTCCGACCAGTTGGTGATCTTCATCGACGAGTTGCACACCGTGGTGGGCGCGGGCGGCGGCGGATCCGAGGGCGGATCGATGGACGCGGGCAATCTCCTCAAGCCCGCGCTGGCCAGGGGCGAACTGCACATCGTCGGCGCCACCACGCTGGTGGAGTTCCGCCGCATCGAGAAGGACGCCGCGCTGGCCCGCCGATTCCAGCCCGTGCTGGTGCCCGAACCGACCACGTCGGATGCGGTGGAGATCCTCCGCGGCCTGCGCGACCGCTACGAGGCCCATCATCAGGTCCGCTACACCGACGAGGCGCTGCTGGCCGCCGTCGAGATGTCCGACCGCTATCTCACCGACCGCTTCCTGCCGGACAAGGCGATCGACCTGATGGACCAGGCCGGAGCGCGGGTGCGGCTGCGGGCGCGCACCAAGGGCACCGACGTGCGCGCGCTGGAGCAGGAGGTCGAGCAGCTCACCCGCGACAAGGACCAGGCGGTGGCCGCCGAGCAGTACGAGCGTGCCACGGAACTGCGGGACCGCATCAGCGAGTTGGGCGCGAAGATCGGGTCCGGGCAGGACCGCCGGCCGAGCGACGGGCAGATCACCGAGGTCACCGTCGAGGACATCGCCGAGGTGGTGTCCCGGCAGACCGGCATCCCGGTGGCCAGCCTCACCCAGGAGGAGAAGGAGCGGCTGCTGGGCCTGGAGGAGCACCTGCACGAGCGGGTGGTCGGCCAGGACGAGGCGGTCACCGCGGTCGCCGAGGCGGTCCTCAGGTCGCGGGCCGGGCTGTCCAGTCCCGACCGGCCGATCGGCAGCTTCCTGTTCCTGGGACCCACCGGTGTCGGCAAGACCGAGCTGGCCCGGACGCTGGCGGAGGCGCTGTTCGGCAGCGAGGAGCGCATGGTCCGGCTGGACATGAGCGAGTACCAGGAGCGGCACACCGTCAGCCGGCTGGTCGGCGCTCCGCCCGGATACGTGGGCCACGACGAGGCCGGGCAGCTCACCGAGGCGGTCCGCCGCCACCCGTACTCGCTGCTGCTGCTCGACGAGGTGGAGAAGGCGCACCCCGACGTCTTCAACATCCTGCTGCAGGTCCTGGACGACGGGCGGCTGACCGACGCCCAGGGCCGCACGGTCAACTTCACCAACACGGTCATCGTGATGACCAGCAACCTCGGCTCCGAGGCGATCACCGGGCGCGGCGCGACACTGGGCTTCGGGTCGGGCACCGCGGACGCCGACGAGGAAGGGCGCCGCGAACAGGTGCTGCGACCGCTGCGGGAGCACTTCCGGCCGGAATTCCTCAACCGGATCGACGAGATCGTCATCTTCCGCCGGCTGTCCAAGGATCAGTTGCGCCAGGTCACCGATCTGCTGCTGGAGGAGACGCGGCGGCGGCTGCACGCGCAGGACGTGACCATCGAGTTCACCCCCGAGGCGGTCGACTGGCTCGCCGAGCACGGCCACCAGCCGGAGTACGGCGCCCGCCCGCTGCGCCGCACCATCCAGCGCGAGGTGGACAACCAGCTCTCCCGCCTGCTGCTCGACGGCCGGCTCACCTCCGGCAGCCGGGTGCTGGTCGAAGTACAGGACGGCACCCTGCGCTTCCGCACCACCCAGCCGGTGGGCGACTCCCCGGCCCCGTGACCGCCGCCGGTCGGCCCGGCGCCCGCCGCGCCGGGCACCGTTCGACCGGGCCGGTACCCAGTCGAACGGGGGCGCCCGACCGGGATGTACTCATGGGCGGTTGAGTACGCGGACCGATGAGAGACGGCCGCCGTTCGGTCAGGCTGGTCCCACCGACGAACAGGGGGATCCGATGACCGGGAACAACGGGTGGAACCGCACCTCAGGTGCCGCTCCGACGGGAGGGCGCCGGGCGCGCCGGACTCTGGTGGCGCTCGCGCTGCTGGGCGCGGCCGCCGCGGGGATGGCCGCGGCGTGCGACACCGACCTGCGGGATCACGAGTGCATGTCCGACGAGTACCCCGTCCAGGCGGTCGGACCCGAGGGCGGCAGCATGTGCGTCACCAACGGCAAGGAGCCGCCGGCCGGCACGGTCCGGTATCCGAAGGGACAGGTCCCGCAGCGGGTGGGCGACCGGTGGGACCGGTACTGGCAGGACCACGGGCTCGACGCGCACGGCCGGCTCCTCACGAACTGACCCCGCCGGACGCGCCCGTGCCCGGCTGCCTTCGCGGCGGCCGGGCACCGGTGGGGGCCGGCTCAATCCGCCAGGTGGTCGCGCAGCAACTGCCCCAGCAGACGCTCGTCCGCCGTGGGCAGTTGGGCGACGAACCGGGCCAGTACGGCGCCCCGGTCCGCGCCCTTGTCCAGCAGGGCGCACATGCCGGCCGCGACGTGTCCGGCCTCGTCGCGCACCGGCGCGTAGCGGTAGCCGCGGCCGGCCCGCTCCCGGCCGACCAGCCCCTTGTCGTACAGCCGCGACAAGATGGTGAGCACCGTGGTGTACGCGGGTTCGCCGGTCAGGCCGTCGCGGACGGTCGCGGCGGTCGCGGGGGCACCGGCCGCCCACAGGACGCCCAGCACCTCGCTCTCCAGCTCACCGGGTGCTCTGCGGCCGGCCGGTCCGATCTCCTGGGGCATGCTCACCAGCTCCTCGACCTGCGCGTGGCGTCGTGTCCACCGATGCGTCGTGGGGCCCCTCGGCGCGACTCGGGACGAATCTACTACAAGGCGTAGAAACAAGCACGTGGGCGGCCGTTCCGCAGGGCCGGTCGGCCGGCCCCGGGGCTCCGGTCGGCGCCGGCCGCGAAGAGCGTGGTCCGGGGCGGAAAAAACCACCCGGAACAGTGGAACGCCGTGGCACTGTGTGGGCGTCGGAAGACACACGAACGCTGCCGCCGCGGTCGTTCCGGCGTCGGACCGCGGTCAGGTGCCGGGCGGCGTCGCGTGCGCCGGCCCGGCCCGCGGCCGTACCGGCCGAGCGGGACCGCGGGGCGGGAGCAAACCTTGGGGAGGACTGGGTCCGTGTCGGAACGAATGCAGCGCAACCAGTTGGTGATCGACGAGTTCCGGTCGGCCGGCGGCGTGGTGGGAGGCGACTACGAGGGAGTGCCGCTGCTGCTCCTCACCACCACCGGCGCCCGCAGCGGCGAGCCGCGCACCATGCCGGTGACGTATCTCCGGGACGGAGACCGCCTGGTGGTGTTCGCCGCCAACGGCGGCAGGGAGAATCACCCGGGCTGGTACCACAATCTGCGGGCCGACCCCGCCGCCCGCGTCGAAGTCGGCACGCACGCCTACGAGGTGACGGCCGTGGAGGCCGAGGACGAGGAGCGCGAAAGGCTCTGGAACCTGCAACTGCCGCACACCCCCTACATGGCGGAGATGGAGCAGCGGTCCGGCCGCCGGGTGCCCGTCGTCACGCTGGTCCCGCGGCCCGCCTGACGGCCCTTCCACCGCACCGTGCGCACCGGCGGAGTGCGGCCGCCCCGGACCGGGGCGGCCGCACCCGTCCGGGAACGCTCCTGACCAGGAACTCCCTTCCCGATGCTTGACCCGTACACGAATCGGCGAGAACAATGGCTGGCGCCTGACAACGTTGTCGGATTGAGAGGGTTTCCCGTGTCCCACGACTCCGCCGGTCTCGGCAGACGCCGCTTCGCCCAACTGGCCGCACTCACCGCCCTCGGCACCGCCGCGCCGCTGTCGTTCGGCGCGGGAACGGCGGCGGCCGCCTCCGCCGGGCACCGACCCGGCCAGGGGCACGACCACACCACCGGCCCGTCGCACCCCGACACCGTGGCCGCGGCCTACTACCAGGCGCTCCTCACCCACACCAAGTGGGCCGAGGCCCAGTGGGACGCCGCCGCGGGCCACTACGCGGCGGCCGACTTCAACTTCGCGGTCGTGCTCGGCAACGCCGTGCTGCTGACCCGCGGCACCTACGACGCCGAGCAGGCCGGTGTCGACCAGGAGACGCTGCGCGCCCACACCCTGGCCACCGTCCAGCACTTCGCCGCCTCCAACCGGCTGACCGGCGGCACCGAATGGGGCAAGACCCTCTTCTTCGACACCACCTTCCAGCTGTATTTCGTCCTCGCCGCCCGGCTGCTGTGGGACCAGTTGGACGCGGCCACCCAGCAGGCCGTCGACACCCTCGTGCGTGAACAGGCCGCGTACACGCTCTCGTTGGGCACGGCCGCCGATCCGCTGTCGGCCGGCTGGACCACCAACGGCCTCAAGGGCGGCTTCGTCGGCGACACCAAGCTGGAGGAGATGGGCGTCTACGCGCAGTCCCTCGCCCCCGCCCTCGCCTGGGCCGCCGACGACCCGCGGTACGCCGACTGGTCGGCCTCGTACGGGGTGTGGAGCCGCAACGAGACGGGCCTGCCCGCCGCCGACCGGGCCAACCCGGCGCTGGTGGACGGCGTCCCGGTGAGCGCGAACACCGCGCAGAACCTGTACGACACCTTCCTGGTGGAGAACCACAACTCCTTCGGCCCGCACTACCAGGAGGAGTTGTGGCGCACCTCGGGCCGCAACTCCGTCCACTTCATCACCGCCGGCCGACCGCTGCCGGAGGTCCTCACCGCCCAGCCGAACGCCGACCGGCTCTGGCGCACCATCCGGATGGTGATGAGCGACGCCGGCGAACCGCTGATGCCGATGGTGGCCGACCGCGAGCACCTCTACGGCCGCGATGTCATCCCGCTGGCCTTCCTCGCGCAGGTCGGCGGCGACCGCGCGGCCGCGTGGGCCGAGGCCGCCCTGGCCGCACGGCTGGCGCCCTACCAGGCGTATCCCCCGCTCTACCAGCTCGCGAAGTTCTCCGGTGAGGCGAAGTACGAGCCCGAGGCCCGGGCCGAGGTCGCCATCAGCTATCTGCTGCACGAGTGGCGCGCCGCGCACGGTGGCATCGTGCAGCCGCTGTCGGACCGCGAGATGTTCCACCAGGCGGCCGGCGTACGGGACTTCGGTACCGGCCCGGGCCTGGTCGCCCATCAGACCCCCAACGCCTGGGCGGCTGCGGTCACCAAGCCGGGCTTTGTGAAGTTCGCCTGGCAACCCGCCCACGACGACTGGCTGTTCGCGCTGAGCGGCACCACCGCGATGTTCCTGCCGTCCGTGGGCGGCAAGGTGCTCGCCCGCCGCGCCACCCTGCAACGCGCCGCGCGCGACGGCCTCGACACCAGCGCCACCCTGCTCACGCTGGACACCGGGTACGCCGGATTCACCACCCTGCCCTCGGGCGCCGTGGTCTACGCCACCACCGGCACCGCCCCCGGCGAGGGCCACCTCCAGGTGCAGAACCTCACGATGCCCGGCGTCGCCGGACTCGACGGCAGCCGCACCTACACCGCCGCCGAGGCAGTCGCCTCGGTCGCCTCGCAGGACAGCGGCAAGGCCGGCGTCGGCCCCGGCCCGCGGGTCGACACCGTCACCTTCCCCCGCGCCACCTGGCGCCACGTCCGGATGCAGGGCATCACCGGCCACCCGACGTACGGCTACTCGCTCTACGCGCTCGAGGTCCGCGACGGCGACGGCGCGGCCGATCAGGCCCAGGGCGGGACCGCCACCGCCTCCTCCGCCGACACCGGGAAGGGCCCCGAACTGGCCGTCGACGGCAACGCCGGCACCCGGTGGGCGGTCGCCGTCGCCCAGCGGACCAAGCCCGACAGCTGGCTCGCGGTGGACCTGGGCGCCGACCGCTCCTTCGACCGGGTCACCCTGCGCTGGGAGACCGCCGCGGGCAGCGCCTACCGCGTCCAGGGCTCCGCCGACGGCCTGACCTGGACCGACCTCGTCCGCTTCCCCGCGGCCGACCTCACCAGCACCGGCGGCTGGCTGAGCGTCGACGGCCGGGCCGGCCTGGTCGTACGCGGCGCCGCGAACCCCCTGGCGGTCTACGGCGACCTGGTGGTCCTGTCCGACGGCCCCGCCGAGCCGCTGCTCGTCGAAGGACTGCCCTCCGGCGACCCGAAGGCCCTCGCCGCCGCCGCGCGGCAGCCCGCGCCGAGCACGGCGCACCCGGCCGTCGTGGCCAGTACGGCGGGCGGCCACCTGAGCCTGTTCAACCTCTCCGGCAGCGCCGTCACCACCGCCGTGGCCGTTGCGCAGGACCGCTCCCGCCTCACCCTCTTCGCCGGCGCCCAGGTGGTGACCGCGGGCGGCACCGAGTACACCGCGGTGCTCGGTGCCGCCTGCGCCCAGGTGGCCGCCGCCCGGTTCACCCTGCGGGCGGCGGCGCGCGGCGGTGTCCCCACCGGGGTCCGCGCCGAGGTCGTCGACGCGGCGACCGTCCGGCTCGACGGCCCGCGCACCCGGCTGATCCTCGGCACGCCGGACGGACGGCAGGTGACCGCCGAGATACGGCCGGGCCGCACGAGCGAGGTCACGGTGCCGCACGCCACGCCCTACCCGCTCCCCGACGCGGCGATCGGGCAGGACACCTTCCCGTCCGCGCCGCTGCCGCCGGGGATGAGCGACCCCGCCGCCGCGGTCGACGGGAACCCCGCCACCTCGTGGCGGCCGGGGCCCGGCGGCCGGATGGTGGTGGACCTGGGCGCGCCCACCGCGCTGCGCGAGATCCGCGCCGCGTGGACCGGCGGCAGGGTGCCCGAGGCCTCGATCGCGCTCAGCGCCGACGGCCTCACCTACCAGGACGCGGGCATCCTGCGCGGCCGCGGCCGTGACGTTTCGCTGACCACCACCGCCACGGCCCGCTACGTCGCCCTCACCGTCTCCGCCCAGCACACCTCCGACGCCCGGGTGGCCTCCCTGACGGTGACACCTGCCTGAGCCGGGTCCGGGGCCCGGAAGGGCGACGAGGGTCGTGCCGAGGGGCTGTCCGGCCGAGGCCGGGCAGCCCCCCGGGCCGCGGGCTCGCCCGGCCCGTCCGTGTACTCGCCCGGCCCCGTCCGCGTGCTCGCCCGGCCCCGTCCGGCTCCGCGCGAGGTCCGGCCGGCTCCGCGCGAGGTCCGGCCGGCGGCGCGTGATCAGTCCGGCAGGGAGAAGCCCAGCTCCTGCGCGGCCAGGTCCGCGCGGGGCTGGGACCAGCGCTCCAGCACGCTCTCCTGGGAGGCCAGCGAACGGATCTCGGCCCGGTCGAGGTAGAGCGTCCCGTTGAGGTGATCCGTCTCGTGCTGGACGATCCGGGCCGGCCAGCCGGTGACCTCCTCGTCCAGCGGCCGGCCCCGCTCGTCCGTGCCGCGCAAGCGCACGGCCGCCGGACGCGACACCACCGCCTGCCAGCCGGAGACACTCAGGCATCCCTCGTAGAACGCCGCCCGCCGGCTGCCGACCGCGTCATAGGCCGGGTTGACCAGCACCCTGAAGGGCAGCGGCACCCGCTCGCGGACATCGCTGATCTCGCCGCCGGGGCCCCCGGGGTCCTCCAGCACCGCGATGCGCAAGGGGACACCGATCTGGGGAGCGGCCAGCCCGACGCCCGGTGCGGCATGCATCGTCGCCTTCATCGCCTCGACCAGGCGCGCCAGCAACCCGTCGTCGAGTTGGCCGTCGTAGGGCGCGGCCGGCCGGCGCAGCACCGGATCACCGGCCTGCACGATCGGCAGCGGGCGAGGACCGTCCAGCAGTGTCCCGACCATGTCGGGCAGCTTCAGAGCGTTCACCGTGCCACCGTAACCAGCCCGCGGGACCGGGGAGGATCCGCGGACCGGGTTCAGCGGGCCGTCCGCCGGCGGCGGGCCGGGAGCGCCAGGGCCCGGCGGGAGGCGCGGCGCCCGCCCGACCGGCGGCAACGGGAGCGCTGAGGCACGCTGGGAGCGGAGGTGGTCGCCGTGGCAGCCGATGATCCGCTGATGGTCGTGGACAGCACGGGCACGGTCGTCGAATGGAGCCGACCGGCCGAAGAGCTGCTGGGGCGGACCGCGGACGACGTGGTGGGCCGGCCGGCGGCCGACCTCGTCACCGACAGCTGCCCGGATTCCGGCCGCGACACACCGGCGCTGCGGCACCGGGACGGTCGGGCGGTCGCCGCCGGCCTGCGGGTCCGACCGGTGGTGCGTCCCGATGCGTCGGTGCTGTGGGCCGTCCGGCTGGGGACGGGCGGCGAGGACCGCGCGGCCGAGAGCGGGACGGCGGTCCTGGAGTCCATGTTCGCCCGGGCCCCGGCCGGCTTGCATGTCGTGGACACCGACCTGCGGATCATCCAGATGAACCCGGCCGCGCAGACCATGTGCGCCGCGTCCGCCGAGCGGATGCTCGGCCACCGCATCACCGAGGTGTACGACCTCTTCAGCCCGTCCCGGGTGGAGGCGATGCTCCGGGAGGTGCTGGACAGCGGTGTGCCGGCTCCGGAGCGTCCGGAGCCGGCGCATTCGAGGGCCGAACCGGGACGGGAGTGCGTGCTGGCGGTGTCGGCCTTCCCGCTGGAGGGCCCGGCGGGGACCCCACTGGGGATGGCGGTGGTGGTACGCGATGTCACCGGCATCGAGGCGGCGCACGTCCGCACCCGGATCCTGGAAGCCGTCCGGGACCAGGTCGGACGGACCCTCGACGTGGTGGCCACCTGCGAGGATCTCGCGCAGTCCCTGGTACCGGCCTTCGCCGATGTCGCGATCGTCGAAGTGGTGGACTCGGTCGTGCGCGGCGAGGACCCTCCGCTCGGCCCCGCGTCCCGGAATGTGCCGTTGCGCCGCGCGGCGATCCGCTCCAGCGGCAGGGAGTACGAGCTGCAGGCCCACCCGGTGGGCGATGTCCGCGGTCTGCCGGCGCCGACCCCGTACTCGCAGTCCCTGACCGACCTGCGGCCGCGCCTGGTCGCCTTGAACTCCGAGACTCCCTGGCTGGACGCGGACCCGGCCCGGGCCGAGGCGATCCGCGCGGCGGGCGCTCATTCCCTGATCGTGGCACCGCTGAGCCTGCGCGGCGTGGTGCTCGGTCTGCTGAGCCTGTACCGGACCAGAACGGCCGCCCCCTTCGACGAGGACGATGTCGGCCTCTCCCTCGTGGTGGCCTCCCACGGCGCGCTGTCCATCGACAACGCCCGCCGTTTCACCCGCGAGCACACCGTCGCCTCGACCGTCCACCGCCATCTGCTGCCGCAGCGCCCCGCGTCGCAGACCGCCGTCGAAACCGCCCATGTGCAGGTTTTCGGTGAGCGCGGTGGCGGGGGCTGGTACGACGCCTTCGGGTTGTCCGGGGGCCGCACCGCCCTGGTCGTGGGTGAGGTGGCCGGGCAGGGCATCAACACCGCCGCCACGATGGGCCAGCTGCGGACGGTCATCCACTCGCTGGCCACGCTCGACCTGGAGCCCGACGAGCTGCTCGCGCGGGTCAACGACACCGCCAACCGGCTGGCCGCCGAGCGCGCCACACTCCCGCCGAGCGACCCCCTTCGCCGGGACCCCCTCACCGCCAGCTGTGTGTACGCGATCTACGACCCCTTCAGCTGTACCTGCACACTCGCCCGGGCGGGCCACCCCCCACCCGTGCTCGCTCGGCCCGACGGCACCACCGCGGTCCCCGACCTGCCGGGAAGAGCGGCCCTCGGTACGGTGGACGGACCGCCCTTCTGCGTCACGAGCCTCGACCTCACCGACGGAAGCATCCTGGGTTTCTACACTCCCGCGCTGCTGCAGGCCACACCATCGGCGATGGACACGCTCCGGCGGATTCTGGCCACGACCGACCGTCCCCTGCAGAGCCTCTGCGACGACGCCCTCTACCGTCTGCGCGGCGGCACCGGCCAGGGAGACTCGCTCCTCCTCCTCGCCCGCACCCACTCCTTCCCGGCTTCCGCCAGCGCGAGCTGGCCGCTCGACGACTCCCCCGAGGCCGCCGCCACCGCCCGCGCCCTCGTCCGCCGCCAGCTCACCGACTGGCACCAACCCGCCGAAACCGTGGACGCGACCGAACTCATCGTCAGTGAACTGGTGACGAACGCCGTGCGGCACGGCCATGCTCCCCTGCAACTGCGCATCATCCGGGACCAGATGCTCACCTGCGAGGTGAACGACGGCAACAGCACCGGGCCGCGCGTGCGCCATGCCCGGGCAGCCGACGAGAACGGGCGAGGACTGTTCATCGTCGCCCAGGTCGCCGACCACTGGGGCACCCGCTACACGACAGACGGGAAGACCGTCTGGGCCGAACAGATCCTGCCGGCGCGATAGTCGGGACCTGACGACGCCGGCAGTCGGCGCCGTCAGACGACGCGCCGACCCGGGATCAGCGCCAGCCGAGCTCCGGTGCCACGTGGGTGAGGATGCTCTCCAGCAGATGGGCGTTGTACTCCACCCCGAGCTGGTTCGGGATGGTCAGCAGCAGGGTGTCCGCGGCCTGGATGGCCTCGTCGTCCTTGAGCTGCTTGACCAGGACGTCCGGCTCGGCGGCGTACGAGCGGCCGAAGATGGCCCGGGTGTTCTCGTCGATCATGCCGACCTGGTCCCGCGAGTTGCGGTCCTGGCCGAAGTAGGCCCGGTCCAGCTCGTTGGTCAGCGCGAAGATGCTGCGGCTGACCGAGACCCGCGGCTCGCGCGGATGACCTGCCGCCTTGTACGCCTCGCGGTACGCCTCGATCTGCTTGCGCTGCTGGACGTGCAGCGGTTCGCCCGTCTCGTCGTCCTTCAAGGTGGAACTCTGCAGGTTCATCCCCAGCTGCCCGGCCCAGACGGCGGTCGCGTTGGAGCCGGAACCCCACCAGATCCGGTCACGCAGGCCCTCGGAGTAGGGCTCGACGCGCAGCAGTCCCGGCGGGTTGGGGAACATCGGCCGCGGGTTCGGCGCCGCGAAACCCTCGCCCTCCAGCACCTTGACAAATGCCTCGGTGTGCCGGCGGGCCATGTCCGCGGCGGTCTCGCCCTCCGCCGGGGTGTAACCGAAGTGGCGCCATCCGTCGATCACCTGTTCCGGTGACCCGCGGCTGACACCGAGCTGCAGCCGGCCGCCGGAGATCAGGTCGGCGGCGCCGGCGTCCTCGGCCATGTACAGCGGGTTCTCGTAGCGCATGTCGATGACCCCGGTGCCGATCTCGATCGTCGAGGTCCGTGCACCGATGGCCGCGAGCAGCGGGAACGGGCTGCCCGCCTGCTGCGCGAAATGGTGCACGCGGAAGTACGCGCCGTCCACCCCGAGCTGCTCGGCGGCGACCGCCAGGTCGATGGACTGGTGCAGGAAATCGGCGGCCGAGCGGGTCTTGGAGTGCGCGTTCGGCGACCAGTGGCCGAAGGAAAGGAATCCAATCTTCTTCACATCACCCTCAAGCGTCCGGCGGCCCGCGTTTGATTCCCCGCGTCGGCACATCCGCCCTGACCAGCCCGTGCGGGCGTCTCGCCGCGCAGGCGCGGGCCGGCCCGATTATTCTGGGGTGTGGGTAATGCCACCCGTCGGCAGTGCGGCGCCGCGCTTCGGTGCCAGGACACCTCGGCACCTCGTGCCATGCCGCCGCGAATGTTTTGGAGTCGTTGCCATGTCCCATCATCTCGATTCCTCCGCGGCACGGGCTGACGCCCGGCTGAACATCTCCGACATGTACGTGTTCCGGGGCGACCGCGGCACGGTCCTGGTGATGAACGTGTGCTCCGACTCCGCGGGCCCGGACGCGCCCAAGGGGTTCCACCCCGAAGCCCGGTACGAATTCAAGATCGACGGCACGGGCGACGCCGTCGAGAACCTGACCTACCGCCTCGGTTTCGGAGCGCCGGACACGGACGGGTCGCAACCGGTCGAACTGCGCCGGCTCGTGGGCGCGGAGGCGGCCGACGACACGGCGGACGGCACCGTCCTGCTCACCGGCAGGACAGGGACGACCCTCAGCAGCGGCGGCGGCCTGCGGGTGTGGACCGGCCGCGCCGGCGACCCGTTCTGGATGAACCCGGGCGTGGTGGAGGCCGTGGGCCAGGCGTTCGAACACGGCACGGACGTCGAGCTGCCGGAACCGGATCCGTCGCCCGTGACCAGCCTTTTCTCGGGACAGAAAGTGCAGTCGATCGTGCTGGAGATACCGGACGGCGGTCTGCTGCCCTTCACCCGCGGCAAGGACATCGGCGTATGGGGCGTCACCGCGCTCGCCACCGATGCCGGCGGGTGGCACCGCATCAACAGGTTCGGGCTCCCGATGGTCTCGCCGATCTTCGCCCAGTTCGACAACGAATTCGCCGAACGGCTGAATCAGAGCGAACCCGCCGACGACGCCGACACCTTCCGCCAGGAGATCGCCGACCGGGTCGCCGCGGTGGTCGGCGCCCGGGGCACCACGTCCGATCCGCACACGTACGGTGAGCAGGTCGCCGACCGCATCCTTCCGGACATCCTGCCCTACACGATCGGTACTCCCGCGGTCTTCGGCTTCGCGAAGTTCAACGGCCGGGCGCTGACCGACAACGCCGGCGAGGTCATGTTCTCCCTCACCACCGA
Organism: Streptomyces sp. DvalAA-14; assembly: GCF_900091855.1. GTDB lineage: Bacteria > Actinomycetota > Actinomycetes > Streptomycetales > Streptomycetaceae > Actinacidiphila. The sequence goes on from NZ_FMCH01000356.1 coordinate 23,302, forward strand.
CAGCGCGCTGGGCGTCGGCCTGGGCAAGGAGGCCGTCGACGCGCCGGCCACCCCGTTCTTCCCCTATCTGGCACCGGCCGCCTGACACACCGCCGTTGCCGCGGTGGCATCCCGTCGGGCGCGGGCACGCGGCCACCATCTCCGCGGTGGCGTCGGGCAGGAGCCGTGACCCGGTCTGCGGCGGGAGCAGCGAGGGGGCGTCATGGTGTCTCCGCGTGGTTCGGGCGGCAGGGCTCGGAGTCGGTTCGGGGTCGGTTCGGTCGGGTTCCCCGACCCCGGAGGAGCGGGCAGAATGACATGGCGCGGCGCCCTCGGGCAGTCCCCGCTCGGAACAGCGGGCCTCCCCAGGATCAGCCCGTCGGCCACACTCTCGGGGGACGGTGCGATGGCACGCACGGGTCGACGTGACCTCGGACGGCTGTTCAACGAGGTGCCGGAGCTCTACGACCGCGTCCGGCCGGGCTACCCGGACGCGTTGTTCGCGGATCTGTTCGCCATCGCCGGCCTGGACGAACGATCCTCGGTACTCGAGGTGGGCTGCGGGACCGGCCAGGCGACGCGTTCGCTGGCCGCGCTCGGATGCGCCGTGACCGCCGTCGAGCCGGGCGCCGCGATGGCCGCACTCGCTCGGCGGCGACTGGCCGCCTTCGGCACCGTGGGCGTGGAGACATCGGCGTTCGAGGGGTGGGACGACCGCGGCGCCCGTTTCGATGCCCTGGTGGCCGCGTCGGCCTGGCACTGGATCGATCCCTCGGCCGGCTGGCGGCGCGCGCACGACGTGCTCCATCCAGGTGGGTGGATCGCCTTGCTGAGCAACGTTGTTGTCCGCCGGCCGGGCGAGCCGGAGGTGTACGCCGAGACCGCCGATCTCCACGAGCGGTTCTCCCCCGGAAACCCCGGCTGGGGTCATCCGCCGCTCGAGAGCGACGTAGGTGCGACCACTGAGGGCTGGGGAGCCGGGGAGGGGGCACCGGTCGGCGAGCCCGGCGGCCTGTTCGGCCCGGCGATCGTGCGCTGCTACCCGACCGTCCAGTGGCTCGACGGCGACGGCTTCGCCGACCTCCTTCGCTCGACGTCGCTGTACCGGGTGCTCGGCGCCGAAGTCCGTGAGCCCCTGCTCGACGCCATCGCCGAGCGCATCCGCGACCGGATGGGCGACCGGGTGTCACGCCGTTACGTGAGCGTCCTGCGGATCGGACAGCGCCTGGCGGAACGCTCCGACGGCGTAGGGGCCTCGGCCGACGGCTCGGCGTGCGGGGCGAGCGGACCAACATGAGTGTTCGGCCGTCGGCACGACCGGCCGCCTCACCTCCGTCCCGGCCGGGATCGGATCCCGGTCCGCTCAGCCTCTGTCGTCCGCCCGGTCGTACACCAGCAGGCCGTCGTCGCGCAGTCGGGCGCCGGCGGTCGGCCGGTGCGGGGCGAGCCGGCCGTCGTGGGCCAGGTGCAGCACCGGGGTCGAGCGGGCGAGCACCGCGAAGTCCGCGATGAGCCGCCGGTGGCAGCGCCACCACAGTGTCTCGGAGCACATGACGGCGGTGCGTACGGTCGGGACCGTCTCCAGCAGCTCGTCCATCGCCGCCACGAACTGCGGGTCCCTGGTGTATCCGGCGTATCCGCGGAAGGAGGCGTTGTTCCAGAAGGTGTCGGGGGAATCCGCCGCGGCCTTGCGGAAGCCGCCGAGCCGCGGCTCCCACCGGTACGCGATTCCCTCCTGGGGCAACCACCGCGCGAGCGCGTCGCGGCCGGAGTCAGGGTGGCGACGGCTTCCGGGAACGGCGCGGACGTCGACCAGGGCCCGTACCCCCGCTCCGCCGAGCAGGGTGGCGATCCGGTCCCGGGTGGCGGTTCCGTGGCCGAAGGTGAGCAGCGGCGCGGGGCCGTCGGAGCCGGTCACCCCTGTGCCGGCACGGTGCCGCGGCGCCGGGTGGGGAGTGTCTGCATGATTCCAGTCTGCGCCGGAGCGGGCGCCGACAGCCGCTGCGACGTGCGGACCGCGCACCGCGCAGACCTGTGGGAGAGGCATCGAACTCAATTACCAGCGCGGGCCGGCCGACCCGGTCGCCCGGTCACCGACGCGCGGCCCGCTCATGGACCCGGGGTCATGGTCGCTTCGGCCGGGGCGAAGCCGCAGCACACGTCGACACCCACACGTTTTCCCCGGCACCGACGGCGATGACAGCAGGGTGACAACCCTGCCGAGGGAGTTCCCGGCCAAACTACGCTTTCCGCACGCCTACCATGGGACATGGCGCGCAAGCCGCCGGCGGGTGCGACAGGCCCCGCCGGCGCAGGGCCGACCCCGGCAGCCGTCGAGGACACCAACCGCGCCATTCCCCACACGCACAACGAAAGCGAGCTGAACGGCCGTGACCGACAACGCCACATTGAAGTCCCAGTATCTTGCCCAGGTCGAGGCCGACTTGGAGCGCACCACCAAGGAGCGGGAGCGTATCGCGGCGGATCTGGCCGCGCTCCAGGAGCAGTTGGCGACCCTCGAGCAGGACCACGCCCTGCTCGTGGGCGTGCATGAGACGCTGGCCGGCGCCATCCCTGCCGCCACCCCCGCCGCCGCGCAGGACACCGAAACGGCCGCCGTACCCGCCGCCGTACCCGCCGCCGTAGCCACTGCCGGACCCACCGATGTGCCGCCGGCCGCGGTGCCGCGGGCCCGCAAGCCCACCACGGCCCGCCGCGCGCCCAAGCCCGCGACCGGAAGCACGAAAACCGCGACCGGAGCCGCGACCAAGGATGCGGGCAACACCGCTACGGGCGGGAGCAGTTCCGCCGCAGCGCCCACCTTGGTGGAACTGGTCACCGCCGATCTCGCCGACCACAGCGAACCGCGCTCGGCCAGCGAAATCACCACCGCGCTCACCCACGCCCACCCGGGCCGGAAGATGCAGACCACCGTCGTGCGCAACACCCTCGAAGCCCTCGTCGCCAAGGGACAGAGCCTGCGCTCCAAGCAGGGCAGGTCCGTCTACTACTCGGCCACCCGGACCGCCGACACGGCCCGCACCGCCGCCCCGGCCGGAAAGAAGCCCACGACCACCGCGTAGGGCCTGCACGTGCCCGACGGCGCCGATCCGTCGTGGCAGGGTGCCGGGTCGGCGCGCCGGACGGGCCCGGCGTCCGGCTGCCGGCGCCGATGGTGTCCCGTGGTGAGTGGGGCGCCGGCTCAGACATGGTGGGAGCCGGTCCCGGACCGTCACCTCGACGCCGGTCCCCCACCGAGACATGAACCGTTCGAGGATCTCCAGCACGGCGCGGTGCAGGTCACCGCGAGGCATGTCGGCGCCGGGCGGGCCGGCGGCAGTCAGCATCTCCTCCACGCGCGCCGCCACCTCGCGGTCGCCCTGCACGCCGTCGTGTCCCCATGAACTGTCCGGATGGAGACTGCGGGCACACATGAGGTGATCGTCGTGGAGGTAGCAGAACTGCGGCCGGACCGGTTTGCCGTGCGCCTCAGCCCAACACTGTCGCGGTGAGCCGGGACACCAACTCCGCCGGAACGTCGGCGGGTTCTGGCGCCGGTGGCGCTACGCTGCTGTGCCGTGCAGGAGACGCGCCTCGACACCGCTCGGATCCGGGCGGCCCGCCAGGTGATCGACCCGATATTTCTCGACACTCCGCTGTACCGCTGCGAGGCGCTGGAGCCCGCCCTCGGGTGCATGGTGAGCATCAAGCTGGAGACGGCCAACCCGGTGCGCAGCTTCAAGGCCCGCGGCACCGAAGTCGTCGCCGGCCTGCTCGCCGGCAGCGGCTCGCCGGCCGTGGTGTGCGCCAGCGCGGGCAACCTCGGCCAGGCCCTCGCCTGGTCCGGTCGCGGCCGGGGGCTCGACGTGACCGTGGTGGCGTCCCGCTTCGCGACGGTGGCCAAGCTCGATCGCATCCGGGCGCTGGACGCCCGGTTGGAGCTGGTGGACGGCGACCACGAGCTGGCTCGTGAGCGGGCGGCGGACATCGCGCGACGCGACGGCATCCGGCTGGTCGAGGACAGTCTGGACATCGAGACCTGCGAGGGCGCGGCGACCATCGGCCTGGAACTGGCCGCCGCCGCGGCGTCGTTCGACGCCGTCCTGATCGCTCTCGGAGGCGGCGCGCTGGCCACGGGCGTGGGTCATGTGCTGAAGGCTTGCGCACCCGGTGTCGAGGTGATCTGCGTCCAGCCGCTGGGCGCACCGGCGATGACGCGCTCGTGGCGCGGGCGGCGCGTCGTGACCACCGATTCGACCGACACCATCGCTGACGGCGTCGCCGGCCGTCGCCCCATCGCGGCCGTCCTGGACGACCTCCTCCTGGTCGCCGACGACGCCGTCCTGGTCCGGGAGGCGTCGATCACCGCCGGTATGCGGATGCTCCTCCAACACGCCGGCCTCGTCGTCGAACCGTCGGCGGCGCTCGGCATCGCCGCCATCCTCGAAGACCGTGAGCGCTTCGCCGGACGACATGTCGTCACCATCGTCTGCGGCAGCAACGTCGACATGGACGCCTACCACCGCTGGGTCGGTGCGGCTCCCCCACCCTGAGCTCGCCCGGGCCGCTCCGGGGCACGGGCCGCACCCGGCCGCACCCGGCCGCACCCGGCCGGACCGGGCAGCCCCGGCAGCACCCCGCGCGCTGGCGCGATCAAACATAGGACGTTAGGATGTCCTAAACATGGGATGACCGGCAGAATCCGGGCGATATCAACCCAGTATCAGCGCAGTATCAACGCAGAATCACGCGAGGCTCACGTGCCCATTCGAACCACCGAACGCGCCAACCTGGTCGACCAGGTGATCGAGCAACTCCGCAGCCTGATCGAATCCGGTGAGTGGGCGATCGGCGCGAAGATCCCCGCTGAACCCGTGCTCAGCGAGATGCTCGGTGTCGGCCGCAACACCGTGCGCGAGGCGGTGCGCGCGCTCGGTTACAGCGGGATGCTGGAGGCCAGGCAGGGCGACGGCACCTATGTGCGCGCGGCCGACGCCCTCGGCGCCGCCCTACGGCGCAGGCTGCGGCACGCCGGGCTGCTGGAGGCGCTGGAGGTCCGCTCGGGTCTGGAGCGCGATGCCGTCCGCCTGGCCGCCGCCCGCCGCGACGACGACGACCTCGCCGCGCTCCGCGACACGCTGCGCGAGCGGGCCGCGGCCTGGGGGTCCGGCCACACCGACGCGGCCGTCCGCGCCGACATCGCCTTCCACCGGGCGGTGGTGGCCGCCGCCCACAACGGCATCCTCGCCGACCTGTACAGCAGCCTCACCGACGCGCTGAGCGCGATCGTCGCCTCGGTCCTCGACGCGCCGCTGCCCCCCGGCCGGCGCTGCCGCCAGGACACCCACCACGACGCCCTGGTCGAGGCGATCGCCGCCGCCGATCCCGACGCCGCGGTCGCCTGCGTCGACGAGTACATCGAGGAAGCGGTGGCCTCCGTGCGGGCCCTGCTGGACGCGGACCCGCCGCCGTTGCGGCGTGCCGCCGAGGAAGAGGACGGTGCGCGATGACCACCGCCCCGAACCGCCGGGCCGGCGGGCAGGTGCGCCCGGACGCCCTCCTGCCGGTGGATCGGGCCCGGCCGCCGGTCGCGAAGGCCGGCGTCCTGCTCGCCGTCGGCATCATGGTCCTGGCGCTCAATCTGCGCACGTCGATCGTCGCCGTCTCCCCGATGCTCGACACCATCCGGCACGACACCGGCATGTCGACCGCCGCGGCCGGTCTGCTCACGACGCTGCCACTGCTGTGCTTCGGCCTGCTCGCACCGCTGGTGCCCCGGCTGGGACGCCGGTTCGGCACCGAGCCGGTCCTGCTCGCCACCATGGTGACCATCTGCGCCGGCACCGCGCTGCGCCTGGTCCCCTCCGCACCCGCGCTGCTGGGCGGCACCGTCGTGATCGGCGCGGGCATCGCGGTCGCGAACGTGCTGCTGCCCGGGCTGATCAAGCGGGAGTTCGGCTCGCGGGTCGGCCTCATGACCGGGCTCTACTCGATGTCGCTGTCCCTCGGCGCCGCGCTCGCGGCCGGTATCACCGTCCCGCTGGGCCGCCTCGCACACACCGACTGGCGGACGACGCTGGCGATGTGGGGTCTGCTCGCGGTGGTCGGGCTGATCGTGTGGGCTCCCCAGGTGCGCCGCCGCACCCGGCGGGCGGCGACCGGGGTCGGTGCGGCGGTCCGGCCGGTACGCGGCCTGTGGCGCCATCCGGTCGCCTGGCTGGTCACCGCGTTCATGGGCCTGCAGTCCCTCGGGTTCTACGCCCTCACCGCGTACCTGCCCACCGTGCTGACCGACGCGGGCATGTCGCAGGATTCGGCGGGGTGGATGCTGTCCCTGGCGAATCTGCTGGGCATCGTGGGCGCGTTCTGCGCGCCGGTGCTGGCGGCCCGGGGCGTGCGGCCGGCCGTGCTCGCCACGGTCACCACGGTTTTCACGGCGTGCGGTCTCACCGGACTCACCCTCGCGCCGGTCTCGGGCGTCTACGCGTGGATCGTGGTGCTGGGCCTCGGCCAGGGCGCGACCTTCTCGCTGGCGATGCTCTTCATCGTGCTGCGCGCGCCGGACGGCAGGCACGCGGCACAACTGTCCGGCATGGCGCAGTGCTGCGGTTACCTGCTGGCGGCGGCCGGGCCGCTGGCCCTGGGCGCCGTCCACCAGATGAGCGGCGGCTGGACCGTGCCGCTCGTGGCCCTGCTCGCCCTGCTCGTACCGCAGACCGTCGCGGGCCTCGGTGCGGCTCGAAACCGGCATGCCGCCCCGGAACAGCCGGCGTTGTAGGCACGGTCCGCCGCGTCCGGCCGGCCCGAAAACGGGTGGAGCCGCCCTCCCGTGCGGCGTTAGCGTGCTCCCACCCGCAGCCACCCCGTCAAGGACGTGCCGTTGTACACCCGATGAGACCCCCGAGCGCTGATCCGTCGCGCGTCGCGCAACCGCGCCGCGCTCCTTTCCGCTGCGGTCCTCTCACGGAACCGGTGTTGCCTGTGTCCACAACCTGGGTGGTCGTGCCCACCTGCCTGCCGATCGTTCTCCGCCGTTGCCACCGCTGCGCCGCCGGGCGCTGCCGGGTGAACGGCGCGTCCCGCGGCGACGCCGATCACCTGCTCCTCGACGGCTGGCGCCTCGCGCTGTGCCCGGGGTGCGGGTGCGCCACCGGGCCCGCTGCCCTGGAGCGGCTGAATGTGCGCTCCCCGCTGCCCGCGCGCCAGGACCCGCCGGTACGGCGCCGCACCGTGGGCGGCCCGGGTCGGAGCGACCGGCCGGCCTGGCAGTCGCCGTACGGTCCGCCGCCGCACCGGGCACACCGGGGCCGGTAGGCGCGCGGGCCGGTGTTGGCCAGGCCGCCGGCCACGGTGCCGTACGGGCACCTCTGCGGCCGGTGCGACTGATCTCGCCAGGGGTTTCGGCCTCTGCCGACCAGGGCCGCCCGCCGGCGTGAAGGCTCACGCGGCGGGCGGCCGTCGGACGTTCCCCGACGGGCGGACGTGGTCGGGGCGGAGCACCGTGGTGCGGGCCGGCGGCCGGCTCGGACGCCGCCGTCCGGCTCCGCACACGACCGGCCGACGGGTCCTAGCCGAGAGTGAAGTCGTCGGCGGTGACCGCGCCCAGGCCGTACCAGCCGTGGACGTAGACGGTGACGCTCCCGCTGCTGCCGGTGGTGAAGGTGGTGGTCAGCTGGTTCCAACTCGCGCTGTTGGACCAGGTGCTGGCGGTGGCGCCGCCGCTGACGCCGATGTAGGAGTAGGGGCCCTGGACCCAAGCGGTAAGCGTGTAGCTGTGGTTGGGGGACAGCGTGACGCTCTGGTCGCATTCGCCGGTGCTGCTGGCGCTGGGCGTGATCTGCAGGGCGTGGCTGCCGGTGTGGACCGGGCCGGAGACGACCGCGCCGCCGCTCGCGCAGGTCCAGGGGCTGAGGCTGCCGGTCTCGAAGCCCGCGTTGGCCAGCGGGCCCCCGCCGCCCCCTCCCCCGCCGGTGGTGCCGGTGACGGTGAGCGTGTAGGTCGCGCTGTGGCTGCCGGTCGAGGCACTGCCCGTGACCGTGATCGGGTAGGTGCCGGCGGGCACCGACGAGCCGACCGTCGCCTTCAGCATCGAGGTGCCGCCGGATGTGACGGACGCGGGGCTGAAGGCGACGCCGACCCCGGAGGGCGCGCCGGCGGCGGAAAGGCTCACGGACTCGGCGCTGCCGGCCGCGACGGCTGTGGACACGGTCGTACTGGCGGAGCCGCCCTGGGCGGCCGACCCGGAGCCCGGCGACACGGACAGCGAGAAGTCACTGGTCGTACCGCCGCCGCCACCGCCGCCGCCCGATGTGCCCTCGTACGGCACGAACTTGTCGGTGAAGGCGAGGCTGCTCTGGCTGATCTCACTGCACGTGGACAGCGAGTTGGCGCTGCCGCTGCACGGCTGGTCGCGGTTGGCCGACCAGAACGCCAGCCGTCCGACGCCGTTCTGCGCGGCGAAGGTCTCGACGGTCTGGGCGTCCGCCAGGGTGAAGGTGGAGCCGTCGTCGTTCTTGCCGATCATCGGGGTGATCCCGAGGTTGGCGTAGGTGTAGCCGGAGTCGACGGACTTCATCTGCGCCAGTGTCGCCTGGGCGGCGGAGACCGAGCCCTGGCCCATCTCGGTGCCGGCGCCGGCGTAGTAGTCCATGGTCATGATGTTGACCACGTCGATCTTGATGCCGGCGTTCTTGGCGGCCTTGAGGATGTTGACGCCGTCATTGGTCAACCCGTTGGCCAGCACCGGCAGGGTCATCGAGAACTGCAGGCCGGGATTCGACGCCTTGAGGTCCTTCATCGCCTGCATCTGGCGGGCCGCGGCGGCGGTGTCCGCGATGGCCGCGCCCTCGATGTCGAAATCGAGCTGACTGACGCCGTAGTCGTTGATGATGGCCTGGTAACCGGCGTCGATGCTGCTCTGGTTGGAGCAGGTCCAGGCGAGCGCCAGGCCGCTCGCACCGCCCGAGGAGATGATGACGGAGGCGCCCTCGGACTTCGCCCGGGCGATCTCGGGGTCGGTGAAGGAGTCGGCCCCGATGGGGAGTGTGTCGCCCCAGATCTGGGTACAGCCTTCGCCGAGCACGAAAGCGGCGGTGTACGCCTTCAGGTGGTGCCCGGTGATGGCGGTGTCGAGCAGGCCTTCCTGGCCGTTCGACATGTCGACGTAGGGGGCTACGGAGTAGACGCTGCTCGTTGCGGCGTTGCCGGCCGGTGCCAGGGCGGCGACCGCGCCGGTGGTCGCGAGCGCCAGCGCGCAGGCGGAAGCGGCAAATCTAGCCAGGTGCATGACATGACCCCTCGTGGGGCTGCCCGATGGGCAGGGAGTGGTGGGGGTGTTGGCGCCCAGGCCTGGCGTTGGTACATACCAAACCGCGTGCAAGCCGTCACGTCAAGAGGACTAGACCAACCCGGGTTCGTCGGCCGCGACCGGCCGACCGCGAGCGCGGTTCGACGCTCCTGGCGCGCGCCCACCACCGGCTGCGGAACCGCCGACCACCCTTCCGCCGGGCGCCGGTGCCACCAGCCTTCCCCGAGCACGACCGGCGCCGCCGGGTCCGTGCAGGCGTCCGCTGCTCGAAATCCCCGTCGAGTCGCGGGCGGGAACCGATCGGCGGTCCGGTCGCGCAACACGGTGGCCCCGGTGGCGCCATCTTGGCACCACGACGATGCCACAGCACGGCATCCACCTCGGTCCCATGACGGGTCGAAGTGACTGTCGTAGGGACAAACATGCAGGTGAGAAGAATTGGCGCCAACCTGGACGCCTGATGGCTCGCCATGGCGCCATAGATGTGCCATGATGGCGTCATGGATCTCACGCCCTACGTCGACAACCTTCGGCAGGAGCTCGCCGTTGCCGCGGAGGCCGGCGGCGACGACGCCCGCGCCCTGGCCGAGCGGCTCACCGCCCCCCTGGAGTCCGCCGCCCGGCTGACCCTCCTCAACGCGCTGTCCGCCGCCATGGGCGAGGTCACCCGGGAGCTGGCGCCGGGCTCGGTCGACGTACGACTGCGCGGACTCGACCCGGAGTTCGTGGTGACCGCGCCCCCCGCCCCCGAGCCGTTCCGGGAGGCGCGGGACCAGGTCGCGGCCCCCGCCGCCGGCGGGCCGCCGGAGCCCGTCAACGCCGACGCCGACGACGGCGCCATGGCGCGGATCAATTTCCGCCTGCCCGCCCACCTCAAGGCCCGCGCCGAGTACGCCGCGACAGCGGAGGGCCTGTCGGTCAACGCGTGGCTGGTGCGCGCCGTGTCCACAGCCCTCGACGGCGGGGAGCGCGCGGACCCGCCGGGCCGGGTCAGGGACTCCGGCAGCCGGGGCTTCACCGGCTGGGTCCGCTAGGCCGTGTCTGACAAATCCCGCCTGCCCCGCGACGCCTGGCACGCGCGCTCGCTGCGTTGTCGGGGTCGTCCGAGTAGCCCACTACGAGGACACCCTCCCCCAGCTATCGCTGGGAGGTGCCCCCACCGCCTTGCGATCGCACGCACCAGACGCCGCGGGGCCCCGCCCTGCGGGCGGACGGCGCTATTTGTCAGACACGGCCTAGCAACCGCCGGCTCCCCTCCAACGGGACCGCCGGCCCGCCCCACCTACTTCACCGGCGGGATCACCGATCCCGCCGACGCCCCTCATCACCCGCCCCACCAGCGGGATCACCGACCGAGCCACGAGGACGGAACCTCCATGCCTGCTTTCGAAACCCCCGAACCCATCACCGCCACCATCGAGTTGGACGCCGGCACCGCCCGTATCACCGCCGGCAAGCGCACCGACACCGTCGTGGAGGTGCTGCCGAGCAACGGGTCGGACGACAACGACGTACGCGCCGTGCAGCAGACCCAGGTCACCTGCGCGGGCGGCCGCCTCACGGTCAAGACGCCCAAGAAGCGCTCCCCGTTCGGCCGGCCCGGCTCCGTCGAGGTGAGCGTCGAACTGCCCGCCGGATCCGATGTCCGGGGCGCCTCGGGCATGGGCAGCTTCTACTGCGACGGCCGCCTCGGGGAGGTCACGCTCAAGACGTCGCTCGGCGACCTCCAGGTGGATGAGGCGGCCGGCGCCGGCCTGAAGACCGACCACGGCGACATCCGCCTGACCCGCTCGACCGGCGACATCGAAGTCATCGGCTCGGGCCGGATCGAGATCGGCACGGTCGACGGCACGGCCCTGGTCAAGAACGGCAACGGCGCGACCAGGGTCGGTGAGATCACCGGCAGCCTGACGACCAGTGCGGCCAACGGCGACATCTCCGTCGGCATCGCGCACAGCAGCGTCGCCGCCAAGTCCGCCAACGGCCGGATCGAGGTCGGCGTCGCCCACGCCGGGGTCGACGCGGCCTCCTCCAACGGCGGCATCCGCGTCGGCGACGTCGCCCGCGGCCGTATCGACCTGCGTACCTCCGTCGGTGACCTCGAAGTGGGCATCCGCGAAGGGACCGCCGCCTGGCTCGACCTGAACCCCAAGTACGGCACGGTACGCAATGCGCTCGGCCCCACCACCGGCCCCGCGGACTCCGACGAGACGGTCGAGGTGCACGCCCGGAGCTCGGCCGGCGACATCATCATCCGCCGCGCCTGACCCGGCCGGTGCCAACTCCCCACCCCCGAAAGGAACGCGGCATGACCGCCGACCGGACATCCGCACCGACCGGCCCGAACACCACGGCGTCGGCGATCACCGCGAAGGGACTGCGCAAGTCCTACGGCGACAAGCTCGTGCTCGACGGCATCGACCTGGACGTCGCCGAGGGGACCGTCTTCGGTCTGCTCGGACCCAACGGCGCCGGCAAGACGACGGTCGTCACCATCCTGTCCACCCTCGTCTCCCCCGACCCCGGCTCCGGCCCCGTGTGCGTCGGCGGCCACGACCTGGCCGCCGACCCGCAGGGCGTGCGCGCCGCGATCGGCGTCACCGGGCAGTTCTCCGCCGTCGACGGCCTGATCACCGGCGAGGAGAACATGCTCCTCATGGCGGACCTGCACCACCTGCCCAGGCGTGCGGGGCGGCGGGTCGCCGCCGAACTGCTGGAGCGCTTCGACCTGGTCGAGGCCGCGAAGAAGCCCGTCTCCACCTACTCCGGCGGTATGAAGCGCCGCCTCGACATCGCCATGACCCTGGTCGGCGACCCGCGGATCATCTTCCTCGACGAGCCGACCACCGGCCTCGACCCGCGCTCGCGGCACACCATGTGGCAGATCATCCGCGAACTCGTCGCGGGCGGCGTCACCGTCTTCCTCACCACCCAGTACCTGGAGGAGGCCGACGAACTCGCCGACCGCATCGCGGTGCTCAACAACCGCCGGATCGCCGCCCAGGGCACCGCCGAGGAGCTCAAACGGCTGGTCCCCGGCGGCCACGTACGCCTCCGCTTCGCCGACCCGTCCGGGTACCGGAGCGCCGCCCGGGCCCTGCGCGAGGTCACCCGGGACGACGACGCGCTGGCGCTGCGGATCCCCAGCGACGGCAGCCAGCGCGAGCTGCGCGCCGTCCTCGACCGGCTGGACGCGGCCGGCGTCGAGGCCGACGAGCTGACCGTGCACACCCCCGACCTCGACGACGTGTTCTTCGCCCTGACCGCCACCGGCACCACCACCGCCACCGCCACCCAGGCCCACTCGCCGAACCCGCCCCACCAGCCCGAGGAGGCCGTCCGATGAGTTCCCTGGCCCTCGCCGTACGCGACTCGGCCACGATGCTGCGCCGCAACCTCCTGCACGCACGGCGCTACCCGTCCCTGACCCTGAACCTGTTGCTCACTCCGGTCATGCTGCTGTTGCTGTTCGTCTACGTCTTCGGTGGCGTCATGAGCGCGGGCATCGGCGCCGGCAGCAGCGGGGGCGGGGGCGGCGCCGACCGCTCCGCGTACATCGCGTACATCGTCCCGGGCATCGTGATGATGACCATCGGCGGCACCGTGGTCGGGACCGCGGTGTCCGTGTCCAACGACAACACCGAGGGGATCATCGCCCGGTTCCGCACCATGGCGATCCACCGCGGGTCCGTGATCATCGGGCACGTGGTCGGCAGTGTGCTCCAGTCGATCATGAGCGTGGTCCTCGTGGGGGCCGTCGCCGTGGCCATCGGCTTCCGGTCCACGGACGCCACGGCGCCGGAATGGCTGGCGGCGTTCGGGCTGCTCGTGCTCTTCGCCCTCGCGCTGACCTGGATCGCGGTAGGCATGGGCCTGATCAGCCCGAACGCCGAGGCCGCCAGCAACAACGCGCTGCCGCTGATCCTGCTGCCGCTCCTGTCCAGTGCCTTCGTCCCGATCGACGCGATGCCGGGGTGGTTCCGGCCGATCGCCGAGTACCAGCCGTTCACCCCCGCCATCGAGACCCTGCGCGGGCTGCTGCTCGGCAGCAGGATCGGCGACAACGGATGGCTGGCCGTGCTCTGGTGCCTGGGGCTGGCGGTGCTCGGCTACTTCTGGTCGGTCGCGACGTTCAACCGCGACCCGGCGTAGTGGCCTCCCCGGCGGGGAGGCGCCGAGGCTGGGTCGCGCTTGCGCAATCCCTTGACAGCGGGGACCCGCAGGCCGAATATTCACCCAAACATCGGATGTAAGTGCCCGGGAGGCCCTGCTCGCTCAGACACGACCTCCCCCGCTCCCCCCACTCACTCCCCACCTCAGCCCACATCTCGCCAGCCAACCCCGCTCGCCGAAGACCCTCGCTCCCTCACAGGGCCTCCGACGTCTGCGACGCCCGGTCGTTCCGCCCGATACCCGGATCCCCCCACACCGGAACGCCCTCGATGGAGCGCGCGCCGGCCCCGCCTCCGCCCGGCCACGCCCCCTCGACCGCCCTCCGGTCATCCGCGCACCGCACCTCGGCACCAGGGAAGGACCACTCGTGTCACCACAAGGCTCGATCACGCGGAGACTTCTGCACCGCATCTGCACCGTCGGGGCCGTCCTGAGTGTGGCGCTGGTGGCGCCCGCCGTTCAGTCCGCCGGCGCCGCGTCCTCCGTGACGCTCTATGCCTCACCGTCCGGCGCGGGCTCGGCCTGCTCCGCCTCGGCCCCGTGCTCGCTGCCGGGGGCCCAGAGCGCCGTACGGACGCAGCTGGCCGCCAACGGCTCCGCCGACGTCAGCGTGCTGCTGGCAGACGGTACGTACCATCTGTCGAGCACCTGGACGCTCGGCGCGGCGGACTCCGGCACCGCGGGCCACCCCGTGGTGTGGAAGGCCGCAGCGGGCGCGCATCCGGTGATCTCCGGCGCCTCGCAGGTCACCGGATGGACGCAGCTCGGATCGAGCGGCGTCTGGTCCGCCCCGGTGCCCACCACCAGCAACAGCCGCCAGCTGTACGTGGGCGGTCACGAGGCGCCCATCGCGCAGGCTTCCCCGTCGAGTCTGGGTTTCCGGGGCTCGTGGACGGGATCGTCGACCGGGTACTCGATCTCCGGCGACCAGGCGGCGATGGCGTGGTTCGGGTCGCTGACCGCAAGCCAGGTGGCCGGGGTGGAATTCGACTACCCCGGCGGCAATGGGCCGTGGACCGAGTCGAGGTGTCGGGTGGCGAGCTTCTCGGCGTCGGCCGGCACGCTGAAGATGAGCCAGCCCTGCTGGACCGACGTGACCGCCCGGGCGTCCTTCGCGCAAGGCAGCGGCGGCCTGCCGTCCATGTCGACCGGCACCATGCCCGCGCTCGTCGAAAACGCGCAGACCCTGCTCGGTTCCGGCCAGTGGTTCCTGGACGGCGCCGGCGGCACGCTCTACTACAAGCCCTCAGCGGGTCAGCAGATGAGCAGCCTCGACGTCGAACTGCCCCATCTCGAATCGCTCGTCCGAGGCGCCGGAACACTTGCCGCGCCCCTGCACGACATCACCTTCAGCGGCCTCCAGTTCTCGTACGCGACCTGGAACGCGCCCTCCACGAGTTCCGGATTCGCCGACGTGCAGAGCAATCTGCGGATGACCGGCGCGAACAACCAGAGCATGTGCAATTTCTCCACGCCTGCAGGAAGCTGCCCCTGGGGATCGCTGACCCAGCCCCTGGCGAACGTCGCGTTCAGCGCCTCCAAGAACGTCACCCTCACCGGCGACCGGTTCGCCGAACTCGGCGGCGCCGGCCTGAGCGTGATGTACGGATCCGCCAACACCCTCATTCAGGGCAATGAGTTCACCGATATCGCCTCCACGGCGATCCTCCTCGGGTGCACCTACGACCCGTTGCCGACCGACTCCTCCGAGGCTGCGGGAATCAAGCAGAACTGCACTCCCGACGCCTCGGCGGTCAGCGGCGACACGATCGGCGGCAACGAGATCCTCACCGGCACCACCGTGTCGGACGACCTCATCCATCACATCGGTACCGACTACTCGTCGGCCAGCGGCATCACCCTGCTGTTCTCGCAGCACACCACCATCACCCGGAACAACCTCTACGACCTGCCCTACACCGGCATCACCGCCGGCGTCGTCCAGGGACACGTCGACCAGGCGAGCACCCCGCAGAACAGCACCAACATCAACAGCTCCAACACCATCAGTGACAACATCCTGCACAACTACCTGTCGGTCCGCAGCGACGGCGGCGCGGTGTACGTCGAGGGACACCAGGCGCAGTACGTGTACCAATCGGACGGCACCACCATCGACCCGGTGCAGACCTTGGCCAAGGGCCTTCAGGTCACGGGCAATGTCGCCTACGGCGGCCCGACGACCAACTTCACCTACTACGACGACGCCGGCTCGGAATGGGTGAACTGGCAGGGCAATGTCGCCTTCGGCGCCGGCGCCAGCGCGCAGGGCGGCTGCAGCCCGACGGGCCACTTCTGGATCACCGGCAACTACTTCTCCGCGAACACCCAGTCCTACCCCTGCGCCCAGCCGGTCGACACGCACGCCAGCGGGAACACCACCATCCCCGCGACGCCGAAGCCCGCCGACCTCCCCAGCGCCCTGCTGAGCGCCGCGGGTGCGGGTTCGGGCTCCTTCGCGCCGGTCCTCCAGGTCAGCCCCAGCATCTTCTACGTGTCACCCACCGCCAACGCCACACAGGTCCTGCTCGCCGGCGAGGGCTTCGGCCCCTCGACGCCGGTGTACATCGGCAGCACCCAGGTCAGCAACGTGACCCACCTGTCCAGCGGCTTCATGATCGTACCGATCCCGGCCGGCACCTCCGCCGGACAGATCTCCGTCACCCCGCAACTCCCCGGCACCACCCGGCTCAACGACACCGACAGCAGCATCACCTACAGCGGCTTCTCGTATCAGAGCGGGCGCACCTACGGCGACTACCAGAGCGATGTCCACTACGCGACGGCCAACGGATCGACCGCGTCGCTCACCTTCACCGGGACCGGGATCCAGGTCTACGGCGAGCAGTTCACCGACCAGGGAAACATCGGCATCAGCATCGACGGCGGAACCCAGCAGACCGTCAGCACCCTGCCGAGCGACGGCGCGCGGCACGCGAACGTCGCGGTCTACACCTCCGGCACCCTCTCCTCGGGCACGCACCACATCGTGGTGACCAAGCTGTCCGGCCAGTACAGCACCCTGGACGGCTTCACCACGCACACCGGCTGAGCGCAGCGGCCGCGGCGCGAACGCGGCCCGGTCCGTCGATGCCCGGCCCCCCTGCGCGGGGGCCGGGCATCGGCGCGCCCGGGTGGGCGGGCGGAGCGTCAGCGGGCCCGGACCGGTCCGGTAGGAGGGGCGCCGGAGGACTCCCCGGTCACGTATTCCGGCTGAGCCGGGCCGTTCCTTCGGCGCGGTGATCGCGCGTGCGGTCCTACGTGCCGTCGGTGGGCCGGGGACGGCGCGGTCGGTCCGGTCGGTCCGGTCGGTCCGGTCGGTCCGGTGACAGCACCATGCTCAGGCGTGTCCAACGGGCACGTGTGCGCCTCGACTTGACGATCGCGGCCCCGGTGAGCCCACCGAAGGCCACCCAGAGCAGCGTCAGTGTGTGCTCGCCGGTGTGCCACGTGACGGCGGCGTTGAAGGCGTACAGCACCAGCAGGCAGGGAAGCACCCACGTCGACCGGCCCGACTGGTCGGACTGCTGCCGCCCCACCATCACGGCCATCGCCCGGCGCACGGCGGGGTCGCGTGGCAGCCGCTCCTTCGCCATCCGGCGGTTCAGGATCGCCAACTGTCCCGCGGTACAACCCGTCTCCCGCACCAGCTGCTTCCGCGTCGCCCGCGCCCATCCGGTCGTCATCACCGACAAGGCCGACCAGGTCACGGCGACGACGAGGAAGATCCACCCCGATCCGAACATCACGCCCACGGCAACGCTCACCGTGGCGCCGAGAACGACCAGCACCCAGATGACGAACCACGGGGAGTCGTGTCGGCGTGCCTCACCCTGCCAGTCGACCTCGTCCGGGTCCCGGGCAGCTGTGTGCTCACCGCTGCCCCCGTCTTCCGCCGTATCGTCGCCGGTCACCGCGCCCCCTCCACCCGTCCGCATGATGACACGAGGTCGCTGGGCCACGGTGATCGGCCCCCGCGGCACGGCGGCGGCAGCCGGCCACGCGTCCGGGCGGGGAGGGCCTGCCGAGCGGCGGGTGACGTGGCACGCCGGAAGCACACCGCCCCCGCCGCCGTCGCTTGTCGGCCGATCGCCCCCCTGCAAGGATGTGACGCGCGATCAGATGTCGGCAGGCGGGCGGGGAGAGAGCGGATGACGACGACGTTCGAGAACACCGTGGAGATCGGCCGCTCCCGCGGTGAGGTCTTTTCCTATCTGGCGGAACTCGGAAACCTCCCCGCGTGGAACTACGCGATCAAGAGGACGGTCCGGCACTCGCCTGGGCCGGTGGGAGTCGGGACGCTGTACATCCAGGAGCGGAGCCTGCCCCGTCCGATGACCGAGGAACTGACGGTGACCGCCTTCGAGCCCGACTCGCTGCTGCGTGTCTCCGGAGGATTCGGGCCGTACACCGGGTCGTCCACCTACGAGCTGACGTCGGCGGGCGACGGCGGGACCCTGCTGCGGAACACGATCGAGCTGGAGCCGCAGGGAATTCTGTCGGCCCTGGCCGCCATCGCGACGCGGAAGGTCAAATCCGCTGTCGCCGAGAACCTGCTCGTCCTCAAGAAGATCCTCGAAAGCTGACCGGCAGCCGGCCGGACCCCGGGACGGGCCGATCCGGGCGCCCGGTATACGCTCCAGCGCATGCCGAGTCCTGCCGTGTCCTCCTTCTCCGGCCGTGACGGCGTACGTCTCGCCTACCGGGAGGTGGGTGCGGGCAGGCCGCTGGTCCTGCTGCACGGCATCACCGGAGACGCGACCTTGTGGCTGCGCGACGGCCAGGCCGAGGCGATCGCGGCGCGCGGTCACCGGGTGATCATGCCGGACTTTCGCGGACACGGCGCGAGCGACAAGCCCCAGGACGCGTCCGCCTACCCTGCCGACGTACTGACCGACGACGGTTTCGCCCTCCTCGACCACCTGGGCCTGGAGGCCTACGACCTCGGCGGATATTCGCTCGGAGCGCGCATCGTGGTGCGGATGCTGGTGCGCGGTGCGGTGCCGGGGCGGGCGCTGGTCCTGGGGCAGGGCCTGCGGGAAGTAAGCGGGGTCGGAGGCGGGGCGGGGTCGTTCCTGCGGCGGGTCTTCGCCGGGGCCGACACGTTCGAGCCGGGCTCCGTGGAGGAGCGTGCCGCGCGGCGGCTCCGGTCGAACGGTGAGGACCCGGTGGCTCTGCTCCATGTGCTGGATTCCGTCGTCGCCACCCCGGTCGAGTCGCTCGGCCGGGTTCAGGTGCCGACGCTCGTGGCCGTCGGCAGTGACGACGAGCGGGCCGGCACCGTCGACCAGCTCGTCGCGGCGCTGCCGAGCGGTACGCGCGCCGCGTTGCCCGGAGACCACCGGACAGCGCCCGCGACGCCGGAATTCGTCACGGCGATCGCTGAGTTCCTTGCCGCCGGGCGGTGATCCCCGCACCGACCGGCGCTGTCAGCCGGCAGCGTCGGCGGCCGAGCTGACGGTGGCGCCGAGGTGGAGGCAGCCGCGTCCGCGGGCATGCTGGAGGATATGGGTACCAGCGTCGCTGTCACCGGAGCCGCCGCGGGGCTCGGCTACGTCATCGCTGAGGAGTTGGCCGCCCGCGGCCGGACCGTTGTCCTGCTCGACCGGGACGAAGCGGCGCTGGGCGCCGCTGTCGAGCAGCTCGGCGGTGGCCGCCACGGCCGTGTCGTGGGTCTTGCGGCCGATCTGTCGACTGTCGAAGGTGTCCGTGCCGCCGCCGGCGCGCTCCTGGCACAAGGTGGCATCGGCGGGTTGGTGAACAATGCCGGTGGCTGGCTGCCGGACGAGCAGTATCCCGACGCCGAGCCCGAGCGGTGGCTGTCGGCGCTCACGCTCAACCTGACCGCGCCGATGCTGCTCACCCAGCTGCTGTGGCCGGCGCTGTCGGCGGCGGCCGGCGCGGTGGTGAACATCGGGTCCAGTGGCGGCCTCGGCGACGCGGCCTACGGTTCGCCGGAGTACGGCGCCGCGAAAGCCGGACTGCACCGCTTCACCACGAGCCTCGCGGGACGCGTCGACGTCCGCGTGACGGCCGTGGTGCCCGGCTGGATCGGACTGGAGCGCGCGCGGAAGCAGTGGGCCGCGCTGTCCGAACGCGAGCGGGACGAAGCCGGCCCGCTCGTCCGGCCCGAAGAGATCGCGGCCACGGTCTGCGCACTTCTCACATCGGGTCGGGCGGGAGAAGTGGTCGAGATGCTGGGCGGCGACCGGCGTCCGGGGTGAGGTCGCACGAGCGTGTCTCCTCCAGTACGCGGTAGCCCACCGCGGTGTACAGGGACATCGCGACCTCGTTGCCGCCGAAGACATTGAGCATCAGGACCTGGTCGCCGGCGGCCCGCGTGACCTGCTCGCCGACCGTCATGGCCGCGCGGCCGTGGCCCCGGCCGCGGAACTCCGGGTGGACCACCAGCGAGTACCCGAAGGTGACCCCGGACAGGAAGCCGTGTTTCAGCCAGGCGTTGCCGATCGGCTCACCGTCGCTCTGCAGCACCAGGAGGGTGTTGCCAGGGGTGGCCACGCCCTCGGGAAGGAGGGCGCGGTAGTCCTCCTCGGCCCTCTCCCGGGCCTGCTCGGGCGTCCAGGAGCCGGCCCGCACCATGTCGGCGGCATAGCGCTGCGTCCCGGCGGCCTTCCACACCGGGTACTCGGCGTGCGTCATCGGCCGGTATGTCATCGCGGTCGGCGGCTCGGCCCCAGCCCCCGCCCCGGCCCCCGGTCCGACCCCCGCTCCCGCTCCGACCGGCTTGATCCGGGTCTGGCCGCGGACCGGGTACTCGGCGAAGAGCCGGTCCGGAGCCGTCTGCCGAACGACCACCTGCCCCGCCCCGTGCTCCGCGCACCAGCGCAGCGCCCAGGCGTGGGCCGCGCGGCGGTGGCGGCCCTGTTCGTCGCGGCCGGGGTCGGTCCAGAGCTCGCCGATCCGGCCGACGGAGCGGCCGGACTGCTCGGTGAGGCCGACAACGACCTGCCCGATCCGGCGGCCGTCGCCGTCGAGAATCGATGCCGCCGTCCAACTGCCGCTCAGTTCGACGGTCTTGGCGGCCAGTTCGGTTGCGGCCGGCTCCGGCAGACCACCGGCCCGGTAGGAGTCGATGAGGCGCCGCCGGTAAGCCGGCTGCCAGTCGGCGGGAACGGTGAGGAGCGCGAAATCCGTCATCCGGGCAAGGAAAGGAGATCAACACCCCTGCTGTCCAATGGTTTTCACCGGGGCGCTCGCCTCAGACCCATGAGACGTCCGTTAGCCGGCCGGCCGCCCGTCCGCCGGAGGGACGAGGCCGGTGTGTTCGGCGCAGAAGGCGAGGGCGTCGCTGTGGAGGTCGGCGTAGCGGGACGCGGTGCGCGGGCCGTGGCCGACTCCGTCTTCGGTGCGCAGGAGCACGGGTCTGCCCGAGGCGGTGGCGTGTTGCAGGGCGGCGGTGAGTTTGCGCATGTGGGCGGCGTCGACGCGGGGATCGACCCGCGGGCTGGTGAGCAGGACGGCCGGGTAGCGGGTGCCGGGACGCACGTTGTGGTACGGCGAGTAGCTGAGCAGGGTGTCGAGTTGGTCGGGGTCGTCGGCTGTGCCGAATTCCTTGGTCCACCAGGCGCCCAGGCCGAACAGGGGATAGCGGACCATGTCGGTGATGGCGTCGGAGCAGACGGCGGCCGCGTAGAGCTCGGGGTTGCGGGTGATGGCGACGGCGACCATCAGTCCGCTGTGCGAGGCGCCTTTGACGGCGAGCTGCGCGGGGGTGGTCAGGCCCTGGTCGATGAGGTGGCGGGCCGCGGCGGCGAAGTCGGCGAAGGCGTTGGGCTTGCCGGCGCCGCGGCCCGCGGTGTGCCAGGTCGTGCCGTGTTCGCCGCCGCCGCGCACACCGGCCACGGCGTAGATGCCGCCGGCTCTCACCCAGGCGGTGATGCTCGGCGAATAGGCGGGGGCCGCCGAGGCACCGAAGCCGCCGTAGGCGGTCAGCAGTGCGGGCCGGGGTCCATCGAAGGGTGCGGCGGGGCTGATGACGTACAGGCCGACGGGGGTGCCGTCCTCGGACCGGCAGATCAGCTGCCGTACGACCGGCTGCTCCGGTCGGCGCGAGGGGGGCCGGGGCCCGCCCGCCGCGATGCCGGAGACGTGCCGGGTCTCGGGCTCGCAGCGCTGCTGCGGCAGGGCGAACCGGTGGACGGCGGGCGGGGTGACGAAGTCGGTGTAGCGGAACCACACGCGGTCGCTGTCACCGGGCGGTGTACTGAGACCGCTGATCGTGCCCGGGCCCGTCCCGGGTGTGGCGATGTCGGTGAGCCGCCGGCCGGTGACGTCGTGCAGGGCCAGGAAGGGAACGCCGTTGCGTACGGTGCTCACCAGCAGCCGCACCTCGCCGCTGCCGGGATCGCGCAACGCGGTGCAGGCGGACAGCAGGGCGTCGGGGCCCGGCTCGACGACCGTGGTCCAGGCCGAGGAGTGCGGCTCGGCCGGATCGATGACGCAGACCCGTCCGCGCGGTGCCCCCGCGTCGGTGATGGCGTACAACAGCCCGCGCGGGCCCGCTTTGACCAGGGCGCTGCTGCCCTGTGCTGTCCCGTCGTGGACGGTCACCAGGTGCGGGTCGCCCGGGCCGCGGCCGGCCGTCGCGTCGGCTTGCAGGTCCGCCAGGCGGAGGATGTTGCCGGTCTGCGGGCCGGCAGCCGCGCTCACCAGGAGCCAGCGGCCGTCGGGGCTGAGCGAGACCGACAGGTGACGCATCGGCGTCTCCAGTACGACCGGGTCGTGCGCGGGATCGTCCCCGAGGTGGTGCAGTCTCACCCGGCGCGGCTCGGCCGGCGACCCCGTCACGTAGTAGAAGCCGGTGTCGTCGGCGAGCCAGGCCACCGCGGTCGGCCGTCCCAGGACCAGCGGGCCGTCCACCGGCCGGCCCCGCGTCACGTCCAGCACGCGCAACCGCGGTGACTCCGAGCCGCCGGCGGCCACCTGGAAGGCCAGCAGCCGCCCCGACCACGACGGACGCCACGCCAGCAGCGACGTGCCCCCGGACGGGTCGAGCTCCATCGGGTCGACGATCACCCGCCCGGCCTCGTCGGCCTCTCCTTCGGCGGCGGCCACCAGCACGGGCATCTCCTGGCCGGCCCGCCGGCGCAGGAAGAACCGCCGCGAGCCGCGCACCACGGGCGCCGACACCACCGGCACCGCCGCGCCCCCGCGGTCCATCAGCTCATCCAGCAACGCCCGGAAGGCCGGCCGGGCCCGCCAGCCCGGTCTGTGCTCGGCGAACATCCGGTCCTGCGCGGCGAGCCACTGGACGCACTCGGCATCGGTGTCGTCCTCCAGCCACCGGTACGGGTCGCACACCGTCCGGCCCTGCACGCTTTCCACGAACGGTTCGCGCCGCAGTGTCGATGCGTCACTCATGTTGTCCTGACTCCCTTTCACCGATCCGGCGGTGAGCCCCGGAACGGGCCCACCGCCGGAGGACGGACACTCAGTCGGTGTCACCCTCGGCGAGCTCCATGCGCCATTCCTCGAGGCTCCCGATCTCGTCCGCCAGCTGAGTGAGGATGATGGGAAGGCCCGGCATCTCTTGCATTGGTTTCACCTTTCCGTGCTCCGGTCGTCGACCCGTCTCAGGTCCTTGAGCGGTGACTACCCACTGTGCACGAGGACACCGTCTCGACTGCCGAAACCACCCGTACGGGGCCACGCAGATGGCTGACCCCGGACGGCGCGGCCGTCGGCTGCCGCAGGTCATCGGCCGCGTGTCGGACGGCCGGTGCGGCATCCGGGGTCACGGCTCGGGCGAGCACGCCCGCTGGCGGCCGGGATGGTGTGCTACGCAGCGTGTCCGTCCCGGCCGACGACGGCCCGAGTCCCCCACGGCCCACGGCCACCCGGCGCTCTTCGTATCGTTCGACAGTCCCGAAGAGCGCCGGGTGGCCGTTCCGCGTGGTGCAGGCCCCGGGTGAGACCGGCTCGACGTGGTCGTGCCGGTCTCACGCTGCGAACGGTGCGGCTACGACGCGCTCGCGGGCATCAGCTGCGCCATGTTGAAGCCGGCGACGTCCTTGCTGGAGCCGATGCCGTCGCCCCACTGCATGTAGCCCTTGCGAACCCCGTTGTCCTTGTCGTTGACGTCCAGCGCGAAGGAGAACACGTTGTTCGCCGCGGGCTGCACCGAGGTGAGGTCGCTCCACGGCACGGCCAGCTCGTACAGGGTGGTGTGGGTCGCGTCGTCCCGGGTCACATTCACGGTCGCGTTCGTGACCTGTCCGCTGCCCTCGGTCGGAGCGATCCATCGGTACAACTGAGCGCCGACCGAGGTGAGGGCGGCGCCGTACTCGTAGTGTCCGTTGACCGAGGCGGTGCTTTCGGTGGCCGACGAACCGGGCACGCCCGAGGTGGCCGCCAGTTGCAGGCAGTCGCCCTGCCAGATGTCGGCCCCGGTCGCGGGTTCGGACTGGACGTCGTCGGTGAGGTCGGCGGTGACGTAGAGGTTCGTGGCATCCCAGTCGAGCCACACCTTGCCCGACAGATCGGACGGGCCGCCGTAGGGCTGGGCGGCGTCCAGTGTTTCCCATGTGCCGTTGGCAGTAGTGGCCAGATCCACCGCGGGACCGTCCTGGACCTGGGAAAGCGTCCACGAACTGCCGAGGCTCTTGTTGACCACGGGCAGGAAGGTGACGTGCCCGGAGAAGGCTTCCGAGGACAGGTCGCCGGAGATGACACTCGTCACCGTGAACGGGTAGACGGTGGCGAAGCCGATGTTCGTCACCGGCACGTCCACCGTGGCCGATGCCTGGGGAGCGATGGTCGCGCTGACCGGCTGGGTGCCCGATGCGCTGCCGAGCTTCCAGTTGACCGCGGTCACCGTGGTGGGCGTGTCCGACGGGTTGTTCAGGACCACCTTGAGCGAGCCGGCCGGCGGGCTGACCCCGGTCACCACCGGGGTGACCTGTTCCGGAGTGGCGCCCGAGGTCACGGTGAGTGCGCTGACCGCGTTTTCGGTGTAGGCACCGGCGCCGCCGGTGAACGCTGCCGTCGCCTCCAACTCGGCCTTCGTGCCCGGGCTCGCGGTGGCCGGAATCGTGACACTCCAGGTGGCCGTCACGTGCTGACCGGGCGCGACATGGGACAGCGAGACCGGTGAGGTCGCCGTCGCCGTCCAGCCGCTCGGCGGCTTCAGGCTCATCGAAAGGCCGTGGACGGCGGTGGTGCTGGTGTTGGCGAAGGTCGCCGTCGCGGTGATGGTGGTGTTCGGCTTGACGATGCCCGCCGCCTGCAGACCGAACGGGTCCTGCACCACGATCGGAGCTGTGCCGGTCACGCCGTTCACCGTCACCTCGACGGTGGCGGCGCCGGGTGCCCGCATGGTGACCACGCCGGTGCGGCTGACCGTGGCGACCCGCGGGTCACTGGTGCGGTAGGTGACACGGGCGTGGGACAGGTCGGCGAACGACTGGTCGTTGTCGGCCGCTTCGATGATGTTGTCCGCGCTCGCGTGGTTCTGCTCGAGCGCGGAGTCGGTGTCCGGCGCGATCCAGGGGTTGGTACCGGTGAGGTCCAGCGCGTCGCCGGGCTTGAAGACCACCTGGTCCGGCTGGACGGTGACCGACTGCACCCGCGCAGTGATGGCGCCCCGCACCCGCACCGTGCCGGAGCCGGCCGCGGTGGCCGCATCGGGTCCGACGCGGAACTGGTAGGCACCGTTGCGGACGACCTGCTTGAGGGCGCTCTCGTCCCACTGGCTGAGGTCGGCGACCTTGACGGACAGCTTGACGTGCTGGGTGTGCCCCGGCGCGAGCACCGCCGTCTTCTGGAAACCCGCCAACTGCTCCTTCGGCAGCTCCACACCGGGCACGGTGAACTGCGGCGCCGCGTAGAGCTGGGCGACCGTGGCGCCGGCGACCTTGCCGGTGTTGGTGACGTCGAAGCCGACGCTCACCGTGCCGTCGGCGGACACCGAACCGGGTCCGACCCGGACGTGGGAGTAGCTGAACCGGGCGTAGGACAAGCCGTATCCGAACGGGTAGGTCGGTTTGCCGGCGAAGTACATGTAGGTACGGCCGAGCCCGCCCGTCTGGGACGCGGTGAGCCCGTAGTTGTCCATCGCGGGGAGCTGTGCGTCGTCGGCGAACCAGGTGAAGTCCAGGTGGCCGGACGGGTTCTGTTGGCCGAAGAGCACCTGGGCGAGCGCTGTGCCCTGGCTTTCGCCGTTGTAGCCGCTGAACACGATCGCCGGGAAGTCCTGCTGGGCGTCCTGGATGTCGTACGGGCCGTCGGCCTGCATCACCAGCGCCGTGCGGGGGTTGCCGAGGGCGGCGACCTGGCTGATCAGCGAGTCGTAGTTGCCGGGCAGGGCCAGCGTCGAACGGTCGGTGCCCTCGTCCGCGACGCCGAGATCCGAGCCGACGACCACGATCACCAGGTCGGCCGCCTTGATCGCGGTCTGGGTGGCGGCCGGGCACGCGGCGGGCGTTGTGGCGGTTGTCGAGGTGCCGCAGGCGTCGAAGGTGACAGTTGCCGACGGGTTGGCCGCCTTGACCGCCGCGGTAATCCCCTGCACGGCGTTGACCTGGAGCGTCGGATTGCCGGAGTAGCCGCCGAGCGTCGTCGGTTGGCCAGATTGCCGACGATGGCGATGGTGTTCAGCTTGGCGGGGTTCGCCGGCAGCAGCGGGGCCGAACCGCCCGGGACCTTGTTGTTCTGCAGCAGCACCAGGTCCTGCGCGGCGACCTTCTCGGCCAGCGCCTGGTGGGCGGGCGATTCGATCTGCGCCTTGGTGACCTTGGTGTAGGCGACCTTGCTCGCGGGGTCGAACTCCCCGGTCTGCATGCGGATCGTGAACAGCTTCGTCAGCGCGCTGTCGATCACCCCGGGCGTCAACAGACCGAGCGAGATGGCCGCGTCGATGTTCTGCGTGGTCAACTCACCGCCGGCGCAGTTCAGCTGGGTGCCCGCCCGCAGCGCGAACGCCTGCCCGCCCGCCGATGCGGAGATCTGCCGGCCGGTGGCGGTCTCCGTCCATGTGGTGCCGTTGGTCGTCCACCCCGGCGGTGCCCAGTTGTGGCCGCCGGAGGAGTACACGTCGCCGATCGCACCGCAGTCCGAGGTGGTGTACCCACCGAACCCGTAGGTGGCCTGCAGCAGTTCGTTCACCGTGTAGGTGTCCGCGGGCGCCGGCGTGCCGTTCACCGCGTTGTAGGAGGTCATCACGCCGGACACGTGGGCGTTCTGCACCAGGCTGGCGAACTGCTTGGTGTAGTAGTCCCTGATGTTGGCGTCGGTGGTGTTCGCGCTCTGGGTGTGCCGGCTGTCCTCGTCGTTGTTCAGGGCGTAGTGCTTGGCGGTGGCCGCGACCTTCAGGTAGGGGGTCATCGGCCGACCGGTGATCGTCTCGCCCTGATACCCGTCGACGAACGCGTCGGCCATCGTGGACGCCAGATAGCTGTCCTCGCCGAACGACTCGTTGGTACGCCCCCAGCGCGGATCGCGGTCCATGTTGACTGTCGGCGCCCAGAAGGTGAGATCGCCGTAGTCCGACGCGGACGGGCCGATGTTGTTCTGCCCGGTCCCCCACAGCGACTTGTCGAGGAATCCGCGCGCCTCGTCCGAGATCGCCGTGGTCTCCTGGTAGGTCAGCTTCGGATCCCAGGACATCGTGGACGCGAAGTTCACCGGGAAGCTGGTCGCCGTCACGTTCAGCTCGCCCTGACTGCCCGCCGCGGTGTCGGCACCGAGCCGGTTGATGCCGTGCTGGCCCTCGCTCCAGTACGTGTACCGCTGGACCCCGAGCCGGGGGATGGCCGGCGCGTCGTTGGTCTGCAGTTGCGCTTCCTTCTCGGCCAACGTCATGCGCGAGACCAGATCGGCCGCCCGCTGGGCGAAGGTGTAGTGGGTGTTCAGGTAGATCGGTGGCGTCGAGGCGGCGGCGGACCGGGCCGGATCTCGCGTGCTCGCCTGCGCCACCGCCGGCACTCCGGCGACCACGGTCACCGCCAGGGCGGCGGCCAGGAGGCGTCCGACGGATGATCTGAGTCCTGGGGAGTGCATGGTTGTCTCCTTCAGGTCATGCGCCGCTGGGGCGCAGGTTCATGGGGAGCACGCCGGCACCGGTGACGGTGGCCTGCGCGGGGGGACGGTCACCGGGGAGCCGGGAGCGATGCGGACGTCGGCCGGGTGGTCGCGGCCTCGGCCGGGCGCGCGTCGGCATCCCGGCCGAGGCCGTGCCGGCTGGATGGCGACAACGTTGTCTCCTTCGCGCACGAAGTACGGCGTACCGCGGCTGCCCGCCGAACCTGATGAAAGCTCGCCCCCACACTGTTTAGCTTGCTATGAGCAAAAGTCAAGGGTGCTGCCGCAGGGGCCGCCGCAGAACCGGACGAAGCGTCAAATCCCTTGCCAGGCTTGACAATCCGTGTCCTGGCGGCGAGATTCCGCGACGGGAGCGGACCGGGGACGGGAGGGCGAGCTCGGCTTCGGGTCGGGGTCCAGGTGATGCGTGCCGGGTTGGGCGGCCTATTTCTGACTAATGTCGTCGAAAGTCCCTACCCGGAACTGCGGGCGCCCGACAGCATCAGGGCGCCGAGTCCTTCACGTTCGGGCTGAGGGCGTAGGCGCGGGTCGGGGAGGTGCCGGAGGCCGGGTGGTCGGACGAGGTGGGCTTGCCGCTCGCGTCCAGCCCGATGACATCCTTGTAGGTGCTGACCTCGGCGCATTTCTTGTCGGTGCCCAGTTGCTGGTTGGTGCCGTTGAGCGCTGCCTGGGTGTCGACGGGCGCCGGGGCGGCTTTGCCGCCGGGGAACGTGGCGCCGGTCGGCCAGTCGGCGCCGATGAGCAGCACGATCCGGGTCCCCGGCCCCTGCACGAGTCCCCTGGCCGGCAGACCGATTGACCTGGCGACCGCTTGGGCCTGCGCCTTCTGACCGGGCGGATAGGTCAACGAGGTGGTCGCGGCCGGCGTTCCGTTCCCCGGCGCCGTCCTGTCGCTGAATCCCCCGTCGATCAGTTGCTGGGCGATCGCCAATGCGCGGCCGTTGACCGTCGTGCCGTTCTGGACCTGTACGGCGATGGAGGCGATCGGCACCGGGGGGACGGTCGGCGAGGAGGAGTGGCCGGCCCCCGCGGCGGCCGCCGTGAGTGACTGATCGGTGGCAATACTCTTGAACATCGCCTTGGCACCCGGGGCGATCTCGGTCCGCGAGGATCCCTGCACCGTGACGTCCTGGGTCTGCATGGTGGCCCAGGTGATGCGGCTGGCGGGGACCTTGTTGAGGTCGCCGGCCAGGCCGATGAGCTTCGTGGCGGAGTCGAGGCTGTTGTCGACCGTCAGTGCCTTGGTGGCGGCGTTGGCGATGCCCCACATCTTCGTCGGACTGCTCAAGGTGCCCTTGCTCTTCAACTGGCTGAGCAGGGCGTTGAGGAAGAGGTGCTGGGCGACGGTCCGGCCGCGGCTGTCGCTGGCGTCGCCGACCGTGCCGGGTCCGCAGGAACTCCAGCGCCGACTTGCCCTTGAGGACGTGCGTGCCCGCCTTCAGCTTCAGGTGGCTGTAGGGGTCGTAGATGTCCTTGTCCACGCAGACCGTTGCCCCGCCGACCGCGTTGGACATGTCCACCACGCCGGAGAAGTCGACCATCATGAAGTGGTCGATGGGTATCCCGGTGAGTTCGTGCACCGCCACGACGCTGCAGCCGGGGCCGCCGTTCAGCGCCGAGTTGATCATCGCGCCGGTCTGCGGGCCCATGCTCGGATGGTTGGCGTCATGGCAGCCGCTCCAGTCGCTGCGCAGGTCGCGCGGGATGCTCATCACGGTGGCGTTGGACCGGTCGGCGGAGATGTGGACGACCATCTCCACATCGGCCCGGGCGCCGCTGGCGGTCCCGCAGGCACCGCCGAGCTTGCAGTCCGCGGCGTCGGTACGGGCGTCCGAACCGATCACCAGGATGTTGATCGGACTGCGCCCGAACGCGTCCACCAGCTCGTGTCCCGCGCCGTCCTTGCCGTTGGCGGACAGGTCGTCGGAGTTGATGTTGCTGTTCAGCTTCCAGTACGCGTACGCCGCCGTCCCGGCTCCGAGCACCAGCACAAAGCCCAGCGACAGACCGACGATCTTCACAGCGCGCTTTCCGCCCGGCTTCTTCCGGCTCCTGCGCATCGCGGCCCGGCCGCCGGCGGGCGGCTCCGCCGCGTCCGTCGCAACACCCCTGTTCTGGCCGGCTCCATGCCTCCGCGATCCGCTGGGGGGCTTGGGCATGGGCACTTCCTCACAGGTTCGGGCTGCTGGCGGATCACAGGACAGATCATCAAGTATGACTTCCAGCGGACGTGTTGGGTTCCGCGCCTCCCACAGCGGTGGATCTCTTCCCGTGATCCGGCGCGAAGGCATGCCCGGATCCTGGGTGCCCACGCGGCGGCAGGTTCGGTCCGCCAGAAATGTCAGCGGGGTCTGCAAGGCTCCGGCCATGGAGATGACCCTGCAACTGACGATCGACTGCGCCGCCCCGCAGACGCTGGTGGCGTTCTGGAGCCAGGCGCTGGGGTACATACCCGAACCGCCGCCGGGTGGCCGTGCCACCTGGCGGGAGTACTGGGCGGCCACGGGGGTGCCCGAAGAGGAGTTGCCGGTCGGAGCGGGCGAGAGCCCGGAGTCGATCGTCGATCCCGCCGGGCAAGGGCCTCGGGTGTGGTTCCAGCAGGTTCCGGAAGCCAAGACCGGAAAAAACCGCATCCACCTCGACCTGAAGGTCGGCGGCGGGCGCGACGTCCCGTTCGCGGTCCGCGCGCAGCGGGTCACCACCGCGGTGGAAAGACTGACCGCGGCCGGCGCCCATCTGCTGCGGACCACGGACGAGCCGGACACGGGGCACTACGCCGCCGTGCTGCAGGACCCGGAAGGCAACGAATTCTGCGTCGTCCAGGACCCGTCTTCTTGATCGGCCATCGAGCTTTCAGGGCCGCCGGCTGCCCCCAGGGCGAGACCGCCTTGCCGATTGACGTCGGTCGGTTCGTACCCACCAGGTGCGGGGCAAGCGGCGACTGCAACCGGGACGCCCGCGGCGAATGCGGGTGTCCGCGGTCGGACATGGAGCGTGGGCGGAGCAAGGGGCCCAGCACCGAACGGTGACCGCGTTGGCGGACGCGCTCGCGCTGCGGGGAGAGGCACGTGAGCAGCTGGTCGAGTTGGCGCGCGACGGTCGGCTGCGGGATCCCCGGGCGCGTTCGAGGTGGTCGGCGGCACCGAGGCGAGCAGCCGCTGCCACGCCCTGGCCGGCGCCGCAGGGGGCATGGACGTCCGCGTTCGTGTGGGCGATCCGACCTGACGGGGCCATCGGCCCGGCGGGCAACCTTCTGCTAGATTTCGGCGCTGCTGTTCGCTGATGGCCCCCACGTCGTCGGCGTGATGCGCTGTTCGCATTCCGTGACGTCCTGGGGGGTCTTCTTCGTGAGCGCCGACTGTCCGCCACCGCCGGTCGCCCGGGATCGGAACGGCCTCCGCCCCGGCCTGGTGGCGGGCGTGCTCGTAGCGATCGTGGCGGCGCTCGCCTACGGCGGGCTGCTGCGGGCGCTGGCCCATGGCAACGGCCACAGCACCGAATTGGGCTACGGCCCGCTGGCGGTGGGCGCACTGGTGGGCCTCGCCGTCGGCAAGGTCGGCGGGCGCGACGCCAGGCTCCCCGTCGCGGCCCTACTGCTGACGATCTCCGCGGTGATCCTCGGCGACCTGTTCGGCACCGCTTTGATCCAAAGCCACCTGGCGTCCGGCCTCGGCAACGACATCCCGGTCACCGACCTGTTCCTGCACCACTTCGCCGCCCTGTGCCAGGCGTGGAAGCACGACGCCGACGTGAAGCGGATCGTCGCCCTGTGGTTCGCCGCGCTCGCCGCGTACGGACTGGCCCGGCGCTTCGGCCGCGGCTGAGCCCCGCCGCGCGCCCACCCCGAGCCGACCCGGAGAGCAGCGCATGACCTGGCCCGAGACAGCCCCGACGAAACCCATGTCCCGCGGCCGGCTGATCGCCGTCAGCACGGTCGCCGTCGCGATCGCGGTGGCCACCGGCGTGCATACTTTGCGAGCAGACCTCCGCGAGGCGGACCGGGGCCCGGCCGCGAGCTGCGCGTCGCTCGTGCGGGCCGTGACCCCGGTCGTGGCGGCCACGCACGGGGCGGACACCGCGGGTCTGCGGCGTGCGATGCGGCTGGTCGTGCAGCATCCCGAGTGCTTCCCGCAAGACATCCGCGACGCCGCCCAGACGCTGCTGGACGAGCCGGCGGCGACGCCGGGCTGACGCGGACCCCGCCCCGACCGGCCGCCCTCCACCCCCTATGGGTGGGCATGGGCACGAAGACCTCCGGCCGGTGTGTCCCGCGGACAGCCCCACCGCACCGGAGGTCTTCGTGTTCACACCCCGCGCGTGGCGACGGGGCTCGTGGTCAGGACTGCCGGGCTACGGCGTGCGTGGGCGGGCGGGTGCGGTGACGTGGAGGGTCACCGCGGCCGACGGCAGCGCGTACGGCGTGTCCGTGCCGAAGTCGAGCCGGGCCCGGTAGTCACCGGGAGCGGTCACCTGGGGCGTGTCCGCCCCCAGGGTCACGGTCACGGTGGCTGTCGCCCCCGGGCGCAGGGTGAGCCGCTGGGTGCTCTCCTTCAGCCAGGGGACGTCGGAGGTCGGGTCGACCGCGAAGCCGGGCAGGTTCTCCACCGCCCCGGTGACGGCCAGCCCGCCCGTTCCGCCGCCGACCTTGTAGAAGCCGAGCGCGCCGCCGCCGCGGTAGGTGGCCGTGGCGGCGTTGGGCAGGGCGTTCCAGCTGCCCGTGCGCGGATCGTAGGCGAAGCCCTGATTGCTCAGGTCGTCGCCGCTGACACCGCCGGAGACCACCAGCAGGCCGTCCGCCGAGGCGTACGCCGAGCCCCACAGCGGCAGCGGCATGTCCGCCAGCCGTGACCAGGCGTCGGACGCCGGGTCGTAGACGTAGGTGTGCGCGGTGTTCCCGGCGTCGGTGGCTCCGCCGGCGCAGTAGAGCTTGCCGCCGATCGCGGCGCAGGACACCCAGGAGACGGGCTCGGGGTAGTCCGCCGCCCGGCCCCAGGTGTCGCTCGCCGGGTCGTAGACGTTGACGTCGGCGACGCCGCAGGCCGTGTCGCAGCCGCCGACCAGGTACAGCCTGCCGTCGAGGACGGCGCTGCCGGCTCCGGCGTGCGGACGCGGGTCGGGTGCGCCCGTCGTCCAGCTGTCGGTGGCGGTGTCGTACACCTCCAGTGCGGGGTCGGGGTTGGCGTCGGCGCCCCAGCCGCCGGCGATGTACAGCTTGTCGCCGATGAAGCCGTGGCCGGGCGCTTCGCGGGTGTCGGTGGCGCTGGCGAGCTGCTTCCAGTTGTCGGTGGCGGGATCGAGCACGTACAGCTCGTTGCTGTCGCCGACTCCGCCGATGGAGAAGCCGGGGTCGCCGAAGCCGGCGTAGAGCCTGCCCTGGTGGCTGTCTGCGATGTTGTCCATGGCAGCCACCGGCAGGTCGGGGGCGCTCTGCCAGGCGTTGGGCGGGGTCGGCGCCGGGTGACCGGCCGGCGAGGAACCGGTGGGCGCCCCCGTGGGGACGCGGCCGAGCGGGTAGTCGCCCTGGACGCGCCGCAGGGGCGCACCGTGCGTCGCGTCCGGCAGCAGCACGTCGTCCTGCTCGCCCAGCGTCAAAGTGGCGGGCTCGGTACCGGTGTTGGTGATGGTGAGCTTCCGCCGCACCTGCCGGCCGGGTGCCGTGGTGGCGTCGAGTGTTCCGGGCGTCGCCGACAGCCGTCCGGCGCGCAGGGAGTACGCCACCGGCGTGGTGCGGTCGGCCCGTACGGTCAACGCCCGTTCCTGGTCGGCGTAGTTGCTCTTGGCGGCGGTGAGGGTGTGCTTGCCGGGGCCGGGGGTGAAGAGCGAGAAGTACCCGTCGGCCAGCGTCGGGTCCTCCGGGGTGGCCACCGTCTCGGTGTGCACGGCCGGGTTTCCGGCGTCGGTGATGGTGGCGCCGGTGGCCGGCAGGCCGGAGTTGGCGTCCTTCGCGGTGCCGACGACCATGCCGCCGGGGGTGGGAGTGAAGTCGCGCTGCCCGACGAAGACATCGTCGACGCCCCAGTACCAGACGCCCGACGCAGCGTAGTGGAAGCGGAGTTGTACGGCGGGCGCGTCGGCGTAGGCGCCGAGGGGCACGACCACCGGAGTGGGGCCGGCGTAGAACACGCTGTCGTCGGGGGTCCAGACCGTCGACCAGGTGGCGCCGCCGTCGTCGGTGGCCTCCACGTCGAAGTTCATCCGCGACGGGTTGTAGGTGTACATGGTGTCGAAGGCCAGCTCGGGGGTGTCCTTGCCCGTGAAGTCGTAGACCGGGCTGGTCAGTTCGGTGTCCTGGTGCTGGTCCCAGCCATAGAAGGTGCTGTCGACGACGGCGAACGCGCCGTCACCGCCGGTGTTGTTCCCCTCGCCCGCCGGGTCGTCGAACTCCCAGCCGCCCTTGGTGCCGTCGGCGTCGGTGACGGTCCAGCCCTGCGGCGGCGCCGTGGCGGAGTCGAACGTCTCGGTGCTGCCGGTCAGATGGACGGCGTAGCCCGGCGCGGTGGCGACCCACGGATCGGCGGTGAGCGGGCAGTCCGCGGTCAGTGCGCGGGTGCCGACGTGGATGTCCTTGGTCACGGCGCGGTAACCGGGCGCCACCGCCGCCACGTCGAGGGTGAGATCGGCGTTGCGCGGCAGGGTCACCCGGTAGGCGCCGGTGGCGGGGTCGGTCCAGACCGCGTTGGGATCGCCGGCCACGCCGATCTTCGCGTAGAGCGGCCAGCCGTGGCCGGAGCCGTCGGTGACCTTCCCCGAGACCGTCTCGCTGGGCACCCGGCCGACGGTGATGTTCCGGGTGACGGAGGCGCCGTCGCCGATCGCGATGCCTCTGACGGTTCTGGTGGCGTAACCGAAGGCGGTGGCGGTGACGTCGTGGCGGCCGGCCGACAGCGCCAGCGTGTAGTGCCCGTCGGCGTCGGTGTGGGCCGCGTCGGTCCCCGAGGAGAGGGTGGCCCCGACGACGGGCTTGCCGGTGGCGCTGTCGGTGAGCGTTCCGGACAGCCGGCCGTGCGGCCCGGTGCGGAAGGACTGCAGGCCGTTCGGGGTGCCCAGGCCGGTGGGTCCGTCGTAGCCCGCGCCGGCGCGGCACAGGTAGGCGGGGTCGCAACTCCCGTTGCTGCCGCTGGTGATGTCGTTGAGCCCGTCACGGTTGGCGTACGGGTAGGCGTTGGGGTAGGTGCCGGCGGCCGGGGTGGCCGCGTCGGCGTACACCGCCGCGATGATGGGCGACGACGCGCTGGTGCCGCCGTAGACCGACCAGCCGGTGTTCCCGTAGGTCTGGTAGACCGACACGCCGGTGGCCGGGTCGGCGACCGCGGAGACGTCGGCCACCGCGCGGTGGGCGCAGCCGGTGTCCTGCTGGAAGGCGGGCTTGGGCTCGTACAGCGAGCATCCGGAGCCGGCCTTCGCCCACGCCGCCTCGGACCAGCCGCGTGCGCTGTCCGCGTCGCGGGCCAGCGAGGTGCCGCCCACGGAGGTCACGTACGGGGAGGCCGCCGGGTAGGCGACGCCGTAGGCGTAGTCACCGGACGAGGCGACGACCGCGACGCCCGGGTGGTCGTAGTACGCGTCGAGCGCCGTGGTGTCGGAGGGGTCCTCGCCGGTGCCGGGGCCGCCCCGGTAGTCGGTCCCGTAGGAGTTGGAGACGTACTTGGCGCCGAGCGCCACCGCGGTGTCGACGGCCGCGCCGAGGTCGTCGCTGCTCGGCTCGTCGCCCTCGACCAGGAGGATGTGCGCGTTGGGGGCGGCGGCGGAGACCATGTCGAGGTCCAGGGATATCTCGCCCGCCCAGTCCTCGCTCGGCTCCGGGTAGTCGGTGCCGCCGCGCTGGTCGACCTTGGTGAAGCAGCCGCCGGCGGAGGTGCACGCGGGCAGCCCGAACTGCTCGCGGTAGACGGCGAGGTCGGCCTCCGCGGTCGGGTCGTCGTAGCTGTCGACGATCGCGACGGTCTGTCCGGCTCCGCCGTCGGCCGGGAGGTCGTAGGCGCTCTGCAGGTCGGCCGGCCCGTACCCGGCGGGCGCCGCCGCCGCGCGCAGGCCGCGGGCGGGGGACACATCGGTGCGGCGCAGCGCGAAGCAGGCGTACTGGCCCGGTTCCGGAGTGCCGCAGACGGGTTGGTACGGCGCCTGCTGCCCGCTGTCCGCGGCGGGGGCGGGCGCCGTGCGCGAGGGATCCGCGGACGCCGCCGGCGCCTGCAGGCCCAGCACCGCCACGGCGACGGCGCCGAGCAGCGCCAGCGCACCTCGTGCCGTGCGGCCCGAAGAGGGGCCTGAACTTCGTTGTCTGCGCACCAAGCACTCCCGTGGGTACTCGTCGGAAGGCAGTCCCGCGACGTCGGGGCGACGGCGGGCACACCGGCGATCATTAAGAACGTGTGGTGGATGCATGTCAATGGGGCCTGGGACGATTCCTGATCAACCGGATACAGGGGTTGCCACAGGGGAGTTCGGGCCGCCGCCGGCCGGTTCGGGCAGGCCCACCGGCTACGGTGTCGGCCATGACGACGGACGAGTGGCTGACCGACACCCGAACCTCGTACGACACGGTCGCGGTCAGCTACGCCGCCCAGGTGCGCGACGCCCTCGCCCGGGGTCCCTACGTCCGCGCGGCCCTGGCGCTATTTGCCGACAGCGTCCGGGCCGCGGGCGGCGGGCCGGTGGCGGACATCGGCTGCGGGCCCGGGCACGTCACCGCGCACCTGCACACCCTCGGTGTCGACGCCTTCGGTGTCGACCTGTCTCCCGGGATGATCGAGGTGGCCCGCCGCGACCATCCCGGCCTGCGATTCGAGGTGGGCTCGATGACGGACCTGGACCTCCCGGCCGCCTCGGTGGGTGGATTGCTGGCCTGGCAGTCGCTGATCCACATCCCCGACGACGAGGTGCCGGCCGTGCTCGGCCACTTCCATCGGGTACTGCGGCCGGGTGGACCGCTGCACCTCCTCTTCCACGTGGGCGACACACCACGCTGGAAGACCGAGGGCTACGGCGGCCACCCGATGAAGGTGCAGGTCCACCGGCGCCGGCCGGCCCAGGTGGCCGACTGGCTGCGCGACAGCGGATTCGAGGTCGAGGCCCAGATGGTGCTGTCTCCGCAGGAGAAATCGTCGCAGGCGATCCTTTTCGCACGGCGCGGCTGATCGCCGGGCAGCCGGCGGGCAGTCCCGGTCGCGCGGGGCGCGCCCGCTTATTCCGTTGCGGCCCGGGCCGGGCCTTCCCAGACTGTCACCGTGCTGATCAGACGCGAAGAGCCGGCCGATGTGCCCGCCGTCCACGCTGTTGCCTCCGCCGCCTTCGCCAAGCCGGGCGTTCCGATCACCGCGGAAGCCATCCTCGTCGATCAACTCCGCACCAGCGGCGCGTGGCTCCCGGCGCTGTCGCTCGTGGCGATCGGCCCGCAGGGGGAGATCGTTGGGCATGTGCTCTGCACCCGTGGGCACGTCGACGCCATGCCGGTGCTGGCTCTCGGACCGCTGAGCGTGGATCCCGGCCATCAACGAAGGGGCGTCGGCCTGGCGCTCGTTCACTCCGTGCTCGGCGCGGCGGACGCCGCCGGTGAGCCGCTTGTCTGCCTGCTGGGTGACCCCGACTACTACGGCCGGTTCGGCTTCCGCACCAGCACGCGGTTCGGGATCGTCCCACCGGATCCGGCATGGTCCGAACACTTTCAGGTCCGCACCCTGACCGCCTACGACCCCGCCCTGCGCGGCGCGTTCACCTACGCCGAGCCGTTCGACAACCTCTGACTCCCCCGCAGCACGCGCGGCGGCGGCAGGAGGAGGCGAGCGGGTCAAGCGACGCCGGTGCCCGCATCGGATTCGGCTGACCTCTTGGCCAGAATGCCCGCCTCCAGGACGCCCAGGCCCGGGGCCTCGGCGCGCAGTGCCCGTACCGCCTCGACCTGGGCCGTTGCCGGGTCGAGGCCGGCCGCTGCCAGCACCTGACGGGCCCACTGGACTTCCGGGTCCGGGGAGCGGGCCAAAAGACCGGAGAGCGCGGCTACGGCCTTCTGCAGGCCCGGCCGGTCGCCCGGTTCGGCTGCGGTGAGAAGCGCGCTCACCTCGGCGAGGGCGGTTTCCAGGTTGTCGACCACGATGAGGCCGGGACGTCGCGTGAAAATGACCAGTACCTCCGGAGACGGTATGCCCGGGCGGACGCCGGCCGTGCCACGCCGGGAGTCGCACCGACCGGATTGTCGCACTCACCCGGCCGCGCGCGGCGAGACCGGCCGCTCCGGGTCCGGCGCCGGCGGAAACATTGAGCGGCCGGGGTGCGCCCGCACCGTGTCCGGGTGAGGGGTGGGGCGGTCAGCCGTTGCGGCGGAAGAGGCAGACGATGGCGACGCGGTCGCCGCTGAGCGCCTTGCCCTCGCCGACGGCCATGTTGTAGAGCGCCCAGCCCTGCGACTCGACGGCCTGGATCTGGTCGGCGATACCGAGCATGGGGCCGGTGACGCGGCTGTTGGTGTTGGCCTCGATGAACTTGTAGACCAGCACGCTCTGTCCGGCGTCGATGGCCTTGCGGGCGTCGCTTGCCGCGCTGTTGGCCTTGGCGCCGTTGATGAATCCCATGGTGACTGCCCCTTTGTATCGGTGGCGTCACCTTGTCAGGTGCCGGCGGCGCGCGTCTGTCGTGTGATGGGCCTGTGACATGGCGAAGGCCCCGGCGCGGTGCACGCCGCCGGACGCTCGGGCGTTCATCCGTCGAGGCGGCGCGGACCGGGATCCGCGCCGGGCGGGCGCGGGCCGCCGTACGACGGACGCGTTCGGGATCACCGGTCCTCAGCGCTGGAGGATCTCGACGAGGCGCGGCCCCGCCGCCTCGGGGCCCTTCTTGAGGTACGCCGTGAGGTCGTCGAGGGTTTCCGCGCGGTGGACTTCGAGGCCGTAGCCGCGGGCGATGTCGAGGATGCCGAGGTCGGGGATGTGCAGGTACTCACCTGTGGGGACGTGCAGTTCTTCGGCGAATTCCTCCAGCGCGCGGTATTTGGTGTTGGTGCTGACCACGAAGGTGACCGGGACCTTGTGGCGGGCCGCGGTCCACAGGCCGGCGATGGTGTAGTGCGGCGAGCCGTCGCCGAGCAGGCAGACCACGGGCCGTTCGGGACGGCCGAGCTTGAGGCCGATGGCAGCGGGGAGGCCCCAGCCGAGTCCGCCGGCGGCGGAGTAGAACAGGGACTTCGCGCGGGTGATGGTGAGCCGGTCGCGGAGCATTTCCGCGGAGGTCCATTCGAGCGAGAAGACGGTCTCGTCGTCGCGGGTGCCGCGGTCGATGGCGTCGAGGATGGCTTCGGCGGTGAAGTGCGGTCCGCTGGTGTCGGCTTCGGCGATCGTGAGCGGCGTGGGCCAGGGCCGGTCGCTGGCGGCGACCGCGCCGCTGACGCGGACCAGCGCGTCGGAGGCGTCGCCGACGAACATCCGGCCGAACGGCGCGCGGGCGGCTTCGTCGGGGTCGTCGGTGACGGCGTAGACGGTGGTGCCGGGCTGAAGGAAGTCGTCGGTGCTCGACACGTGGTAGCGGAAGACCGGGGCGCCGAAGCACACGACGGTGTCGTACGGCGCGAGGACCTCGGCGAGCGCCCCGGCCGCGGTCGGCAGCAGCCCTTGGTGGCACCGGTGCCGGGTCGGGAACGGGCAGCGGGGCGCGCTGGGGGCGACCCAGACGGGGAGGTGGGCGCGCTCGGCCAGCTCGACGGCGGCCTGGAATCCTTCCTCGGTATCGGCGCCGGGGCCGAGGACGAGTGCCGGCCTGGCGGCGCCGTCGAGTGCGGAGACCAGGGTCTGGACCGTCTGCGAGGGGACGACGGGGGATCCGTCCACCGCACGCCGGAGCAGCTGGGTCTGCGCGCTGTCGTCGGCGGGCTCGGGCCAGTCGTCCAGGGGCACCGACAGATAGACGACGCCGCGCGGGGCGGAGTCGGCGAGCATGAGTCCCCGGGACACCAGGGCGGGGGCGTCCTGCGGGCGCAGGGGTTCGCCGGACCACTTCACCAGCGGCTCGGTGAGCTTGACGGGGTCGACATTGGTGAGCAGGGCGCCGACCGGCACGTAGCGCCGTGTCTGCTGGCCGGCCATCACGACCACCGGGGTGTGGCTGGCCTGGGTGTTGGTCAGGCACCCCATCGCGTTGCCGGTTCCGGCGGCCGCGTGCAGGTTCGCGAAGCCGACGGTGTCCGTCGCCTGCGCGAATCCGTCCGCCATCGCGACGACGGCGCCTTCCTGCAGGCCGAGGTAGTAGGGGATGTCGTCCGGAAGCCCGGTCAGGAAGGGCAGCTCGTTCGACCCGGGGTTCCCGAAGACCGCCTTGACCCCGTGGTGACGCAGTACCCCGTAGAACGCCTCGTTGACGGTCGCCATGGTTGGTTGGCCCCTTGTGTGAGGTGGCTGATCGGTCACCTCGACCCTAGGACGCCCAGCCATAGCGGTTCAAACACGACGAAAGCGGACTGGGCTGAATGCGCTTGGGGTTCGCCCGGTCGGATAGTCGTCGGGACCACCGGGCCGTCCTGCAGAGCCATCGCACCACCGGACGGCCGGTGCTGGTCGCACCCCCGACGACGGGCTGCGACCAGCACTCCCACCGCGCTTTCGGCGGCGCGGCGCCGCTACTGCCGGTAGGTGTCGCGGGTGTAACCGAGACTGAGCGGGGCGGTGTTGCCGAAGTACTGGGAGATCAGGTAGGCGGGATCCGTGGCGATGGTCCCGGCCGGCAGGTCGCTGCCGTCGTTGGTGTCGTCCCAGGCCCAGGGGGCGTGAGCGGCGTTGTCCTCGCCGTTGTCGCCGGCGAAGGTACCCCAACTGTGGTACGTCTCGGCGTTGTTGCGACGGCTCCACAGTCCGTCGCCGCTGAAGATGTCGACCAGCCGGTACGAGGCCTGGCGGTCGTTGCCACCGGTCGGCACGCTGCCCGCGCCGCGGCTCGGGTAGTACACGATGCCGTCGCCGCCCGGGAAGCCGCTGCCGTCCCAGGCGTAGGCGCCGTGCCCGCGGTCCTCCTGGAAGCTGGTGGGGTGCTGGGCGCCGTCGTAGGTCTGGAGGATCAGGCTGCCGTCGATGTTCTCCCGGCCGTCGGTGTACGGGCTGCCGGCCGGCACGTACGAGTAGAAGTTGTCGTGTGCGAGGGTGACGACCGCCCGCAGGGTGCCATAGGTGCTGCCGTCCTTGTGCACCACCTCCAACTGCCCCTCCATGTCGTTCTCGTGGGAGAAGATGTCGAGCGGGTAGTCCTTCCAGTCCCGGGGGTGGAAGAAGGCGTAGGTCAGGTACCAGTCGGTGCTGGTCTCCACCACCGAGTAGTAGACGGTCCCGGTGAGGTGGGCGGTGTCGGCGTCGAGGTCGTCCCAGTTGTTCAGGGTGTTCCAGTCGCCGTCGTAGTTCACCGGTGCGAGGTAGTCGGCGGTGTAGTAGGCCGACGAGGTGTCCTGGTAGTGGATCGGCGCCCAGCGGTACGCGAGGTCGGCGTCGCCGACGGCGGCGGGGGTCTGCGCCTGGGCCTGGGCGGGCGGGCCCAGCAGCGCGGCGGCGGACACCAGCGTGCTGGCGAGGGCGGCGAGTACGGTTCGCCGGATGGGCATGAGCACCTCCGAGGGGGACCTCCCAGGACGCTAAGGGAGGGGACCCGCGGAGTGCGACCGCCGTCGGTACTGTTCACCAGCCCCTCAGCGCCACGACCCCGGCCTTCAGCGGGCCTTCGGTGCGCGTTGGGTTGACAGCCCGGGACCGGTCGGACGCGATCGGGTCAGTACCGGGCGCGCCGGCGCAGCGAGCGGGGCCGGCCGTCGGGGTCCGCCACGAGACGTTGCAACGGGCGGCTGGCCGCGCTCGCCGCCCGGGACAGCTCCGGTACGGCGTAGGTCCGCAGCCGGCCGGGCGGACGGGGTCCGGCCTGGCCGCCGCGGTGCCAGGCGTCCAGGGCCGCGGCCTGCTCGGCGAAGGCCCGGAAGGCGGTCCGCGGGTCGCAGAGCGCGTCGGGCGCGTCGTGGTCGAGGTGCTCGGCGGCCAGTTCGAGCCGCAGGTCGCGGGCGAAGGCGCGGGCTCCGTCGCCGAGGCCGCCGGGGTCGCGGGGTTCCCGGATGTCGGGGGTCTCGTCGAGGACCGCGCAGCCGAGTTCCGAATCGTGGGTCCACGAGCGGCGGTTGACGTTG
Organism: Streptomyces sp. DvalAA-14; assembly: GCF_900091855.1. Taxonomy (GTDB): domain Bacteria; phylum Actinomycetota; class Actinomycetes; order Streptomycetales; family Streptomycetaceae; genus Actinacidiphila. The sequence goes on from NZ_FMCH01000356.1 coordinate 64,956, forward strand.
TCGGAGCCGACCGAGGCCCAGACGTCGTCGATGACGCACACCTTGGCGTGCACGTACACCGGCGTCCCGGCGTGGTTCTCCGGGCTGTAGACGGCGAACCGCTCGCCCCCCGCCCGCTGCAGCGCCCGCACCGCCTCGATCCGGCCCAGTACGTTCATCGGCCCGGTGAGCCGGCCGTCCTGGTCGGGATGGGCGGGCACCACCGCGATCATCCGCAGTGAGGGACGGGCGGTCAGTGCCTCGGCGAAGCCGGCCACGATCTCGGCGGACCACAGGTACTGGTCCTCCAGGTAGATCAGCGACCTGGCCCGGGCCAGCGCCTTGCGGTAGCCGCGGGCGACGCTGCGCTCGCCGTCCGGCGCGAAGGGGTAGCCGTGGCGGCGGGCCGGATACGTCCGCAGCAACTGGACGGTCTGGGTGCCGCGCGGGCGCGGGTCGGCGGGCTGCGGCGGCAGCGGGTCGGCGCGGGTGTCCTCGTGGTGGACGAGTTCCCGCAGCCGGCTCAGCGGGCTGCGGCTGAGCGGGGCGGGGTCCTGCCAGCGTTCCCGGAAGGTCGCCTCGACGTCGCCGACGGCCGGTCCGCGGACGGCGAGTTGGACGTCGTGCCAGGGGGGCCGCGGGCCGTAGGCGGCGGCCATGGGGAGCGCGCGGGGGTCGCCGGCGTGGCCGGCGTCGTCGCGGCGGCTGTGGCACAGGTCGATGCCGCCGACGAAGGCCACGTCCCGCTCGGGCCGGTCCGGGTGCCGCAGGACGACGAACTTCTGGTGGTGCGCGCCCCCGGGGCGTACCCGCATGTCCAGCAGGCACTCGCCGCCGGCCGCCTCGATCTCCTCGCCCAGGTGCCGGTTCTCGCGCTCGCTGAACTGGAGCCGGTCCAGGTGGGAGCGCCAGATCAGGCCCTTGACCACCACTCCGCGCCGGGCCGCGTCGCACAGCACCTCGCCGATCTCGGCGCCGGAACCGTCCAGTGTCTCGTCGGGGTCGCCCCGCCAGTCGGTGAAGAACAGCAGGTCGCCGGCCCGCTGGCCGCGGATGGCCGCGAGCAGTTCGGCGAAGTAGGCGGCGCCGTGCACCAGCGGCCGCACCTCGTTGCCGGTGGACCAGGCGAGACCGTCGGCGCGGCGCGTGTTCAGCCGGGTGGCCGGATTTCCGCGCTCGCCGGGGGTGAGCAACCAGTCGGCGGGTCCCATACGGCTCTCCTCTCCCGGTCGGCCTGCCGGACCGCCTACCCGGGTACGGCGGAGTCATCCGGACGGGCGGCCCATGACCAACTGCGCCGTCTGGTCCCGTTGGGGCCGAGGGGACAGCGGGAAGCCCGGCGGGCGGAGGCGATGGGCTCCGCTCGCGTTCACATCCGTGTCAGCCGGCCTGCGGAGCGGGGCGTTCGCACCGCAAGAGGTAGATCACCTCCGCAGGCTGAAGCCGATTCTTGTCATGTCCCTTGACCCTTCGGACGGCCCGGCCTAACTTCTGAAGCCACCAACGTCCACATCCATACACTGCGTTCAACTACATGAACATCTCTCCGCAGTCCTGTGCTCCGCGGAAGGCGGCGGGCTACCGCACGCGATCAGCGCACGCAGCGCGGCGTTTCGCCGCACCCCCGATCAAGGAGTAGTGAGCGAGTTGACCTCCATCGGACAGCAGGATCCGACCGCCCGGCACCGGATGCCCGGCCGGCGTGGACGCGCGGCGGGAGCCGCGGCGGGTATCGGTGCCCTTGTCGCCGCGGGCGCCGTGAGCCTGGCCGCGGCAGGCACCAGTTCCGCCGCCACCATCAGCGGAGACCTCGCCTGCGGGAAGGCGGCCTCCGCCACCAGCACCGCCGCCGGCACCGCGGCCGCGGTCACCGACTGCGACACGTCGACGTCCTGGCAGAGCTCGGCGAGCACGCCGCAGGAACTGAAGGTGGACCTGGGCGCCACCACCGGCGTCGACCATGTCACCGTCGCGTGGGGAGCCGGCTACGCCACCACGTTCAAGGTCCGCACCTCGGCCAACGGCACCTCCTGGCACACCGAGACCCAGGTGGCCGGCGGCACCGGCGGAACGCAGAGCGTCGCGCTGCCGGCCGGCACCGCCACCCGGTGGATCGAGCTCTACGCCGAGCACTACGCCTCCGGCGCCGCGGGCTTCACGGTCAGCGAGTTCGAGGTCTTCGGCGCCGCCGGCACCACCACGCCGCCACCCACCTCGCCCCCGACGACACCCCCCACGACACCCCCCACCTCGCCGCCCACCTCCGGACGCACCGTCCCGGTCTCGACCGCCGCGCAGCTGACCGCCGCCCTGGCCGACGCCCGGCCCGGCGACACCATCAAGCTCGCCGACGGCACGTACGCCGGCCAGTTCACGGCCACGGTCAAGGCCACCGCGGCCGCCCCCGTCGTCCTGACCGGCAGCGCCAAGGCCGTGCTGACCTCCAACGGCGGCAACGGCTACGGGCTGTGGCTCAACGGGGCGCCCTACTGGCAGGTCAAGGGGATCACCGTCGCGAACTCCACCAAGGGCATCGTCATGGACGCCTCCCCGCACGTCACGCTGGACGGCGTCAGCGTCCACGACATCGGCTACGAGGGCGTCCACTTCCGGTCCGGCAGCGACCACGGCCTGATCCAGAACAGCGACGTCCACGACACCGGCACCACGCACCCGGACTACGGCGAAGGCGTCTACATCGGCTCGGCGAACAGCAACTGGGGCCAGTACGCGGGCCCGACCGGCGTGGACGCCTCCGACTACGTCCAGGTTCTCAACAACACCATCGGCCCGAACGTCGCCGCCGAGGGCATCGACATCAAGGAGGGCACCCACGACGGCGTCATCCGCGGCAACACCCTCGACGGCACCGGCGAGAAGAACCAGAACTCCGGCGACTCCACCATCGACGTGAAGGGCGACAACTACGTCCTGGACGGCAACGTGGTCAGCAACCCGTACACCGACGGCTTCCAGGTGCACAACGTCTACGACCCCTACGGCTGCGGCAACACCTTCACCGACAACAAGTTCACCCTGGGCTCCGCGCCCGGTTACGGCATCAACGTCACCGACAACAGCGGCTGCGCCACCAAGAACACGGTGTCCTCCTCCAACACCGATACCGGCGGCAAGGGGCTGACCAACATCGCGGTCACCCCGTAGCCCGGCAGGACCGCTCCCGCGGTACGGCAGGCCGACCGCCGTCACGCCCGGGCGTGACGGCGGTCGGGCCGTACAGTCGAGCGGGTTCGTGGGAGCCGGCGGGGAGATCGGCCCCGCTCAGCCGGGTTTCGAGCCGCCGGCCTGAAGCGCCGCGCCGTGCACCGGTCCCGCAGTTAACGGAAACCGCTCCCGGGAGCAGGCCGACTCACCACACTGGTACCCACGCCGTGGAGCAAGCGGATCCACGGCCGATCGGGGGGTGCGCGGCATGGATGTCCTGCTCAATCTGACGCCGGACAGCGAGGCGGACGCGGCGGACAGCGACCGGCTGACGGCCCGGCTCCGTGCCGAACTGCGCACGCTCGACCTCCACACGCTGCGGGTGCCCCCCGAAGGCGCCCCGCCCGGGGGCGCCAAGGCCGTCGACCCGGTCACCGTCGGCGCCGTCGTGCTGGGACTGAGCGCTCCGAGCGGGATCCTCACCTCGCTGGTCGGGCTGCTGCAGGACTGGCTCGGCCGGCAGTCCGCCCGGCACCGCGTCTCGATCACCATCGACGGTGACACGCTGGTGCTGGAAAAGGCGTCCCCCGAGGAACGGCGGCAACTGATCGCAGCGTTCGTGCGCCGCCACGCGGCAGGTGGGGAGTAGCCGTGGGACGCCGACTGGCGCTGCTGATCGCAACGTTCGCGTACGAGGACGAGGGACTGCGGCAGTTGACCGCGCCCGGCCACGACGCGGAAGCACTGGCCGAGGTGCTGCGCGCGCCGGACATCGCCGGGTTCGAGGTGACGATCCTGATCAACGAACCGCATCACCGCGTCGGCGCGGCCCTCGGCGAGTTCTTCCAGGACAGCCGCCACGACGACCTCACCCTGCTGTACTTCACCGGACACGGTCTCAAGGACGACGAGGGCCGGCTCCACCTCGCCACGGCCGATACCCGCCGCACCAACCTCATGTTCACCTCCGTGTCCGCGGAGCAGATCGACCGGGCCATGAGCGCCTGCATGTCGCAGCGACAGGTGCTGATCCTCGATTGCTGCTACAGCGGCGCCTTCCCGGCCGGCCGGCTCGCCAAGGGCGACGCCGACGTGCACACGCTGGAGCGGTTCCACGGCCGCGGCCGTACCGTGCTGACCGCCTCCGATGCCACCCAGTACTCCTTCGAGGGCGACCGGCTGCACGGCAGCGCCCCTCGGTCGGTCTTCACCGGGCACCTGGTGCAGGGGCTGCGCGACGGCAGCGCCGACCTCGACGGCGACGGCGACATCACCCTCGACGAGCTGTACGCCTACGTCCACGCCAAGGTCGTCACCGAGATGCCGCAGCAGCGGCCCAAGAAACAGGAGAACGTCGAGGGCCGCACCGTCATCGCCAGGAACGTCAACTGGGCGCTGCCCGCCGCTCTTCAGCACTCCTTGGGCAGCCACCTCGTGGCGGACCGGCTCGGCGGCGTGCAGCAGCTCGCCGACCTGCTCCGTACCGGCAACGAGACGGTCCGGGCCCGGGCGACGGAGCAGCTCCGGCGTCTGACGGACGACGACAGCCGCAGTGTGTCCGCCGCGGCGGCAGCCGCGATGGGCGGAGCCGCCGAGGAGCCGCCGACGGCCGGTCCGGGGTGGGCGGAAATCGACCGCCTGCTCGAACAGGCGAGCGGGGCACGGGACCGGGGTGCGCTCGAACAGGCCGAGGACCACTACCGATCCGCCCTCGACCTGGCCGTCCTGCACCGCGCCAGAAGGAAGGAAGCCTGGGCCTGGGACGGCCTCGGCGCATGTCGCTGGCGGGACGGCGATCCCGAGATGGCGCTGAAGTTCTTCACCCGGGCCGATCGCCTCGCCGACGAGACACACGACACCCATCTCAAGGCCTGGAGCCTGTACAACTTCGGGGTGTACCGGCACGGACGCGGTGAAACGGGGGCGGCCAAGGACTTCTTCGAGCGCGCCCTCGCCGTGGCGCAGGCCCATCACTGCGCCGGCGCCGCGGGCTGGACCCACCACATGCTGGCCGAGGTGGCACAGAGCGAGAAGGACACCCGCCGGGAGCGGGAACACTACGCGGCGGCGCTGCGTCTCGGCCGGTCCTCCGATGACGACGTCCTGGCCGGCTGGAGCCTGTACCACCTCGCCAAGTGCGCGGAAGGCTCCGGCGATCTGCCCCAGGCGGCCGAGCAGTACGCGCGTGCCGTGGAGATCGGCGCCCGGATCCAGGACCGTTGGATGGTCCAGAACTCCGAGGAGGCACTCGCGCGGATCGCCGATCACGGGTAGAACCGCCCCTCGGCTCGATCGCAGCGTCCGCGGCCGTCAGGTCAGGAGTTCGTGGTGGAGCGCGCGGGCGAGCCAGTCGCGGAACGCCTCGTACGTCCAGTCCCGGTCGCCGACGAGATGGCGGTGGAGGCCGGGGTCGTTGTAGACGGTGATCACATCGGCGGCCCGGTCCGGGGTGAGGCGGGGGGAGAGGGCTTCGGCGGCGGTGAGGAGGGCGACGATCTGCCGCGCGCCTTCCAGCCGCTGGCGTCCGATGTCGGCCCACAGTGCGGCCACGTCCTCGTCGGTGTCGGCAGCGGTGCGGACGACGTCGTACAGCGCGGAGACCCGTGCCACGGCGGGGGCGAGGATATCGGCGTAGGCGGCGACGATCTCGGCCCCGCTGCCGAGCGCCCGCAGCTTTTGCGACTCGGGGCGGCCGGCCAGCGGGACGGGGCGTTCATCGCCCACCACGGCCTGGTCGTAGACGGTCTTGAGCAGGTAGGGCTTTCCGCCGGCCGCGGTGAAGACGGTCGAGCGGCTGACTCCCGCGGTCTCGGCGATGGCGTCGATCGAGGTGCCCGTGTAGCCGCGGCTCGCGAAGAGCTGGGAAGCGGCTGCGAGCACCGCGTGCCGGGTGGCTTCGGCCTGCCGGGCCCGGATGCCTGAGCGGGGCGTCGCTTCGGCTGGTGGCCTCCCGCTCATGGTCCTCGCTCCTGGTCCGATTCGGCTGCGCTGCCGCGCTCCGCCCTGCTGCCGTGGGGCCGCGCCGCCGCAGGGCTCCGGCTCTCCGGGCGCCGCAGCTACCGAGCCTACCGGCCGTCTCCGCGCGCTCCTTCCGGCCGCGCCCTCCCCGGGCGCGGCTGCGTGAGCGCGCCTGCACAGAGCGCCACGGACAATTTCATCAGACTCCGAGTATGATATTTTTGAGTTCAACAACAACGGTGGCCCCGGCCGGCACCGGCGGCTCTCGCACGCCGCCGGCCTGCGACGTTGCCACCCTCTGCGCAGAACGTCATCCCACGGAGAAACGCACCATGTCTGTTATGAACACCTTTATTCCGACCCTGCCGGTCCCGGGCGAGTTCGCGGGGCGCCGCGCCCTGGTCACCGGCGGATCGCGCGGGATCGGCGCGGCCCTGGCCCAGCGACTCATCGACGGTGGGGCCACGGTCGTGGCCAGTGCCCGCAGCCGCACGGAGGACACCCCCAAGGACGCGACCTTCATCAGCGGGGACATCCGCACCGCCGACGGAGCACGCCGCCTCGTCGGCGAAGCCCTCGGGGCGCTCGGCGGCCTCGACATCCTGGTGAACAACGCCGGCGCGGCCCGCGTGCACTTCGGGGAGATCCCCGACGAGGAGTGGGAGGACTCCCTCGCGATCAACTTCCTGTCGGCGGTCCGGCTGACCGCGGCCGCCCTGCCGGCTCTCAAGGAGAGTCCGAAGGCCGCGGTCATCAATGTCTCCACCGGCGTCAGTGCCAACCCGCCGGCCCCGGTCATGCACTACGGCGCGGCGAAGGCGGCCCTGGAGAGCTGGTCCAAGAGCCTGGCCACCCAGCTGTCCCCCGCCGGGATCCGGGTCAACACCGTGGTGCTGGGCATGATGGCCACACCGGGCGGCACCGAACTCCTGGAGACGATGGCGGGGGCGATGGGCGCCACGGCGGAGCAGGTCTACTCCTCGATTCCGCTGGGCCGGGCCGGCGACTCCCGCGACGCGGCCGAGGCGATCGCTTTCCTTCTGTCCGACCGGGCCCAGTGGATCGCCGGCAGTTCCCTCGCCGTCAACGGCGGCGCCTGACCGGCTGACGCGGCTCCCCGACGCGGTGCGTAGGTTGGGAATCATGACGATCGAGGTGGCACTGCGTGCTTTCCGGGAGGGCGACGCCGCCGAGGTGACGGATCTGCTGCACCGCGCCTACGCGGAGTTGGGGGCCCAAGGGCTGAACTTCACCGCGGTCGACCAGGACGAGGAGACCACGCTCAGCAGGGCATCGGCCGGAGCGTGCTGGGTGGTGGTGGCACGCGGCCGGATCGTCGCCACCGGCACGGTCTCCCTTCCTCCGCACGAGGGCCTGCGGACGCTCACCCGGCATGCCCGGGTGAGCACCCGGGCCTGGCTGAATCAACTCGCCGTCGACCCCTCGCTGCGCGGGCACGGGTACGCGCGGCTCCTGCGTGAGCAGGGCTTCGCCTGGGCGCGGGGCGCGGGCGCCACGTCCATCGGCCTCGACACCGCGCTGTCGGCCGACCACCTCGTCCGGCTCTACCGGGGCTGGGATTTCACGCACCGCGACACCATTCAGGTGCCCGGCAAGGTCTACCGGAGCGTGGTGATGACCCGCTCGCTGTGAGGGATGGCCGCGCCCTCCAGGTCCCGCCGTGCGGCGGCCGCACGGGTCGCCCGCCCACCGGGCGGCGCCAGGCCCGTTCACTCGTTGCGGGCGGTCTCGGGACCGGTGATCCGCCGGAGCAGCGGCAGCGTGGCGGCGATGACGGCGAGGGCGGCGGTGAGGCCGCCGGCGACCATGAGGTAGTACTCGCCGCCCGGCGGCCGCAGCGAGTAGCCGAGTTGCGCCTCGAGGAAGAGCTGCGCGGCCAGGAGGCCGGTGCCGATCGCCACCGCGGCGACGACGAAGAGCGGTACCGCGCTCTCCAGCAGCACGACCCGGCGCAGTACGGCCAGCCGCACCCCGGTCAGCCGCAGCAGGCCGAAGGGGCGTCTGCGGTCGCTCAGCCCGCCGGCGACGCTCACCGCGAGGCCGCAGCCGGCGATCGGGAAACTGACCGCGATCACCACTCCGGACAGCTGCTGGTAGCCGTCGAGTTGCTGGGAGATCCGGGCCCGGTCCTCGGCGATGGTGAACGGGACGCGCTGGTCGGGGTATCCGGCGGCCAGCACGGTACGGGCCCGCTCGACCGCCGGGGTCGTTCCGTCGGTGGTGACGACGATCTGCTGCACCGGGAGGGTCCTCAGCTGCTCCGGGGTGCTCCTGGCGGCGGGCCAGACCGCGGGCCAGCGAACTCCCCGGTCCTGCAGCCCGATCACGCTGAACGAGTCATTGACCGTTGCGGTCCGGGCCCCGGCCGGGCAGGTGCCGAAGACCGGTGTGGTGGCCAGTTGCGCGCAGTCGGCCAGTCCGCCGCCGAGCCCCGGGCCCGGGTCCGGATCGGCGTGCGGATCCGTATGGATTACCGTCACACCGCGCACTCCCGGTACCGAACGCAGCGCGGCCAGCAGACTGCCGGACGGCGAGGCCGCGGTCCCGATCAGCCGACCCCCGGCGTCGAAGTCCTGGTACTGCCCGATGACGGTGCTGCGGATCTGCCCGCTCCCGTGCGGGATGCCCCGTTCGGCGACCATGGAGGTGATCACCCCGACGGCCGTACTGGTGACGCAGAGGGCCAGGACGAGTCCGCTCACCGCGCGGAAGCCGGCCTTGGGGTCGTCCGAGAGCCGGCGACCGGCGACGAGTCGGGCCGGCCGGCTGGTGCGCCGGGCCATCAGCCGGGCGCCGACCATGGTCAGCCATGGTCCGGCGTGCACAATCCCGCCCATCACCAGCAGGATGCCCGGCACGAACGCCCGGATCTGGCCGTCACTGGTCTTCGGGTCCCGGCCGATGAAGTAGGCGAGTTCGAGCAGCCCCGCGGCCAGCGGGATCATCCGGTGGGCCCGGGGCGGGCGCGGTGTGACCCGCCGGGCCACACCGAGCGGCGAGATCCGCACGCGCCGCAGCGCGATGCGCGCCGACACCGCCGCCGCCACCGGGACACCGAGGGTGACCAGCAGGACGTCGCCGGCCGACAGGGACAGGTCGCCGACGAAGAACGGTGTCGTGGTGAAGGAGATCCTCGCCAGCAGCGGGCGGATCAGGAAGAACAGGCCGAAGCCGCCGGCGGTGCCGGCCGCGGCGGCGAGCGCCGACTCGACGGCTGCGATCACCGAGACCTGCCGGGGGGTGGCGCCGACCAGCCGCATCGAGGCGAAGCGCTGCTCCCGGCGGGCCGCCGACAGCCGGGTCGCGGTGCCGATGAGGACGAGCACCGGGAAGATCAGGGCGACGGCCACCACGGACAGGATGAGCTTCATTCCGTTGCTGTCCGTACCGGCGGCGACAACGCATTGGCTGCCGTCGCAGCGGCTGGGCGAGGCGTCCGTGATCGAGGTGACGCGTTCGGCCCGGTGACCGGCCGCGAGTTGGTCGGGACGGCGGCCGACGACGACGATCAGGGAGTCCGGGCCCGGGAGCGCCGCGTCGCCGATCGCGCCGATCAGGTGGCCGGGATAGCGGGCGGCGAGTTCGGCGGCGGGGGTGGAGTCGAGCAGCGCGATGAGGGCCGGGGAGGCGTAGAACTCCCCGGGTCCGGGCAGTCGCGGGATTCCTGGCGGCACCGGTGAGCGGGGACCGGTGGCAGCCAGGTCGACCCGGCCGATGACCTTGCCGTCGAAGCTGTCGGCCCGCAGCATCCACCACAGCGGGTCCACCGCGGCACCGTCACCGGCAGCGGGGTGCGACTCCCCCGCCGACCCCGACACCCTCGCCGGCCCCGTCGGCCCCGCCGCGCCGGCTGTCCCCGTGTTGAGCCAGGCGTTGCGGGCGTCCTGCGTGCCGGTGGCGTTCAGCGCCGCCAGCACGCCGAGCAGCAGCCCCACTCCCAGCGCCACGGCCGCCGCGACGATGACGAGGCGGGCGATCGCGTCCTTGCCGCCGCTCAGCGTGAGCCGGACGCCGAGGCGGATCACGAGCCGGCCCGGTCGGCGGCCGGCGCGGCCGGGGCGGGCCGTGCGCGCGGCGGGGACAGGGAGGTCACCTTGCCGTCGCGCACCATGACTTCGCGGTCCGCGCACGCGGCCACCCGCGGCTCGTGGGTGACCAGGACGACCGTCGTGCCCTGTTCGCGGGCCGCGCCGACCAGGAGCTCCATGACCTGTTCGCCGGTGAGCGAGTCGAGGGACCCGGTCGGTTCGTCGGCGAACAGCACGTCGGGCCGGGACACCAGTGCCCGCGCCAGTGCGACGCGTTGGGCCTGCCCGCCCGACAACTCCCCCGACCTGCGCCCTTCCAGCCCGTCCAGGCCGAGCCGGCCGAACCAGCCCCGGGCTTCGGACAGCGCCCCCGCCCGGCGGGTGCCGCCCAGGAGCAGCGGCAGCGCGACATTCTCCTCGGCGGTCAGTTCGGGGACGAGCTGGCCGAACTGGAAGACGAACCCGAAGCGGTCCCGGCGCAGTTCGGTGCGTTCGGTCTCGCGCATGCGGTCGACCCGGCGGCCGTCGAACAGGATTTCCCCGCTGTCGGGCGTGAGGATCCCGGCCAGGCAGTGCAGCAGGGTGGATTTGCCCGATCCGCTCGGGCCCATAATGGCCAGGACCTCACCGGACGCCACCGCCAGGTCCGCGCCGCGCAGTGCGGGCGTCCGGCCGAAGGACCGTACGACCCCGCGCGCTTCGATCAGAAGATCCGCCGCGCCGGACCGCGCCGTTGTGCCGTGGCCGTTCACTTCCGCACCTCCTCGGCGAGCGGGCCCAGCCGGGCGGCGGTGACCTCGATCCACCGGAGGTCGGCTTCCAGCCGGAACATGCCGTGGTCGGCGAGGAGTTTGTCGACCAGTTGGCCGGTCCGCTTGGTCTCGGCCAGCTCCCGCATCCGCCGCAGATGTTCCGTGCGCTGCACGTCGAGATAAGCCTGGGCGTCGCGCCCCAGCATCAGCGCCAGCACGACCTTGCTGAACAGCTCCGTCTGCAGGTGCGGTTCGGCCTCGACCGGCTCGGTCAGCCAGGCCTCGACCTCGGTGGCCCCCAACTCGGTGATGACGTACCGCTTGCGGTCGGGACCCGATCCCGGCTCGGCCGGCCCGACCACCACCTTCCCGTCCCGGGCGAGGCGGCCCAGGGTCGAATACACCTGCCCGAGCAGCAGCGGCTTGCCCCGGCTGAAGTAGGTGTCGTAGTCGCGTTTGAGGTCGTAACCGTGGCTGGGTTCCCGTTCGAGGAGCCCGAGGAGCGTCAGAGGGACCGTCATAACCGAGTGTCTACACTGAGTGTGCACACTGCGTCAATCGTTCACGGTCCGGCCTCCGCCGGGGTGTTGGCTTCAGCGGCGTCCGCGCCGGCCGCGCGGCACGCCCGAGAGTTCGCCGACCGGCGCGAGCACGTGTCCGCCGTCACCGGAGCACCACCACACGGCCGAGCCCCTCCACTGCGCGCCGTGGACACCGAACAGGTGCCGTGGGCACACCGGCCAGACCCGCCCGGTCCGTACGAGCAGGCTCTCCTGGATCAGGATCGCCAGGCCGGTCAGGGCGCTGGTGGGGATCGCGGCGCGGTCGGGCGCCGCCGACGCCGGTCTTTCATCCGTCCGGCCCGGAGCCGTGATGGCCGGCCCCGGCCCGGACCGACTGCCTCAGCAGGCGCTGCGGATGGCCACGGCGTCGATCCTGCCGCCGAAGTTGGTGTCGTAGGCCTTGGCGTAGTCACCGATGTTGACCGCGCGGAAGTCGCGCGGGTCGTAGTCGATGAAGCAGGCGCGAACGTTGGCATAGAAGGAGTAGACGTGGTCGTGCAGGTTGGGCGGCATGTCGCGGTAGCCGTTGGAGGGCATCCAGCGCCAGGGGGTACCCGAGAAGTCCCTGTCGTGCCAGAAGCAGATCTCCCCTGCCGCGCACTGCTCGGCCGCCTGCTGCCGGGCGGCGTCGGCCACTCGTCCGGCGGGGGTGACGGCGCCCGCCGGGGAGGGGCTCGCGGTGCCGACCAGGGCGACGCAGGCAGCGGCCGCGAGGGCGGCCAGACCCGTCCGAATGCGCATGGAGATACGTCCTTCCGCTGGAGGTGGTGCCGCCGGGCCTGATACCCGACCCGCCCAATGCACCACCCCTGCGTCCCGAATGTCTCCCGAACCGACCGATAAGCCCCCATTCGGGCTAGGAGCGGTGTGCATCCGGTGACGTCACGTCCGGGGAGAACTCCCCCGGTCCGGCCGCCAACAGCCCGTCAACCGAGCCCACTCCGGAGCGACGAGCCTGGCCCGACCGACGGATCAGGGCAGTTTCGCGATCTGCGCGGTGACCACGTCCATGGGCAGAGCCACGGTCCTGCCCGGGTTGCTCTGCACCTGGAACCAGGCGATGACGGAGCCCTTGCGAACCACCAACTGCTCGAAGGGGACGCGCACCGTGCCCTCCGCGTCGCTCATCTTCTCCATGATCCCGTACTCGACGGCCTCGTCGCCGAGATTCGGGTCGGGCAGCGGTCGGGGGTGCTCGAAGCCCTGTGTCATGTCGACCGGCCCGGTGAACGAGGTGCATCGGGACAGCGCCGCCCGCAGGTCGGCCAGGACCTTGTGCGCGTCGCCGGGCCGGTACGCGATCAGGGCTGTCTCCACGGAGTCGCCGTGCCCGCTGGCGGCGTCGTCGGTGTGGGCGTACTGCCGGTAGGCACTGCCCTGCTGGCTGTTCTCGTAGACGTGCTGGCAGCTCGGCGGGGAGATCCGGGGCAGGGGGGGCCAACAGGCTGCCGGGTATCTCCGTCCCGTCGGCGGCGCGCGCCCCTTCGGTACCGAACCGGTAGCCCGGCAGGTCCTTTTGGTCGAGCACGTAGGTGCTGAGTTCCCGTTGCCCCACCAAGCGCGAATTGCTGCGGCTCTCCGGCCCGCTCCGGGCCGCGGGCGTACCCGTCGGCACGGCGTACGGCGACGCACTGGGCTTCCCCGTCCCGGCCGAGCCGGTCCCCGCGCCCGCGGAACGTCCGGGAGACGCGGCCGCCCCCGGTTTCCGGAGAACCCCGTTGCCGCTCCCGCCCCCGCACCCCGCCACCGTGCCCAGCGCCGCTGCGGTGCAGACCGCCACCGCCGCACGCAGCAGCCAGCCGTTCGGCATACCCCACCCCTGACTTCCGTCCCACCCACCCCGACAGCGCCGGACGGCGCCCGACGGGGCATTCAACACGGCCCCGGACCGGCGCCCGCCACCGGGCTCGGGCGAACGCGGGCCGCCGGGCCGCTCAGAGCCGCTCAGAGCCGCTCAGGGCAGGTCAGGGCAGCTCGCGCAGCCACGCCGCGATGGCGTCGCCGATCCGGTCGGGGGCGTCTTCCTGGACGAAGTGGATGCCCGGGACGGTGACCTCGCGCTGATGGGGCCAGGTGCGGCACTGCTCCCGGGGTCTGCCGGTGAGGAAGAGGCCGGGTTCGGCGTTGACGAACAGCTTCGGCACCGGGGTGGTGCCGAGCCAGGCGGCGTTGGCCGCGACGACAGCGGTGACATCGGCGGGCTCGCCGTCGAGCGGCAACTCGCGCGGCCAGACGAGCAGTTGGCGGCGCGCTTCACCGGGCTCGCGCCAGGGACGGCGGTAGACGTCGAGCTCCTCCGCGGTGAGGTCGCGCAGCACGCCGCTGGGAAGGAACCCTTCGATGAACACATTGTCGTCGAGGACGAGCCGTTCACCTTCGGGGCCGCGGACACGTCCGATGAACTCGCCGCCGTCGGCGAAGTCGGCCGGCGTCAGCGGCGCCACGATCGCTTCCATGTAGGCGATGCCGCGTACGGCGTCCGGGTGACGGCGCGCCCAGTCGAAGCCGAGCACCGAACCCCAGTCGTGCACCACGAGCACGACGCGCTCGCGTACGTCGAGCCGCTCCAGCAGGCGCTCCAGGAAGTCGGCGTGGTCGGCCAGCCGCATACCGCGCCCCGGCAGCGGGTCGGAGTCGCCCATTCCGGCCAGGTCGGGTGCCAGGCAGCGGCCGAGCCCGGTGAGGTGGGGCAGCACGTGGCGCCACACATAGGAGGAGGTCGGATTGCCGTGGAGGAAGACGATCGGGTCGCCCTGTCCCGCTTCGACGACCGCGATCCGGGTGCCCTCCACATCGACGCGCCGCTTCTCGCCGGTCACAGGGCTCATCTCGACTCCATCCCCGTCGGTTCTCCGTGGCGTTCAGATTAGGCACGGTCAACGGCGGGCTCGGCCAAGAGGCGCCCGGCTCGCCGGGTGAAGCGGCCACCTGGCCGCACGCGCACGGGCCTGCGGGCCGGCCGCCGGGCTTGACGGATCCCGCTCGGGTGCCCGGACCGCACGGGCGCGGGCGGTCCGCGGACGGCCGCCGGAGCCGGGGCCCGCCCGGACGGCGAACGGCCCGCGCGCGGAGCGAAGGCACCCGGCCGGGCCCTCCGTACCGCCCCGGTCGACGGGCCTGTCATGGTTGGCGTGTTCCGCGTCCGCACCGCTGACGGCCCGGCCCCTCCAGCGGGTTGGGGAGAGCGGCACATCCACCGCCATCCATCAGGCAAAGGATCACCACATGCGATCTGTGTCGGGAGCCCGGCAGTCGGCGCGGGAAGGCGGCCGCGGACTGCGGGCGTGGTTGACCGCACACGACCGCGATCTGACCGCGACCCGGCGCGCCGGGCGTACCGCCATCGTCATGCCGGCCATGTTCGCCCTGGCCGGCCAGGTGATCGGGAATCCGGCGATCGCGACCTTCGCGGCCTTCGGATCGTTCTCCATGCTGCTCCTGGTGGACTTCGGAGGCCCGATGCGCGACCGGCTGCGGGCGCAGGCCGCGCTGGCGGCGGCCGGGGCGGTGCTGATCTGCCTGGGCTCGGCCGTCTCGCAGCTGACCTGGCTGGCCGCGGTGACCATGGCCGTGGTGGGTTTCGGGGTGCTCTTCTCGGGGGTGGTCAGCTCCGTACTGGCGGGGGCGACGACGTCGCTGCTGCTGGCGTTCATCCTGCCGGTCGCCGTCCCCGCGCCGGTGGCGATGCTGCCGGACCGGCTGGCCGGGTGGGGACTGGCCACGGCCGCCTCGCTGGCGGCCGTCGCCCTGCTGTGGCCGGCGCCGGTCCGCGATCCGCTGAGCAGGGCGGCCGCGGCGGCCTGCCGGGGTCTGGCCGCTCAACTGCGCGCGGAAGCCGGCGGGCTGCCGGACGGGGAGGCCGGTGGGGACACCGGTGGGGACACCGGTGGGGACACCGGGACTGTGGGGACCGGCGAGGGCGAACCGGGTTCCCCCGGTGCGGGGACGGCCGCGGTCGCCCTGCTGCACCGGGCGTTCATCGCCACCCCCTACCGGCCGACCGGCCTGACCACGAGCGCCCGGGCCCTGGTCCGGCTGGTGGACGAACTGACCTGGCTCGCCGCCATCATCGGTGAGGGCGGCCCGCGCCATGAGGGAGTCCGCGCCACCCGGACCGCCGGGGCGGTGCGATCGGAGGTGGCCACCGTGCTGGAGCGCGGCGCGGACCTGCTCGACGCGCCGCAGGGCGACCCGGCCGCACTGCGCTCGGCGGTCGCGGACCTGAGGACGGCGCTGGAGGCGATGGAGGCCGAAGCGATCTCCGAACTCCCCTCCTACGGCAGCGTGGCGCCGGGCGGGCGCGCGCAGGTGTCGCGGGAGGTACGGGTGAGCGCACTGGTCACCGCCCTCGATCCGTCCTTCCGCGGCCAGGAGATGAGCTTCGCGGTCTCGCAGATCGCGGCGAACATCGACCTCGCGGCGGCCGCGGACCGGCGCAGCTGGCCGGACCGCCTGCTGGGCCGGGTCCCCGAGGGCGGCCCCGGCGGCTTCGCGGCGGCCCGCACCCGGGCCGCCGCCCACGTGGAGCCCCACTCGGTCTGGCTGCACAACAGCCTGCGCGGCGCGATCGGGCTGGCACTGGCCGTCACCGTGGCCGACGTCACCAGCGTCCACCAGGCGTTCTGGGTGGTTCTCGGCACCTTGTCGGTCCTGCGCTCCAACGCGCTGAACACCGGACAGAGCGTGCTGCGCGGCATGCTCGGGACGGTGGCCGGCTCCCTGCTGGGCGCCGGGCTGCTGCTGCTCATCGGCAACGACACCGAGTTGCTGTGGTTCCTGCTGCCCCTGGCGGTCCTGATAGCCGGCACGGCGCCGGCCGTCGTGTCGTTCGCCGCGGGCCAGGCCGCGTTCACGGTGACGCTGGTGATCCTTACAACATCGTCCAGCCGGTGGGCTGGAAGCTGAGCCTGATCCGGGTGGAGGACATCGGCCTCGGATGCGCGGTGAGCCTGGTGGTGGGACTGTTCTTCTGGCCGCGCGGGGCGTCCGCCGCGATGGGCAAGGCGCTCGCCGAGGCGTACGAGGAGAGCTCCGCGTATCTGAAGGCCGCGGTGACCTTCGCGGCGGGCCGCTGCTCGGCGTCCGCCGCGGGGCCCTCGACGCCGGTGGCCGAGGCCGGGCAGGCCGCCGCGGCGGCCCGGCGGCTGGACGACGCCTTCCGCAGCTACCTGGCCGAACGCGGTGCCAAGCCCGTCCCGTTGGCGGAGATGACGACGCTCGTGACCGGTGTCGTGGGGCTGCGGCTGGCGGCCGATGCCGTCCTCGCGCTGTGGGAGCGGGCCGGGGCGGAGCGCCGCGCCGACCGTACCGCGGCCCGCGGCGAGTTGCTGGCCGGCGCCGAGGGGGTGTCCCAGTGGTTCGCCGCGCTCGCCGCCAGCCTCGAAGGCGACCGGCCCGCGCCCGAGCCGCTCCCCCACGACGACGCGGCCGAGCGCCGGTTGGCCGAGACGGTCCGCCAGGACCTGGAAACGCGTGGCGGCGAGAACACCGCCGCCGCGGTCCGGGTGATCTGGACCGGTGATCACCTGGACGCCGCCCGCCGCCTCCAGCCCGCGCTCGCCGCGGCCGCCCGCACC
>NZ_FMCH01000469.1 GCF_900091855.1 Streptomyces sp. DvalAA-14
CGGCACCCCGCCGATCGCGCTGCCGCCGGGCCTCCGGCCGGTCGACCGCGTCGAGGAGCGCGCCGCGGCCCCCCGCGCCTCGGCCGCCCGCGGCACCATCCTCGGCGCCGCCTCCCGACACCCCGTCAGGGGCCTGGTGGTGGTGGCGGGCACGCCCACCGAGCGCGAGGCCGCCGAACTCGCGGCCCTGTGCGGTCCCGGCGGCGCCGGCTGGACCGGCCTGGTGCGCGGCGAGGCCGACGGCGCCCACTGGCGCTGGTACACCGACGCCCGCGGCGCGCTGGACATCCCGATCCTCGGCGTACGCCTCACCGTGCCGGCCTGATCCGGCGCGGTGGTTCGGAGCGGTGGTTCGGCGCGGCGCCCTCGGCTCCGGCGCGCCCGCCCGATCCTCAGTCCGGCGACTCGATCAGGCAGGTCTCCCGGGTCCAGGCACGGGCCTGCGGGCTGAGGGTGATGCCGAGGCCGGGGCGGGCGGACAGGTGCATCCGGCCGTCGCGGATCTCGGTCCGCTCGTTGAACAGCGGTTCCAGCCACTCGAAATGCTCGACCCACGGCTCACGCGGGTAGGCCGCCGCCAGGTGGAGGTGGATCTCCATGGCGAAGTGCGGGGCGAGCTGGAGGTGCCGGTGGTCGGCGAGCGCGGCGACCTTGAGGAACGGGGTGATGCCCCCGACGCGCGGCGCGTCCGGCTGGACGATGTCGCAGGCGCGGGCCTCGATCAGGGCCGCGTGCTCGGCCGCGCCGGCCAGCATCTCGCCGGTGGCGACCGGGGTGTCGAGGGCCGCGGCCAGCGCGGCGTGGCCCTCGTGGTCGTAGGCGTCGAGCGGCTCCTCGATCCAGGTGAGGCCGAAGCCTTCGAGCGCGCGGCCCAGGCGCAGGGCGGTGGGCCGGTCCCACTGCTGGTTGGCGTCGACCATCAGCGGCACCGCGTCGCCCACCCGGGACCGGACGGCTGCCACCCGTTCCAGGTCGGCCGCGCCGTCCGGCTGGCCGACCTTGATCTTGATGCCGCCCAGGCCGCGCTCCAGCGACGCGGTGGCGTTGTCCAGGACCTCTCCGACCGGGGTGTGCAGGAAGCCGCCGGAGGTGTTGTAGCAGCGCACCGAGTCCCGGAAGGCGCCCAGGAGTTTGGCGAGCGGGAGTCCCGCACGCCGGGCCTTGAGGTCCCACAGCGCGATGTCCAGCGCGGCGACGGCCTGGATGGCGAGGCCGCTGCGGCCGACCGAGGCCCCGGCCCAGACCAGCCGGTCCCACAGCCGGCCGATGTCGCTCGGGTCCTGTCCCACCACGGCGGGCGCGATCTCCCGGGCGTGGGCGTACTGCCCGGGGCCGCCGGCCCGCTTGGCGTAGCCGAAGCCGATGCCCTGATGGCCGTCCCGGGTGGTGATCTCGGCGAAGAGCAGCGCGATCCCGGTCATCGGTCGCTGCACCCCGGTCAGCACCTTGGCGTCGCTGACCGGGGCGGCCAGCGGGAGGTGCACGGACGAGAGCCGGACCGAGCGGACGCGGTCACCGGCGGAGGCGGCAGGATGCACGATCGGACTCCCTCGGAACATGCGCCCGGTACCCGGACCCGGTACACGCTCAGTACAAGTACAAATACAAGTACAAGTGCCGGTACACGTACGTGAACGACGGGCGCTGGCGTGAACCCTCCCCGCACGGTAGCCGCTTGCTCAGACCCCGAGGAAGTGCACGGTCGGCCGAGGATGCATGAGGAAGTCGTGGTGGGAGATGTTCCAGGCGTACGCGCCGGCCAGGGCGAAGGCCACCCGGTCCCCGGCGCGCAGGCCCGGCGCCCGGACCCCGCGGGCCAGCACGTCCTTCGGGTGCACAACTGGCCGGTCAGCGTGACCAGGTCCTGTCCGGCGGCGGGCCGCGGCCAGGGGTGCGGCCACGCGTCGACAGGGAGGACCGCGCACGGCTGGTCGTGGCCCTTGGCCGCCGGGGTGCGCAGGTGGTGCGTTCCGCCGCGCAGGACGGCGAACTCCTCGCCGCGGCTGTGCTTCACGTCGAGGACGTCGCAGACGTACCAGCCGCAGTAGACGGTCAGCGCGCGGCCGGGCTCGATGCGCAGCACCAGCCCGGGCCGGGCCGCGGCCAGCCGGGCGAGTCCGGCGCCGTAGGCGGCCCAGTCGAACCGGACGCCGGGGCGGGTGTAGTCGGCCGCCATACCGCCGCCGACATTCACCTCGCGCAGCGCGACACGGTGCCGGTCGGCCAGTCGCGTGGCCCAGTCCACCACCGAGCCGGCCACGCCGAGCAGTTCGGGCGCGTCCAGCCCGCTGGCCAGGTGGGCGTGTACGCCGAGCAGTTCCAACTGCGGCCGGCTGCCGTCCGTGAGCAGGCGCACCGCGGCGTCGGCGCGTGCCGGATCGATGCCGAACTGCGTGGGCCGGCCGCCCATGACGAGTGAGCCGGCCGCCAACAACCCCGCCTCGGCGGGCACGTCGAAGCGCAGCAGCACCCCCACTCGGTCCCCGGCCCCGGCCCCGGAAAGGTCACCGGCGCCGCCGCCGGCCGCGGCGCCGCACGCGGGTACCCGGCGGGCGGCCAGCTCCGCCAGCACGCGCAGTTCGTGCTCGCTCTCGACATGGAAGCGGCGCACGCCCAGGTCCAGCGCGGCCGCGATCTCGGCGGGGGTCTTGCCCGGGCCGCTGAAGGCCAGCGGGCGGCCCGGCAACACGCCTGCCACATGGGCGAGCTCACCCCCCGACGAGACCTCGTAGCCGTCCACGAAGGGCGCGAGGGCGGCCAGGATCTCCGGCTCGGGATTGGCCTTCGCCGCGTAGTACAGCTCGACCGGCTCGGGCAGCGCCGCCCGCACGAACGCGGCGTGCTCCCGCAGCGCGCCGATGTCGTAGAGATAGGCGGGCAGTTCACCGGTCGGCAGGGACCGGGCGAGGTCGCGGACGGCGGTGGTGGGCGCGGCGGGCGCCGCGGGCGCGGTCACCGGGCGGTCCCGGCGGCGTCGCGCCTGCGGCCGGCGTCCGGCAGGACATCCCGCGCCAGCGGCGAGGGCAGCCGTACGTAACCCGCCTCCCGGTCGGCGGCCCGCTCCCAGCGGGTGAGCAGATTGGCCTTGGCCGGCAGCGGCTGGCCGGCCAGCAGCGCCTCCAGCCGGGGCGGACAGCCGTGCTCGGCGGCGAAGTCCCGCAGCGCGCCGCGCACGTCGGCCCACAGGGCGCGCTCCGCCGAGGGGTGCAGATCGGCCAGCGCGGACAGCAGTTCGGCGACGTGGTTGACCAGCAGGCAGTAGACGAGCCGGTCCCAGCCCCGGTCGGCGTCGTAGGTCAGCGGGCCGGCGACCTGCGCGGGCAGCGCGGCCAGCGCCCCGGCATGGTGCTCGGGCAGCAGCTTGGTGCCCTCCAGGTCGCGGAAGAGGACCTGCACCGGCCCGCCGTCGGCGTCCACGCACACCAGTACGTTCTGCAGGTGGGGTTCGAGCACGATGCCGTGGTCGAAGTACGCCGCCAGCACCGGCGGGACGAGCAGCCGCAGATACTCCCGCCACCAGCGCAGCACGGCCGGGCGGTCCGCGGTGCCGAGCAGCGCGGAGATGTGCGCGGCGCCCACCGGGTACTCGTCGGCGACCGCGGCGGCCAGCAGCGCGGTCGCGCCCGGCCGGAGCCGCGCCCCGAGTCCCTCCCGGACGATGACGCCGAAACCCTCCAGCAGCGCGAGGTCCGGCCCCGGGCCGCCGTCCGCCCCCGGCAGGGCCAGACTGCGGAAGGCGGGTTCGCGGAGCATGCCGCTGCCCGGGAAGCGGGCGGCCAGTTCGGCGAAGGCCGGATCGAGCAGCCGGGTGAGCGCGATCGCGCCGGACAGCTCGTAAGCGGCGTTCTTGCGCAGGCAGTTGGTGATGCGCACATTCAGGCTGAACTTGAGGAAGGTCTCGCCGTCGTAGACGGTCCGCACCGAGGCGGTGGCGGCGAAGCGGGCCTTGCTCGGACCGAGGTCCAGCACATCGCCGCGGCGCAGCGCGGCGCCCAAGGCGGGCTGGTCGCGGAGCAGTTCGTACTGCCAGGGGTGCGCGGGCAGCAGCCGGTAGCCGGCCGGCACCGCGGCGAGGCGGTCCAGCGGATCGGTCGCACCGGGCTCGGCGCGCTCCTGGACGATCGACCCCTCGCGGACGGCGAGCAGCCGCAAGGGGAAGCGGGCCCCGGCCTCGGGCGCGTAGGCGGCCCAGGAGGCGGCGTCCGCGCCGCGGGCCTTGGGCGTGGGGTGGAAGCGGTGGCCGTAGACCAGTGACTGCTCGGAGGCCAGGTAGCGGGCGAGCGGATCGCCGCCCGCCGCCGGCCGGGGCGCGCCGAGTCCGGCCGCGACGCCCTGATGACTGGAGACAACCTGCGCCAGGAACTCGTCGTTGGGTACGCCGGTGCGCGCGGACAGCTCCGCGTGGGTGTGCTCGGCGAGCCGGAGCCAGCCGATCGCCGACCAGCGGCCGTCGGTGAACTCGGCCACCGGGCCGGCGAAGCGGTGCGCGCCCAGCAGCGAGGTGCGGCGCAGCGCCACCCGCAGCCGCACACCGGTGCGGGCCAGCCGCAGCAGCAGATGGCCGCCGATGAGGGCGGTCTGGTGCTCGGGCCCGGACACCTCCCGCAGCAGGCAGTTGAGCAGGGTGTGCGCCACCGCTTCGTCGGCGGGGACCGGCCGGGGGCGGTGGCCGGCCCGGCGGGGCGGGCGAGTCGGTCCGGTCGGGTCGGTTCGGTCCGTCGGTGAGGTGCGGTCGGTCGGGTCGGTTCGGTCGGACCGGTTCGCGCAGTCGGCGGGGCCGGCGACGGAGGACAGTGCCATCAGCGGCTCCGCACAAGGTAGTTGGGACCGGTGGTGTAGTGCTTGTTGATGTCGGACGCTCCTGAGCGGTTCTTGGTGAGCAATGTGCCCGCGGTGACCATCGCCTTGACGGGCAGCCGCGGCGCCTCCAGGACATGGGCGCGCAGGACCGCTCCCGGCTCGCCGGGCCCGTCCCCGAGCCGCCGCACGGCCTCGTCCAGCCGGGCGCGCAGGAGATCGAGCAGCCGCGCCAGCGGGGCGCGGCCCCCGCGGGCGAGGGCGAACACGAAGGCCCCGGCGCACAGATGGACGGTGATCGTGGTGAACAGGTCGAGGACGGGCCGGTCGTCGGACACGAAGATCCGCGGGTCGGCGAAGTCCGCCGGACCGGGGGCGTCCGCCCCGAGCCGGTCGCGCAGTCTGGCCTCGTGGATGCGGGGACCGTCGTCGTCCTTGAACAGCAGCCTGACCCGGGGACGGCCGCCGGTCCCGTCCAGCAGCAGCGAGATGTTCTGCTGGTGGGATTCCAGGGCGATGCCGTAGCCGAACAGCGTCGTCTGCCAGTCGAGCAGCAGGGCGAGCACGGCGTCCAGCAGGGCGAGCGGGTCCCCGCCGAACCAGCGGTCGGCGAGGTGGTCGATCACCAGCCGTCCGTCGGGGGCCTCGGCGGTCAGGGCCGCCAGCGGCAGGACGAGGCAGTCGTCGAGGCCGGCGGGGTGGCGGCGTGCCAGGACGGCCAGGAGTTCATGGCCGGCGTGCGCCCAGCACGTCTCGTCCGCGTGCAGGATCAGGCCGGAGAAGCGCGGTTCGCGGGCGGTCACGGTCGCCAGCAGGCGCTGTCCGGCCGCGCCGTCGGTGAGCGTGCCGGGCTTGATGGTACGGCGGTTGAGCAGGCCCAGGGTCGAGGTCGCCAGCGGCAGTTTGAGGTGGACACCGGGGTGCGCGGTGAGGGCGACGGTCCGGGTGGACAAGGTGGGCGCCGCTTCCAGGTACGCGCGGTCGGCGAGCACCGCGGCGCCCGCCAGGCCGGCCGCGGTTAACGCCTCCCGCAGGGGCGCGCCCGCCGTCAGGGGATGCACCGGCAGCGCGAGATGACTGTCGTCGCGACCGGGCAGCCCCAGGTCGGACGGCGCCGGCCAGAAACCGCCGAGCCCACCGAGGCCGCCGAACCCCTCCGGCCGACCGGCCGCTTCCGCGCCCGCTCCCGCGCCCGCCACGGTGACCGCCTCCCGGGGCAGCGCCACCCAGCGCAGGGCGAAGCGCGGGTCGAACTCGGGGGCGTGGCCGGCCAGCAGCCCGGCGGGGATGCCGGCGCGGGCGGCGTCGGTCGGGTAGAGCGGGTGGCCGGCGCGGGCGGCGAGCGTGTCGAAGGCGAGGGTCGCGGCCGGGCCGTGCCAGCGCGCCAGGTCCGGGCCGTGCCGGGCGACCAGCCGCGCGTCCACCGCGTCCCGCGTCGCGGCCCGGAGCC
>NZ_FMCH01000290.1 GCF_900091855.1 Streptomyces sp. DvalAA-14
AGCCGCGGCAGCCGCAGCCGGGCGAGGGTCCGGGCTACCCGGGCCAGCAGCCCGGCGACCGCCGCCCGCCGCAGCAGCGCCCGGAGCCGCAGGAGCCGATGGCGCTGCCGCCGGCCCCGACCCGCGGTGACGAGCCGACGCCGATCTTCTCCGCGATCGAGTCCGACTGGTTCCGTACCGGCCAGGCCGAGCGCATGCAGCAGATCCACGTGGAGCAGGCCGCGGCCCAGGCGGCGCGCGCCCAGCAGGCCCCGCCGCAGGCGGCCCGGCCGGTGGGGCGTACCGCCCCGCCGCAGCGGCCCCGCGGCGACCAGCGTCCGGCGCCGGGTGCCCCGCTCAGTTCACCGCAGCGTCAGAACGGCGCCCCGCAGCCGACCGCCCAGGCCTCCCAGATGGCTCCGGGCAACCCGTCGGCTCCGATGGCCCAGCCGCTGCCGCGAGAGACGCCGAACTGGCGCAGCTCGCCCAACGACGCACTACGGCAGCGGGCCGAGCAGGTCCGCGAGCCTTCGGCCGGCGGGGTCACTCCTTCCGGTCTGCCGCGGCGCGTGCCCCGGGCCAACCTGGTCGCGGGCGGAGCGGCGCCACAACAGGCGCCGCAGGGCGGTCCGCAGGTTTCGCGGGCTCCCGACGATGTGCGCGGACGTCTGACCAACCTCCGCAGGGGTATCCAGCAAGGCCGCCAGGCCGGCGGTCAAACCGACGGCCGTGGTTTCGGTACGAACTCCCAGGAGCGCTAGTTGAGTGCGATGAGCCAGGCGGCACAGAATCTGAACTGGTTGATCACCAACTTCGTGGACAACACCCCCGGGGTGTCCCACACGGTGGTGGTCTCCGCCGACGGCCTGCTGCTGGCGATGTCCGACGGATTCCCCCGTGACCGGGCGGATCAGCTGGCGGCGGTAGCTTCCGGCCTGACCTCGCTGACGGCAGGTGCGTCCCGCATCTTCGAAGGTGGCAGTGTCAACCAGACCGTGGTCGAGATGGAGCGCGGCTTCCTCTTCCTGATGTCGGTCTCCGACGGTTCCTCGCTGGCGGTGCTGGCGCACCCCGAGTGCGACATCGGCCTCGTCGGCTACGAGATGGCCCTGCTCGTGGACCGGGCGGGCGCGGTGCTGACCCCGGATCTGCGGGCGGAGCTCCAGGGCAGCCTCATGCATTGACCGCCCGAGACCGCCCGTCGGTTCCGCGGGCGACGAGAACGCCGGGGACCCGCGGAACCCACCGCCCCTTCAGAACCCGCAGTACCCGCAGCATTCGCAGCACCGAATATGCCGAAGACATTGCTGAAGAACTCAAAAGGCGAAGCATCATCCGTAATTCCGCACCAGCCGTAGCACTGCCCGGACACGGAGGACCCTCATGACCCCGCCACCCGCCTCGCCGGGCCCGTACGGCGCATCGCACCATGCGCCGTACGGGGTGGAAGGCGACCAGCCGCTGGTGCGGCCGTACGCCATGACCGGTGGCCGTACCCGGCCGCGCTACCAGCTGGCCATCGAGGCGCTGGTCAGCACGACCGCCGACCCGTCGCAGTACTCGGGGCTGCTGCCGGAGCACCAGCGGATCTGCCACCTCACGCGTGAGATCAAGTCGGTGGCCGAGATCTCCGCCCTGCTCGCGATCCCGCTCGGCGTGGCCCGGATCCTCGTGGCCGACCTCGCCGAGGCCGGTATGGTCGCCATCCACCAGCCGGGCAGCGGCGAAGCGGGCGGCCAGCCAGATGTGACACTGCTTGAGAGGGTGCTCAGTGGACTTCGGAAGCTCTAGGCCACAGCCGCAGACGGCTTACGGCGCGCCGCCGGTGCGGTCCACGACCTCCGCGAAGATCGTGGTGGCGGGTGGCTTCGGCGTGGGCAAGACCACGTTCGTCGGTGCCGTGTCGGAGATCAACCCGCTGCGTACCGAGGCCGTGATGACCTCGGCCTCGGCGGGCATCGACGACCTGAGCCACGTTCAGGACAAGACCACCACCACCGTGGCGATGGACTTCGGCCGCATCACGCTGGACGACGACCTGATCCTGTACCTGTTCGGCACCCCCGGACAGGACCGCTTCTGGTTCATGTGGGACGACCTGGTGCGCGGCGCGATCGGCGCCGTGGTGCTGGTCGACACCCGCCGGCTGGCGGACTGCTTCCCGGCGGTGGACTACTTCGAGAACAGCGGCCTGCCGTTCGTGATCGCGCTGAACGGCTTCGACGGACACCAGCCGTACCGGCCGGAAGAGGTGCGCGAGGCCTTGCAGATCGGCCCCGAGGCCCCCATCATCACCACCGACGCACGCCACCGCGGCGAGGCCAAGAGCGCGTTGATCACCCTGGTCGAGCACGCGCTGCTGGCGCGGCTGAAGTAGCTCTTGCCGCTGGCAACATGCCCTTCAGGGAGCCACCCAGGAACTACGGGGACCCGTTGTGTCGTTGGACACGGCGGGTCCTTGTGTTCATAACATTTCGAGAGAGTTTCGGAGGCTTGTGAACACTGCTCGCGCTCACCCGGTGCCGCAGCGCGTACGACTGTCATAGGGTTTGCCAGGATTTTAGGCTTATGCCCGTTTTATATTCACGGCGCGGGCGCCGGTTCCCCCCATTCCAGAGGTTTGGCCAGCGTGGCCATGGCGTGCTGGAATTCGCAGAACCCGAGCGTAGGAACGGCCGTCGTTGCGCCGTCGCCGAGAGGTTGTTGGTTCAGTGAGGAACACCAGGCGAGCAGAGGCGGGCGCCCCACAAGGCCCGCGGGGGAACTTCACGCCGCCCCAACGCCCGGGGGGGATGTCCGCGGAACCGGTCGTGGCGGAGTCTCCAGCACTGCCCGACTCGGGCAGCCGCTTCACCATGCGCAACTGGCGGGTGGCCACCCGGCTGAACGCGATCCTCCTGATCCCGGTGATCGTCGCGCTGATCTTCGGCGGTTTCCGGGTGAAGAGCTCGGTCGACACCTGGCAGCAGGCCGACGACGCGGTGCGGACCGCCACCTTGATCAAGGCCGCGTCCGACTACAGCAACGCCCTCGAACTGGAGCGGGACAACACCGCGGTCCCGCTGCTGGCCGGCCGCCGGAGCGCGAGCCAGGTCACCGCCGCCTACGCGGCCACCGACGCGGCGGCCCGCGCCTTCGACACCGCGGCCACCCGGGTGCCCGACACCACCGAACTGCGGCGCCGGATCGCCACCTTCCGCGCGGTCGAACCGCAGCTGTCCGACCTGCGCAAGGTCGCCTACACCCGGCAGCTGTCCGGCGTGCAGACCGAGGAGTGGTACGTCAAGATCCAGCACCCGCTGATGGAGCTGGACAACGAACTCGGCTTCGGCACCAGCAACGCCGCCGCCTACGGCCGCACCCTCTACGCGATCTCGCTGGCCAAGTCCGCCCAGTCGCTGACCCGTTCGATCGGCACCCACATCCTGGTCGAGCGCCCGGTCTCGGCCAAGGAACTGACGCTGCAGAAGACCTCGCTGGGCTCCTACCTCTACCTGGAGGGCATCGCGCTGGAGGAGTTCCAGGGCGGCGGCACCGCCCAGGACGCCGCGCACCTGCAGGCCGCGCAGAAGGCCGCCACCGCCAAGGGCCAGCAGGCGATCACCGACGCCCAGCGCAAGGCGGAGAGCAATCACACCGCGTTCGTGGTGCCGCCGGACCTGACCACGATGATCAACGACATCTCCACCCCGGGCCGCAGTGCCGCCCAGCTGAACGCGATCGGCATCACCCCGGCCTCCTACATGGAGGCCGCCGGCCTGTCCTTCGACGCCTACCGCACGGTGGAGCTCGGGCTGGCCGACCAGGCGTCGACCGACGCGGCGAAGGTGGCCTCCGACGCCCGGCGGGACGCGCTCATCAACTCCGCGATCGTGCTGATCGCCCTGATCATCGCCTTCATCGTGGCCGGCATGATGGCCCGCGCAATGAGCCGCAGCATGCGGCGGCTGCGCGGCGCGGCCTTCGACATCGCCGAGAACCGGCTGCCGGGCCTGGTCGACCAGCTCTCGCGCAACGACCCCGGCCGGGTGGACACCCGGGTGGCACCGATCCCGATCAACACCCAGGACGAGATCGGCGAGGTCGCCCGGGCCTTCGACCAGGTGCACCGCGAGGCGGTGCGGCTGGCCGCCGAGCAGGCACTGCTGCGCGGCAACGTCAACGCGATCTTCACCAACCTCTCCCAGCGCAACCAGGGCCTCATCCAGCGCCAGCTCACCTTGATCACCGAGCTGGAGAACAACGAGGCGGACCCGGACCAGCTGGAGAACCTCTTCAAGATGGACCACCTCGCCACCCGTATGCGGCGCAACGGCGAGAACCTGCTGGTGCTGGCCGGCGAGGAGGCGGGCCGGCAGTGGAACCAGCCGGTGCCGCTGGTGGACGTGCTGCGCGCGGCGGCCTCCGAGGTGGAGGCGTACGAGCGGATCGAGCTCGTCGGCATCCCCGAGACCGACATCCACGGCAGCGCCGTCACCGACCTGGTGCACCTGCTGGCCGAACTGCTGGAGAACGCCTCGTCGTTCTCCTCCCCGCAGACCAAGGTGCGGGTCACCGCGACCCGGCTGCCGGACGGCCGGGTGATGATCGAGATCCACGACCGCGGTATCGGCCTGACCGCCGAGGACTTCGCGGACATCAACCACAAGCTCGCCGAGCCGCCCACGGTGGACGTCGAGGTGGCCAAGCGGATGGGCCTGTTCGTGGTCGGCCGGCTGGCCGACCGGCACGGTATCCGGGTGCAGCTGCGGCCCTCGGGCGAGCAGGCCGGCACCACCTCGCTGGTGATGCTGCCGGAGCCGATCACCCACGGTGGCGGCGGCGAGGAGTTCCTCGGCGAGGGGGACAACGACTTCACCGTCTCCCGGATCGTCCCCGAGCACGAGGCGGCCGAGGCGCCGCCGTTCCGCCCGGAGGTGGTGGCGGTGCCCGGTCAGCGGACCGCGGCCGAACTCGGCTTCGACGACTCGCGCTACGAGTCCCAGCCCGGTCTGAACCCGGTGGGCCGCTCCCTGCAGCGCGAGGGACGCCGGGCCCAGCTGGAGGCAGCCGCCGCGGACCGCCAGGAGGACGGCGAGCCGCAGCAGCCGCCGGACGAGGCGCCGGCCCCGGACCAGGCGCCCTACGCGGAGCCGGCGTCCTACGGGGAGCAGCCCTACCAGGAGCAGCCGTACCAGCAGGGCGGCGAGCAGCAGCCCGGCTACGACGGCGGTTTCGGCTACGCGGGCGCCGCAGCGGGCGACGGCTACC
Organism: Streptomyces sp. DvalAA-14; assembly: GCF_900091855.1. Classification (GTDB taxonomy): domain Bacteria; phylum Actinomycetota; class Actinomycetes; order Streptomycetales; family Streptomycetaceae; genus Actinacidiphila. Next base: position 5,230 of record NZ_FMCH01000290.1, read on the forward strand.
AGCCGGCCCCGGGCTACGACCAGAGCTACGACCCGGCCTATCAGCAGCAGACCTATGAGCAGGGCTTCCAGCCGGGTTACCAGCCGCCCCAGCAAAACGGCTTCTTCGGCGAGTCGGGCCAGTCCTACAACGGGGCCTACGACGGCGCCTACGAACAGCCCTACCAGCAGCAGGGCGGCGAGCAGCAGCCCTACGATCCGGACTATCCGCAAGGCGCGGCACGCGGCGGCCAGGACGACCAGGCCGGCTACGACGCCGACTACCGCGGCGCCGGTCACCCGGCGGAGTCCTCCGGTTACCAGCCGGCTCAGAGCGACTGGACCGGAGTTGAACCCGAGGTGGCGGAATCCGTTCCGCCGCTCCCGCAAGCCGCGTCGGACAGCGTAGTCTCGCCTTCGCTGACGGACTCCGGCTTGCCGCGCCGCGACCGGCAGCAGGACGGTTCACCCGAGGAACAGGCACCTCAGGAGAACCCCGAACCGCACGATCCGCCGGAACCGGGCGAGTCCGACTGGCGGTCGACCAACGACGAGCATTGGCAGCGGGCCGAACAGGTCCGTGAGCCAAAGGCAGGCGGAGTCACCCCCTCCGGCCTGCCACGGCGCGTACCCAAGGCCAACCTGGTCCCGGGTGCCGCGACGCAGACCCCGCAGGGCGGCCCACAGGTCTCCCGCGCACCGGAAGACGTCCGCGGCAGGTTGAGTAACCTGCGGCGTGGCGTCCAGCAAGGGCGCACTGCTGGAACTGACACGAACGGACAGGCCACCGACAGCCGATTCGGCGGCCCCCAGAACCAGGAGCGCTAGTTGAGTCCGATGAGCCAGGCGGCACAGAACCTGAACTGGTTGATCACCAACTTCGTGGACAACACCCCCGGGGTGTCCCACACCGTGGTGGTCTCCGCCGACGGCCTGCTGCTCGCGATGTCCGACGGATTCCCCCGCGACCGCGCCGACCAGTTGGCCGCCGTCGCCTCCGGCCTGACCTCGCTCACCGCCGGTGCCTCCCGCATCTTCGAGGGTGGCAGCGTCAACCAGACCGTGGTCGAGATGGAGCGCGGCTTCCTCTTCATCATGTCCGTGTCCGACGGTTCCTCACTGGCCGTGCTGGCGCACCCGGAGTGCGACATCGGCCTCGTCGGCTATGAAATGGCCCTGCTCGTGGACCGAGCGGGGACTGTACTGACTCCCGACCTTCGGGCCGAACTGCAGGGCAGCCTGCTCAACTAACGCAGCACGGCGTGCGGCTGGTCCGGACCCCGCCCAGGGGCCCGGACACCGGCCGGCAGGCCGCATCAGGAGGAGGACTCGTGAGCACGTCCCCCGGTGGAGATCCGTACGGCAGCCAGCACCAGCCGCCTGTGAACCCGTACCAGTTCCCCTCGGCGCCGACGCCGGAGCCCGCGCCGCAGTACCGGCAGCCGCGGATCCAGCCGTACGCGCCACCGCAGGCGCCACCGCCGCAGGCCCCCCAGGGCCCGCGGGGCGGCGGTGCGGGCGGCGGCCGGCGGCCCACCCCCTCCGGCCTGGTGCGCCCCTACGCGATGACCGGCGGACGTACCCGGCCGCGCTACCAGCTGGCCATCGAGGCCCTGGTCAGCACCGCGGCCGACCCCGAGCGGCTGCGCGGGCAGCTGCCGGAGCACCAGCGGATCTGCCTGCTGTGCCGGGAGGTCAAGTCCGTCGCGGAGATCTCCGCGCTGCTCACCATCCCGCTCGGCGTGGTGCGCATTCTCGTGGCCGACCTGGCCGAGGCCGGCCTGGTCGCGATCCACCAGCCCGGTGGTGATGCGGCGGCCGGTGGCCAGCCTGATGTGACATTGCTTGAAAGGGTTCTCAGTGGACTTCGGAAGCTCTAGCGGTCCAACCCGCGCCACCACTTCGGCGAAGATCGTGGTGGCGGGCGGGTTCGGCGTGGGCAAGACCACGTTCGTCGGTGCCGTGTCGGAGATCAACCCGCTGCGTACCGAGGCCGTGATGACCTCGGCCTCGGCGGGCATCGACGACCTGAGCCACGTTCAGGACAAGACCACCACCACCGTGGCGATGGACTTCGGCCGCATCACGCTGGACGACGACCTGATCCTGTACCTGTTCGGCACCCCCGGACAGGACCGCTTCTGGTTCATGTGGGACGACCTGGTGCGCGGCGCCATCGGCGCGATCGTGCTGGTCGACACCCGCCGGCTGGCGGACTGCTTCCCCGCCGTGGACTACTTCGAGAACAGCGGCCTGCCGTTCGTGATCGGCCTCAACGGCTTCGACGGACACCAGCCCTACGGGCCCGAGGAGGTCCGCGAAGCGCTGCAGATCGGCCCCGAGGCCCCCATCATCACCACCGACGCACGCCACCGCGGCGAGGCCAAGAGCGCGCTGATCACCCTGGTCGAGCATGCCCTGATGGCGCGGCTGCGCTGACACCGGCCGCCGACGGCTTCGGCCCCCCACCGCGCTGGGCGGTGGGGGCCGAAGTGGTTGCGGGCGTGGCTGCCGGCGTGCTCGCGCCGGATGCCGTCGCGGGGCGCTGCCGCCGGGCGGTCAGCCCTGCCAGGAGTGCGGGGCGCGGAAGCCGGGGGTGCGCTCCAGGCGGCGCCAGCCGGCCGTGGAGCGGGCCGGGGCGGCCGGGGCCGGGCTCTCGCCCGCGGCGGCGCGCGCCAGCAGGATGGCGGTGAGCGCGGCCAGTTCCTCGGCGTCGGCGTGACCCTTCTCGACGCGCACGAGTGAGTCGGCGGGAGTGCTCATGGTGGTCTCCATCAAAGGCTGCTTGAGGGGTACTGAGGGGGTGTTGCTGGGACGCCGGGGGCCGGGGGCTACTGGGGAGGGTTGCCGTGCTTGCGCGACGGCAGGTCGGCGTGCTTGGTGCGGAGCATCGTCAGCGCGCCGATGAGGACTTCCCGGGTCTCCGCCGGGTCGATGACATCGTCGACCAGGCCGCGTTCGGCCGCGTAGTACGGGTGCATGAGCTCGGCCTTGTACTCCTTGACCATGCGGGCGCGCATGGCGTCGGGGTCGTCGGCCTCGGCGATCTGCTTGCGGAAGATGACGTTGGCGGCGCCCTCGGCGCCCATCACCGCGATCTCGTTGGTGGGCCAGGCGTAGGTCAGGTCGGCGCCGATGGACTGGGAGTCCATCACGATGTAGGCACCGCCGTAGGCCTTGCGCAGGATCAGCGAGATGCGGGGGACGGTGGCGTTGCAGTAGGCGTAGAGGAGTTTGGCGCCGTGCCGGATGATGCCGCCGTGCTCCTGGGCGACGCCGGGCAGGAAGCCGGGCACGTCCAGCAGGGTCACGATCGGGATGTTGAACGCGTCGCACATCTGCACGAACCGCGCGGCCTTCTCGGACGCCTCGATGTCCAGCACCCCGGCCAGGGACGCGGGCTGGTTGGCGACGATGCCCACCACCTGGCCGTCCAGCCGGGTCAGCGCGCAGATGATGTTGGTGGCCCAGCGCTCGTGGATCTCCAGGTACTCGCCGTCGTCGACGATCTCGGTGATGACCTGGTGCATGTCGTAGGAGCGGTTGCCGTCGGCGGGCACCAGGTCCAGCAGCGCGTCGCCGCGCCGGGTGGCCGGGTCGCTCGGCTCGACCGCCGGGGGGTTCTCCCGGTTGTTCTGCGGCAGCAGCGACAGCAGGTAGCGGACCTCCTCCAGGCAGGTCTGCTCGTCGTCGTAGGCGAAGTGCGACACACCGGAGACGGTGGAGTGCACATCGGCGCCGCCCAGGCCGTTCTGGCTGATCTTCTCGCCGGTCACGGCCTGGACCACGTCCGGGCCGGTGATGAACATCTGCGAGGTCTCCCGGACCATGAACACGAAGTCGGTCAGCGCCGGGGAGTAGGCCGCGCCGCCCGCGCACGGGCCGAGCATCACGCTGATCTGCGGGATGACGCCCGAGGCGCGGGTGTTGCGCTGGAAGATCCCGCCGTAGCCGGCCAGCGCCGAGACGCCTTCCTGGATCCGGGCGCCGGCGCCGTCGTTCAGCGAGACCAGCGGGGCACCCGCCGAGATCGCCATGTCCATGATCTTGTGGATCTTCGTGGCGTGGGCCTCGCCCAGCGCGCCGCCGAAGATCCGGAAGTCGTGCGCGTACACGAACACCGTCCGGCCGTGGACGGCGCCCCAGCCGGTGATCACGCCGTCGGTGTAGGGGCGCTTGCCCTCCAGGCCGAAGCCCGTCGCCCGGTGCCGCCGCAGGGGCTCCACCTCGTGGAAGGAGCCCTCGTCCAGCAGCAGGTCGATCCGCTCACGGGCGGTCAGCTTTCCCTTCGCCCGCTGCGCCAGCGTCGCCGCCTCGCTCGGCCCACGCCGCACCTCCTCGCGAATGGCGTGGAGTTCGGCAACGCGCCCTCGGCTGTCGTTCGCCGCGACGGGCACCTCTTGCGATGTGGTCATGTACCGACAGTACGAGTGGCGGGTCGGTTTTAGATCCATCACTTCGTACAGTGTCCGTCGGCACTTCATGGTGGATCCCGACAGAAACGCTTGTCAGCGGTGTGCGCGCGGGGTTCGGCGGCCCGGTCGGGTTTCTTCCATTGTGCCCGGTCCGGTTCGGCCGCTCGGGTGATGCCCGCTCAGCGGCCGGCGATGGCCGCCGCCAGCGCCAGGACCCGCTCGGCCTGTTCGACATGCAGGTTCTCGATCATCCTGCCGTCCACCGTGACCACGCCGCGACCCTGTGACGTGGCCTCTTCGAAAGCGGCGATGATCCGCCGGGACCGGTCCACCTCGGCCTCCGCGGGCGCGAAGATCCGGTTGCAGGCCGCCAGCTGGCTCGGGTGGATGAGCGTCTTGCCGTCGAAGCCGAGTTGCCGGCCTTGGAGAGTTTCGGCTTCAAACCCGGGCAGATCCCGCACATCGTTGTAGACACCGTCCAAGATGACCTTGCCGGCCGCCCGGGCCGCCAGCAGGGCCAGGGACAGCGCGGTGAGCAGCGGCGCCCTGCCCGGCACCTGCTCGGCGCGCAGTTCCTTGGCGAGGTCGTTGGTGCCCATCACCAGGACGGTCAGCCGGGCCGAGGCGGCCGCGACGGCCCGCGCCTCGAACATCGCCTCGGGGGTCTCGATCATCGCCCACACCGCGGTGCGGTCCGGGGCGCCGGCCGCCTCCAGGGCGGCCGCGACGCGCCGCACCGTGTCCGGCGAGTCGACCTTGGGCACCACCACCGCGTCCGGGCCGGCCTGCGCGGCGGCCCGGACGTCGTCGGCGTGCCAGGGCGTGCCGGGGGCGTTCACCCGGATGGCGATCTCCCGGTAGCCGTACGCGCCGCTCGCCGCGGCTGCCGCGACCCGCTCCCGGGCTTCGGCCTTGGCCTCCGGCGCCACCGAGTCCTCCAGGTCGAGGATCAGCGCGTCGGCGGGCAGGGACGCGGCCTTCTCCAGGGCGCGCGCGTTGGCGCCGGGCATGTAGAGGACGGAGCGGCGCGGGCGGGGGGCGGTCATCGGTGGGCCTCCTGGTGCGGGGTGTGCGGGGTCGCGTACGCCTGCGCGAGTTCCGGGTCGCGCGCGGCGAGCGTGTCCGCGAGCCCCGCCACGACCAGGCACTGCTTGTAGGTGGCATCGTCCTGCATCTTGCCGTCGATCATCACCGCGCCGGTGCCGTCGCCCATCGCCTCGATCACCCGGCGGGCCCAGGCCACATCCTGCGGCGCGGGCGAGAACACCCGCCGGGCCACGGCGATCTGGACCGGGTGCAGGGTCCAGGCGCCCACGCAGCCGAGCAGGAAGGCGTTGCGGAACTGGTCCTCGCACGCGGTCACGTCCCCGATGTCCCCGAACGGCCCGTAGTAGGGCAGGATGCCGTGCGCCGCGCACGCGTCGACCATCCTGGCGATGGTGTAGTGCCACAGGTCCTGCTGGAAGGTGGCCCGGGGCGCGTCCGGCCCCGTTGCGTCCTCGCGGACCAGGTAGCCGGGGTGGCCGCCCCCGACCCGGGTGGTCTTCATCCGGCGGCTGGCGGCGAGGTCGGCGGGACCGAGCGAGATGCCCTGCATCCGGGGGCTGGCCCCGGCGATCTCCTCGACGTTCGCCACCCCGGCCGCGGTCTCCAGGATGGCGTGCACCAGGATCGGCCGGCTCAGCCCGGCCCTGGCCTCCAGTTGGGCCAGCAGCCGGTCCACGTAGTGGATGTCCTGGGCGCCCTCGACCTTGGGGACCATCACCACGTCGAGCTTGTCGCCGATCTCGGTGCCCAGGGTCAGCAGGTCGTCCAGTGCCCAGGGCGAGTCGAGGCTGTTGATCCGGGTCCACAGCTGGGTACCGCCGAAGTCGGTGCCGCGGGCGATCCGGACCAGGCCGGCCCGGGCGGCCTCCTTGCGGTCGGCCGGTACGGCGTCCTCCAGGTTGCCCAGCAGCACATCCACCCGGCGCACCAGGTCGGGGACCTTGGCGGCCATCTTCTCGTTGCCGGGATCGAAGAAGTGGATCATCCGCGAGGGCCGGAACGGCACTTCGCGCACGGGGGCCGGGGCCCCCACTGCCAGCGGGCGGAAGAAGTCCTTCGCCGAGCGCATGCGGGTCTCCCGGGGTCGGTCGGGGGCGGGGAGGTGCCGTACGCGCCACACCCTACGACCGCTGCGCGCCGCTGGTTACCCGTCAGTATGTGTGCCGTTGGTCACCGGCTCCCACCGCATCGCCATATCGGGTTCGTGCTCCATGTTCGAGGACCCGTCGCTGCTGCCGGTCACCGTGAAGCCGTGGTGGGCGTAGAACGCCCGGGCCCCGGTGTTGCGTTGGAAGACGAACAGGGACAGGCCCGCGGGGCTGTGCGCCTGCGCCCGGCGCAGCAGCAGCGTGCCGATGCCCTGCCGCCGGACTCCGGACAGCAGGTACAGCGCGTTGAGCACGCCGTCCTCCACGGCGGCGTACCCGACGACCTGCTCGTCCGCCCGGGCCACCCACACCGCGGACCGGGGCAGCACGATGTCCCGTACCCACGCCTCCACTTGGGCGTCGGTACGGGTGCGCGGCGGCAGGTACGGCATGGTCGCCTCGCGCGAGGCGATGTGCACATGGGCGATGGCGGCGGCGTCGGCGGGCACGGCCGTGCGGACTGCTGCTGAGGTCACCGGGGCACCCTACGGGGCGGCCGGGGCCGGGCTCGACCGGATTTCCGCGGGCTTCCCCCCTGGGCGGCCTCCGCGGGGGGACTGCGGCGGGCCGCCCCGCCCGCGGCGGGCGGGGCGGCCCGGGATCAGCCGGTGCCCGGCGTCAGGAGGCGTCGCGCAGCGGAGCGAGGGCGGCGCTCCAGGCGACGACCTGGTCCAGCATGGCGGTGACCGCGTCGCTCTGGTGCTCGCCCGGCTTGAAGACGCTGAAGTTCTCGAAGTCGGTGAACAGCGACAGCGCGACCTGGGCGCGGACGTCGGCCATCTGGAGCTCGCCGGCGATCAGGCGCAGGTGCTCGACGGCGCGGGTGCCGCCGACGGAGCCGTAGCTCACGAAGCCGACGGCCTTGTTGTTCCACTCGGCGTACAGGAAGTCGATCGCGTTCTTCAGGGCGCCGGAGGTGGAGTGGTTGTACTCCGGGGTCACCATGACGTAGCCGTCGAAGGAGGCGATCTTGCTGGCCCACGCCAGGGTGTGCGGCTGGGTGTACTGGCCCAGCGACGGCGGGTACGCCTCGTCCAGGTGCGGGAGCTTGTAGTCGAGCAGGTCGACGAGTTCGAACTCCGCGTCGGTGCGCTCGGAGGCGATCTGGGCCACCCACCGCGCGACGGCCTCTCCGTTGCGGCCGGGGCGGGTGCTGCCGAGGATGATACCGATCTTGGTCATGATGTCCTTGATCCTTCTGCGGTGACGTGCCGGGGGTGAGCGCCGGGATCGGCGCGGCGGCGACTGCCGAGCAGGACGGTCCGCCGGAAACAGGCCCGCGGAGATCCTTGCGCCGTCAAGCATCCACACTAGCGCTTGCTTCGTCAAGCAATTACTATGACGATATGTCCGCCGCCGAACAATCCCCCGCCCCGCCTGGAGCGCTGACGCCGATGAGTGCTGCCGAGGAGGCACTCGTCCGTGCCGTCGGCCGGATCATGATGGTCCTGCCCCGGACCATCGACGCCGACATGGTGCGGGAGGCGCACCTCCCGCTGTCCGAGTACATGGCCCTGATGCACCTGTCCGAGGCGCCGGACCGGCGGATGCGGATGAGCGAACTCGCCACCGCCTCGCTGGTATCCCTCAGCGGCATGACCCGGATCGTCGCCCGCCTGGAGGGCGAGGGCCTGGTCCAGCGCGTCCGGTGCGACGAGGACGCCCGCGGCCTGCACGCGGTGCTGACCGACGCCGGCCTCGCCCGGCTGCGCGAGGCCTGGCCGACCCACCTGGCCAGCGTGCGGCGGCACATCCTGGACCACCTCGGCGGCGCCGACCCCGCCGCACTCACCAGCATCCTGGAACGGTTCGCCACATGACCAACCCCACCTCCGACCGGGCGCCGGACGTCACGATCGGCCTGGACACCTTCGGCGACGTGACGAACGACGCCGACGGCCTCCCGTTCAGCCACGCCCGCACCATCCGCGGCCTGGTCGAGGAGGGCGTTCTGGCCGACCAGGTCGGTCTGGACTACCTGGGCATCGGGGAGCACCACACCGACGCCATGCCGCTGTCGGCCGCCGACGTGGTGCTGGCCGCGATCGCCGCCCGCACCGAGCACATCCACCTCGGCTCCGCGGTCACGGTGATCAGCTCCGACGACCCGGTGCGCGTCTTCCAGCGCTACGCCACCCTCGACGCCCTGTCCGACGGCCGCGCCGAGGTGATCCTGGGCCGCGGCTCCAGCACCGAGTCCTTCCCGCTGTTCGGCTACGACCTGGGCGACTACGAGAAGCTGTTCGAGGAGAAGGTGGAGCTCTTCGCCGAGCTGCTCAAGGAGCAGCCGGTCACCTGGTCCGGTACCACCCGGCCGCCGCTGGACGCGATGACCGTCTACCCGCACACCGCGTCCGGCTCGATCCCGACCTGGATCGGCGTCGGGGGGTCTCCCCAGTCGGTGGTGCGCACCGCGCGGTACGGCTTCTCGCTGATGCTGGCGATCATCGGCGGCGAGACCGCGCGGTTCGCCCCCTTCTCCCACCTGTTCGAGCAGGCGCTGGAGAAGTTCGGGCAGCCGCCCCGGCCGGTCGGCGTGCACGCGCCGGGCCATGTGGCGGCGACCGACGAGCAGGCGGTGGCGGAGTTCCTGCCGGCCTTCGAGGCGGTGATCCGCCGGGTCTCCCGCGAGCGGGGCTTCCACCCGCCGACCCGGGAGAGCCTCGCCCGCGACATCGGTCCGGGCGGCGCGCTGCACGTCGGCTCGCCCGAGACGGTGGCCCGCAAGATCGCCACGACGCTGAAAAACCTCGGCGCCACCCGCTTCGACCTGAAGTACGGGATGAACGGCATGTCGCACGCCTCCCTGCTGACCAACATCGAGCTGTACGGCACCCGGGTGGCGCCGCTGGTGCGCGAGCTGATGAGCGCTTCCTGACCAGGACCTGACGCGACGACGGTGTCCCGCGGCCGTGCGGCTCCGGGACACCGTCGCGCGACGAGCGGGGCCGGACTACTCCTGCGGCTCCAGGCCGACCCGCAGCAGGCCGTAGGTGTAGGCGTCGTCCAGGGCCTGCCAGGAGGCGGCGATCACGTTGTCGGCCACCCCCACCGTCGACCACTCGCCGGCGCCGTCCGTGGTGGTGATCAGCACCCGGGTGGTGGAGTCGCTGCCGGAGCGGCCTTCCAGGATCCGCACCTTGTAGTCGACCAGGGCGAAGTGGGCGAGCTGGGGATAGATCTGCTCCAGGGCGGCCAGCAGCGCGCGGTCCAGGGCGTTGACCGGGCCGTTGCCCTCGGCGGTGGCGACGATCCGCTCGCCCTTGGCCCACATCTTGACGGTGGCCTCGTTGGCGTGGGTGCCGTCGGGGCGGTCCTCGGTGATGACCCGCCAGGACTCGGTACGGAAGAAGCGGCTGGTGCGGCGGTCCACCTCGGCGCGCAGCAGCAGCGCGAAGGACGCGTCGGCGGCCTCGTAGGTGTAGCCGCGCAGTTCGCGCTCCTTGACCCGGTCCACCACCCGCCCCACCAGCTCGCGGTCCCCGCCGAGGTCGATGCCGAGCTCCTTGCCCTTGAGCTCGATGGAGGCCCGGCCGGCCATGTCGGAGACCAGCATCCGCATGGTGTTGCCGACGAGTTCGGGATCGATGTGCTGGTAGAGGTCCGGATCCACCTTGATCGCCGAGGCGTGCAGCCCGGCCTTGTGCGCGAAGGCGGACACGCCGACGTAGGGCTGGTGGGTGGCGGACGGCAGATTGACCGCTTCGGCGATCGCGTGCGAGATACGGGTCATCTCGCCGAGCGCGCCCTCGGGCAGGACGCGGCGGCCGTGCTTCAGCTCGAGGGCGGCGACCACCGGGAAGAGGTTGGAGTTGCCGACCCGCTCGCCGTAGCCGTTGGCCGTGCACTGCACATGGGTGGCCCCGGCGTCCACCGCGGCCAGCGTGTTGGCGACCGCGCAGCCGGTGTCGTCCTGGGCGTGGATACCGAGCCGGGCGCCGGTGTCGGCGAGCACCAGGCCGGTGACGGCCTGCACCTGCGCGGGCAGCATGCCGCCGTTGGTGTCGCACAGCACGACCACGGAGGCGCCGGCCTCGTGCGCGACCCGGACGACCCGGGTGGCGTAGGCGGCGTTGGCCCGGTAGCCGTCGAAGAAGTGCTCGCAGTCCACGAAGACCCGGCGGTCCTGGGCGACCAGGTGCGCGACGGTGTCGCGGACCATCTCCAGGTTCTCTTCCAAGGTGGTGCGCAGCGCCAGCTCGACATGCCGGTCGTGCGACTTGGCGACGATGGTGACGACCGGCGCGCCCGAGTCGAGCAGCGCCTTGACCTGCGGGTCGTCGGCCGCCTTGGAGTTCGGGCGGCGGGTCGCCCCGAAGGCGACCAGTGTGGCGTGCTGGAACTCCAGCTCCTTGGCGGCGCGGGCGAAGAACTCGGTGTCGCGGGGGTTGGCACCCGGCCAGCCGCCCTCGATGAATCCCACCCCGAAGTCGTCCAGGTGCCGGGCGATCGTCAGCTTGTCGGCGACGGTGAGGTTGATCCCCTCACGCTGGGCGCCGTCGCGCAGCGTGGTGTCGAAGACGTGGAAGCTGTCGTCCAGTTCGGCGGTCATGGCGTTGCTAACTCCTGTCGGGTGAGTGGGTTCCCCCCGGACGGACGGGCCGTCCGGAGGTTGCGACTCCACTTGCCCCCATCATCCCGTGTGCCTCGCGCCTCCGGCGGTGTGGGCCGGGAACGAAAAAACCTCTCGCGGATGCGAGAGGTCTGCACGCGGGTCTGGGGCACGGTGCCGTTTCACTGGGGTCAGCGAAACGGTCACTGCGGACCGGCGTGCCTGCTGCCAATAATCGCCATGGCGTACGAGGACACCCCAGCAGTGTGGCACACCCCGCACGGCCCCCTCACCCCGGGGGTCCCCCCGGACCCCCCGGGTGGAGCCCCGCAGGGGCGCGAGGAACTGCGCGACAAGCCACGATGGTGCCGCGGCCGCGGGTCGGCAGATACCCGCCGCGACGGCCGCGGTAGTGGCCGACCACCGGCCGGTGGTCGGCTGAGCGCGCAGTTCCTCGCGCCCCTGGTAGGGCACCGCCCGGGAAAAGGCACCGCCCGGGTAGGGGCACCGCACGGGTAGGGCACCGCCCGGGGAAAGGCACCGCCCGGGGAGGGCACCGCACGGGTAGGGCACCGCCCGGGGAAAGGCACCGCCCGGGGAGGGCGCTGTCCCGGTGAGCGCGCCCCGGGAGGGGCGCTACGCGCCGAGGGGGTGGAGCCAGCCGTGGGGGTCGGCCGCCCGGCCGGTCTGGATGTCCAGCAGCGCCGCCCGCAGCCGCATCGTGACCTCGCCGGGCTCGCCGTCGGCCACCGTCCAGTCCGCCCGGGTGGACTTCACCGAGCCGACCGGGGTGATGACGGCCGCGGTGCCGCAGGCGAACACCTCGGTGATCGAGCCGTCCTCGTTGCCGCGCTTCCAGTCATCGACGCTGATCCGGCTCTCGCCGACCTCGTAGCCCAGGTCGGCGGCGATGGACAGCAGCGAGTCGCGGGTGATGCCGGGCAGCAGCGAACCGGACAGCTCCGGGGTGACGATCCGGTTCCCGTACACGAAGTACAGGTTCATCCCGCCCATCTCCTCGATCCAGCGGCGCTCGATCGCGTCCAGCCAGACCACCTGGTCGCAGCCCTGGGAGATCGCCTGGGCCTGGGCGACGAGCGAGGCCGCGTAGTTGCCGCCGGTCTTGGCCGAGCCGGTGCCGCCGGGGGCGGCGCGCACGTACTCCTCGGACAGCCACACCGAGACCGGCTTGACGCCGCCGGCGAAGTACGCCCCGGCCGGGGAGGCGATCACGATGAAGAGGTACTCGTTGGCGGGCCGCACTCCGAGGCCGACCTCGGTGGCGAACATGAACGGCCGCAGGTAGAGGGACGCCTCGCCTTCCTCCGGCACCCACGCCCTGTCCTGGCGGACCAGCGCGTCGCAGGCCGCGATGAACATCTCCACCGGGAGTTCCGGCATGGCCAGCCGGCGCGCGGAGGCGCGGAAGCGCTCGGCGTTGGCCTGCGGGCGGAAGGTGGCCACCGAGCCGTCCGGCTGCGGGTAGGCCTTGAGGCCCTCGAAGATCGTCTGGGCGTAGTGCAGCGTCATATTGGCGGGATCGATGGACAGCGGCGCGTACGGGACGAGTTGGGCGTCGTGCCAGCCGCGGCCCTCGGTCCACCGGATGGTGACCATGTGGTCCGTGAAGTGGCGCCCGAAGCCGGGGCTGGCCAGGATCGCTTCTCGCTCCGTGCGGGCGAGGGGGTGCGAGGAGGGCTTGAGCTCGATCGTGGGCGTCGTCATGTCTGTGTCCTTCACCGTGTTCGCTGCCGTCCCGATGCTAGGACGTCCACGTTTCCCGCCGTGATATGGCCCCGCCATCTGATTATCGCAGCGACGGGGCCGTGGGCCTACCGATGAACGGGCCGATCAGTCGCGCGTCGCGCGGCGGACCGGCTCCGGGGTCATACGCGGGCGGCCAGCGCGTCGCCGATCTCGACGGTGGAGCGGGCCGGCCGGCCCGCCCGCTCGGCGAGGTCGGCCTGCACCGCGGTGTCGATCCGGGCCGCCTCGTCCTGGTAGCCGAGGTGCCGCAGCAGCAGCGCGACGGAGAGCACGGTCGCGGTCGGGTCGGCCTTGGACTGGCCGGCGATGTCGGGCGCGGAGCCGTGCACCGGCTCGAACATCGAGGGGAACTCCCGGCTCGGGTTGATGTTGCCGCTGGCGGCGACGCCGATGCCGCCGGAGACGGCCGCGGCGAGGTCGGTGATGATGTCGCCGAAGAGGTTGTCGGTGACGATCACATCGAACCGCTCGGGCTGGGTGACCAGGAAGATCGTCGCCGCGTCCACGTGCAGGTAGTCGGTGCTGACGTCGGGGAACTCCGCGCCGACGGCGTGGAAGATCCGCGTCCACAGGTGGCCGGCGTGCACCAGCACGTTGTTCTTGTGCACCAGGGTGAGCTTCTTGCGCGGCCGGGCCTGCGCGCGGGCGTAGGCGTCCCGCACCACGCGCTCGATGCCGAAGGCGGTGTTCAGACTGACCTCGGTGGCGACCTCGTGCTCGGTGCCGGTCCTGATGCTGCCGCCGTTGCCGGTGTAGGGGCCCTCGGTGCCTTCGCGGACCACCACGAAGTCGATCTCCGGGCTGCCGGCCAGCGGCGAGGCCACGCCGGGGAACAGCTTGCTGGGCCGCAGGTTCACATGGTGGTCGAAGGCGAAGCGCAGCTTCAGCAGGAAGCCGCGCTCCAGCACACCGGACGGCACCGACGGGTCGCCGATGGCGCCGAGCAGGATCGCGTCGTGCGCCTTCAGCTGCGACAGGTCGTCGTCGGTGAGGGTCTGCCCGGTGTCGTGGTACCGCTTCGCGCCGAAGTCGAATTCCCTGGTTTCCAGTTTGACGTCCTGCGGGAGGACCGCGGCGAGGACCTTGAGGCCCTCGGTCACGACTTCCTGGCCGATACCGTCACCGGGGATCACTGCGAGGCTGATGCTGCGAGACATGTCCGGCACCCTACTCCGCGTCCCAGCCTGTGACATGCGCTGTCCGTATCGCGGACCCGGCCGGACCGGTCCCGGCGGGTCAGCCGGCCTGCGGTGACTCGTGGCCGGTCTGGCCGCCGTTGTCACGGCGGTCCATGGAGCGCTGGAGGGCGCGCAGGGCATTCTGGCGGGCGTTCTCGTCCATGGTGATCAACTCCCGTGGGAAAACTGGAGAGATGGTGGTCGGTCGCCGCGGAACGGGGCGGGGAGCGACGCCACGGGGGTGACCCGTACCAAGGGCGTCCTGCTCGTCATCCGCCGCTCGTCCGATGGGACGAGACGTTCGGCTCCTCCCAAGGTAGGTCACGCCAGCCCTCCTGTCCGCACAATTACTCGGACTTCCTACTATCCGAGACGGACATCACCCGTACGCGCCGATCGGGCCACCGGTCCGGCCTCCGGGAACCGCCGCAGGGCCCGGCCGGCGGCGGCCGGCGGGGCCCTGCGGAAGGACGGCGCGGGGGCCCGTTCGGGCGGCCCCGCGCGCCGGGCTCAGCCCTGGTGCGGGTAGCGGTAGTCGGTCGGGGAGACCAGGGACTCCTTGATCGACCGGGTGGAGGTCCAGCGCATCAGGTTCTGCGCCGCGCCCGCCTTGTCGTTGGTGCCGGAGGCGCGCGCACCGCCGAAGGGCTGCTGGCCGACCACCGCGCCGGTGGACTTGTCGTTGATGTAGAAGTTGCCGGCCGCGTTGCGCAGCCGCGCCATGACGTGCGCGGCGGCGGCGCGGTCCTGCGCGATGACGGCGCCGGTCAGGGCGTAGCGGGAGACCGACTCCATCTGGTCGAGCATCGCCTCGAAATCGGCGTCCTCGTAGACGTGCACGCCCAGGACGGGGCCGAAGTACTCCTCGCGGAAGATCTCGTTGTCCGGGTCGGTGGAGACCAGCACGGTGGGGCGGACGAACCAGCCCACCGAGTCGTCGTAGGTGCCGCCGGCCAGCACCTCGACCGTGGGGTCGGCCTTGGCGCGGTCGATGGCGGCCTTGTTCTTGGCGAAGGCGCGCTCGTCGATCAGGGCGCCGAGGAAGTTGCTCAGGTCGGTGACGTCGCCCATGGTGATGCCGTCCACCTCGGCGGCGAACTCCTCCTTGAAGCCGCTCTCCCACAACGAGCGCGGGATGTAGGCGCGCGAGGAGGCCGAGCACTTCTGGCCCTGGTACTCGAAGGAGCCGCGGGTCAGCGCCGTCTTCAGCACCGCCGGGTCGGCCGAGGGGTGGGCGACCACGAAGTCCTTGCCGCCGGTCTCGCCGACGATCCGCGGGTAGGAGCGGTAGCGCTCGATGTTCTCGCCGACCGTGCGCCACAGGTACTGGAAGGTCTTGGTGGAGCCGGTGAAGTGGATGCCGGCCAGGTCCGGGTGGGCCAGCGCGACCTCGGAGACGGCGACGCCGTCGCCGGTGACCAGGTTGATCACGCCGTCGGGCAGCCCGGCCTCGCGCAGCAGCTTCATCAAGAGCACCGCGGAGTGGGTCTGGGTCGGGGACGGCTTCCACACCACGACATTGCCCATCAGGGCGGGCGCGGTGGGCAGGTTGCCGGCGATGGCGGTGAAGTTGAACGGTGTGATCGCGTAGACGAAGCCCTCCAGCGGGCGGTGGTCGAGGCGGTTCCACACGCCGGGCGCGTTGGCGACCGGCTGCTCGGCGAGGATCTGCCGGGCGAAGTGCACGTTGAAGCGCCAGAAGTCGACCAGCTCGCAGGGGCTGTCGATCTCGGCCTGCTGCACGGTCTTGGACTGGCCGAGCATGGTCGACGCGGCCAGCGTCTCGCGCCACGGGCCGGCCAGCAGTTCGGCGGCCCGCAGGATGATCGCGGCCCGGTCGTCGAACGCGGTCGCCTGCCAGGCGGGCGCGGCGGCCAGCGCCGCGTCGATCGCGTCGCGCGCGTCCTGGGTGGTCGCGTTGGCGTAGGTGCCCAGCCGGGCGCCGTGGTTGTGCGGCTGCACGACGTCGAAACGCTCGCCGCCGCCCATCCGCTGCTCGCCGCCGATGAACAGGGGCAGGTCGACGGGGTTGCCGGCCAGCTCCTTCAGTTTCGCTTCGAGGCGGGCACGCTCCGGGCTGCCCGGCGCGTACGAGTGCACCGGCTCGTTGACCGGTGCGGGGACCTGGGTCACGGCGTCCATGAAGCGTGTCTCCTTTGAAGATCGAGGGCTGGAGATCGAGGGCTGGCGATCGGGGCTGCGGGCCGCGGTGGGAGGGCGGGTGCGCTCAGCGGTCGCGACCTCAGCGGGTGGGGCTGAAGGAGCGCAGGAAGAAGGCCAGGTTGGCCGGGCGCTCCGCCAGGCGCCGCATGAAGTACCCGTACCAGTCGGCGCCGTACGGCACGTAGATCCGCATCCGCGCGCCGTCCTGCGCGAGGCGGCGCTGCTCGGCGGTACGGATGCCGTAGAGCATCTGGAACTCGTACGTGTCGGGTGCGCGGTGGCCGCGGGCGGCCAGTTCCTGCGCGATGGCGATCATGCGGGGGTCGTGCGAGCCGACCATCGGGTAGCCGTCGCCGGCGAACAGGATCCGCAGCGCCCGTACGTAGGCGAGGTCGACGTCCTTCTTGTCCTGGTGGGCGACTGACGCGGGCTCCTTGTAGGCGCCCTTCACCAGTCGCACCCGCGAGCCGGCGGTGGCCAGCGCGCGGGCGTCGTCCTCGGTGCGGAAGAGGTACGACTGCAGGACCGCGCCGGTTCGCGGGTGCTCCCGGCGCAGTTCTCCGAGGACCGCCAGCGTCGAGTCGACGGTGGTGTGGTCCTCCATGTCGAGGGTGACGGTGGTGCCGATCTCGGTGGCGAGCTCGGCGACCTGCCGGACGCTGTCCAGCGCGATGTCGTGGCCGCCGGGAAGGGCCTGGCCGAAGGCGGAGAGCTTGACCGAGACCTCGGCGCGGTCGCCGAGCCGCTCGTCGCGCAGGCTTTCCAGCAGGCGCAGATAGGCGTCGCGGGTGGCGTGCGCGGTGGCCTTGTCGGTGACGTCCTCGCCGAGGTGGTCGAGGGTCACATCGAGTCCGGCGGCGGCCAGCGCCCGGACCGTGGCCAGCGCGGGGTGGAGGGCGTCGCCCGCGACGAAGCGGTTCACCACCGGCCGGGTGAGCGGGGCGGCGGCGATGACGCGGCGCATACGGTCGCTGCGGGCGGCGGCGAGCAACACGGGACCGAGCACGGGGTCCTCCAGCGGGACTGGGTGGCACGAAATCTTCGGCGAACGCGGTCCGCCACCGTGAATCTAGGTATCGGCTACCCCGTGAGCCACGGACACGTGTCACGCATCCGGGTGCGGTCTGTCATACATATGTATGAGGCCGGGGGACAATGGCGGGGTGGGTACGGACTACGGCGGGTACGGCGGCGGGCTGCAGGAGCTGGTGGACGAGGTCTCCGCGCTGCTCGGCGCGCCCGCGACGCTGGAGGACCGCGACTTCCGGCTGATCGCCTTCGGGGCGCACGACAGCGAGGACGCGGCGGCGACCGACCCGGTGCGGACCCGCTCCATCCTGACCCGCCGGTCCACCGCCGAGGTCCGCGCCTGGTTCGAACGCTTCGGCATCGCCCGCGCCACCGCCCCGGTGCGCATCCCGGCGGCCCCCGACGCCGGCGTGCTGCGCGGCCGGCTGTGCCTGCCGGTCCGGCACTCCGGTGTGGTGCACGGCTATGTCTGGCTGCTCGACGAGGCCGAGCACTCCGCGGCCCAGCTCGCCGCCGCCATGGCGGTCGCGGCCCGGATCGGCGACCGGCTGGCCGCCACCTCCTACGCGGGGGCCGAGGCCGGCGAGGCGTTGCGCGCCCTGCTGACC
>NZ_FMCH01000622.1 GCF_900091855.1 Streptomyces sp. DvalAA-14
CAACGCCTTCCCGCAGTCGCTGACGGTGGACCTCGGTTCGGCCAAGACCGTCGGCCGGCTGGTGCTGAAGCTCCCCGCGGGCTGGGGCGCCCGCACCGAGAACCTCTCGGTACTGGGTTCGACGAACAACAGCAGCTACACCACCTTGAAGGCGTCGGCCGGTTACACCTTCGACCCCGGCAGCGCCGACACCGTCACCGTCGGCCTGACCCCCACGTCCACCCGCTACCTCCGGCTCACCTTCACCGCAAACACCGGCTGGCCCGCCGGCCAGCTCTCCGAGCTGGAGGCATACGCCTCCTGACCTCTCGCTCCGCGCCGGGGTGACGATCTAGAGTCGGACACCATGGACTACCGTCACCTCGGCCGCAGCGGCCTGATCATCAGTGAAATCGCCTACGGAAACTGGCTCACCCACGGCTCGCAGGTGGAGGAGGACGCGGCCACCGCGTGTGTCGGTGCCGCGCTGGAAGCGGGCATCACCACCTTCGACACCGCCGACACCTACGCGGGGACCCGCGCCGAGTCGGTCCTGGGCCGGGCGCTGAAGGGTGAGCGCCGTGAAGGTCTGGAGATCCTCACCAAGGTCTTCTGGCCGACAGGCCCCGGTCGCAACGACCGGGGCCTGTCGCGCAAGCACATCATGGAGTCCATCAACGGCTCGCTGCGGCGGCTGCAGACGGACTACGTGGACGTGTACCAGGCGCACCGCTTCGACCGGTTCACGCCGCTGGAGGAGACGATGGAGGCGTTCGCCGACGTCGTGCACGCCGGCAAGGCGCACTACATAGGTGTCTCGGAGTGGACCGCCGACCAGATACGCCGGGCCCACGCCCTGGCCCGGGAACTGCGCGTCCAGCTGGTGTCCAACCAGCCCCAGTACTCGGCGCTGTGGCGGATCATCGAGGGCGAGGTCGTGCCCACCTGTGAGGAACTGGGCCTCGGCCAGGTGGTGTTCTCCCCCATCGCGCAGGGCGTGCTGACCGGCAAGTACAAGCCGGGCCAGCAGCCGCCGGACGGATCGCGGGCCACCGACGACAAGGGCGGCGCGAACATGATCGGCCGCTTCCTGCGGGACGACCTGCTGGAGCGGGTGCAGCAGCTCCAGCCGCTGGCCGCCGAGGCCGGCCTGTCGCCGGCGCAGCTGGCCGTGGCCTGGGTGCTGCAGAACCCGAACGTGTCGGCGGCGATCATCGGCGCCTCCCGCCCCGAGCAGGTGGCCGAGAACGCGAAGGCCGCCGGGGTACGCCTGGAGGCGGAGCTGATGGCGCGGATCGAGGAGATCCTGGAGCCGGTCGCGGTCACCGACGCCAAGCGCGTCCACGACAACGTTCCGACGCAGCGGCCGTAGGCTCGGTCCGTGCTTCGCAGGGTGGCAGCCGGGTCGGCCGGAGTCCGGCGGCATCGGCTGCTGCTCCCGGCCGGGCTCGCGCTGGCCTTCGCCGCGGTGGCGTCGGTGGTGCTCAGCCGGTCCGGCGTTCCGTACCCCTTCGACACCGGTCCGCACCGTTGGTCGCTGGCGCACCGGACGCACACCACGGCCACCGCGGTCCGCTATGTGACCGACGCCGGCGCCGGGCCGTTCACGCCGTTGGCGGCGGCCCTCGGCGGCTGGCTGGCCGGCCGCTCCCCGGCCCGGCGCCGGCTGGTGGCCGCCGTCCTCGCGGAGCTGGTGTTCCTCGCCGGCCAGGCGCTGCGGGGCGCGGTGATGAACGCCGCCGACCGCCCCCGACCGCCGGCCGCGCAGTGGGCGGTGCGGGTCTCGGGCAGCTCTTTCCCCTCGGGCCACACCACGTCCAGTGCGATGGCCGCGGGCCTGCTCGGGCTGGGGGCTGCTGCGGGCCCTGCCGGGCGGGGCGGGGCGGATCCTGGCGGGGCTGGGCGCGGCGGTCGCGGTGGCGGTGGGCTGCTCGCGGGTCTATCTGGGCGTGCACTGGCCGAGCGACGTGCTGGCCGGCTGGCTGCTGGCCGCGCTCTGGCTCGGCCTCACCCTGCCGCCGCTGACCGCCTTTCTGGACC
>NZ_FMCH01000297.1 GCF_900091855.1 Streptomyces sp. DvalAA-14
CCGCGCTCGCCGCGGGCCGGTCGCTGACCGGCGCGGTCCGCGCGGTCGCCGGCCACGACCTGCACATCGAGACGCCCGACGAGGTGCTGCTGCTCGACACCCGGCTGACCGCGGGCTGGCCGCTGCGCCGCGCCGGGCCGCACGCGGTGTCCGACCTGCCCACGACCGCGGTGCGGAGCCCGGTGGAGGCGCCGGAGCCGCTGTTCTGACGGCGCGTCGAGGCCGCCGCCCGCCCGCCGCCCGGTCGGCCCCCGGCTGCGGTCCGTCAGCCGCCGGCCCGTCAGACCCCCAGCACCGCCAGCGGATCGTCCAGCACCGGCTGCCACGCCAACTCGGCCGCCCCCACCAGGCTGTTGTGGTCCAGCGCACAGGCCAGCACCGGCACACCCCCGCTGCGCCCCCACAGACTGTGGTCGGCCACGACCGCCCGCAGCGCCTCCGGATCGGCGTCCAGCAGGTAGCGGTGGAGGCCGCCGAGCAGGATGCGGTCCGGGTTGAGCACATTGACCAGCCCGGCCAGCCCGCGCCCGAGCCGGTCGATCAGCACCTGCGCGGCGGCCCGCACGGACGGATCGGCGTACTCCTGCTGGAGCAGGTCGATGGACTGCTGGAGCAGCGAGACCTCCGGGCCCGGGGCCCGGCCGGCCGCTTCCACGAAGGCCAGGGGGTCGGCCTCGACGTCGAGGCAGCCGCGACTGCCGCAGTGGCAGGGCCGCCCGTCCGGCAGCACGGTGAGGTGTCCCACTTCCAGGGCGAGCCCCGAACTGCCCGTGTGCAGGCGGCCGTCCAGCACGAGCGCGCCGCCGACCCCGCGGTGCCCGGAGGCGACCACCAGCAGATGCTGGGCGTCGCGGCCGGCCCCGTGCCGGTGTTCGGCGAGCGCGGCCACGTTCACGTCGTTGCCCACGAACGACGGCACGGGCTCGCCGTCGGGTCCGAGGATGCCGACCCGCGCGATCTGGGCGGCGAACACCTCCCGTACCGGCGCTCCCGCGGGCCAGGCCAGGTGCAGCGGGTTGAGCGCGGTGCCCTCGGGCTCGGCGACCGCCGACGGAACGGCGAGCCCGGCCCCCACGCACACCCGGCCGGAGTCGCGCAGCAGCCGCGCCCCGGCCTCGACAACCGCGCCCAGGACGTGCGCCGGGTCGGCCGGCACAGTCATGGTGCCCGGCGCGGTGGCCACGATCTCGCCGCCGAGCCCGACCAGCGCGGCCCGGAAGCCGTCGGCGTGCACCTGCGCGGCGAGCGCCACCGGACCGCCCGGAGCGACGTCGAGCCGGTGCGAGGGCCGGCCCTGGGCGCCGGAAGGACCGGCGGGCCGGGTGTCGACCAGGATCAGGCCGAGCGCTTCCAGCTCCGCGGCCACCGCTCCGGCCGTGGCCCTGGTCACCCCGAGTTCGGCGGTGAGCAGGGCGCGGGTTGCCGCGCGGCCGGTATGCACCAGGGAGAGCGCCGGGCCGAGCGCACCCCGGCCTCGCTCAAGCCTTGTCCGAATCTGTGTCACCCCCCTATTCTGACTTTGTGCCGACGCTAAACAAAATAGGGACGGCGTTGTCCCGATCCCACCACACTCCCGCCCCCGACCCCGCCCTGCGCAGACTTCGCGTCGCCCTCACCGTCTTCTTCGCCGTCGACGGGTTCCTGTTCGCCGGCTGGGTGGTCCGCATCCCCGCCATCAAGGCCCAGGTGGGCGCGTCCGCCGGCCAGTTGGGCCTGGCGCTGCTGGGCGTGTCGGTCGGCGCGGTGGCCACCATGGTGCTCACCGGGCGGCTGTGCCGCGCGTACGGCAGCGAGCGGGTGACGGTGGCGACCGGCGTCCTCCTCTCGCTGAGCATCGCCCTGCCGCCCCGTACCCACTCCGCGATGGCCCTGGGCCTGGTGCTGCTCTGCTTCGGCATCTCCTACGGCGGCATGAACGTGGCGATGAACAGCGTCGCCGTCGACCTCGTGGCCGCGCTCCGGCGCCCGGTGATGTCCAGCTTCCACGCCGCGTACAGCATGGGCGGGCTGACCGGCGCCGGCATCGGCGGCCTGCTGGCGCCGCACTTGTCCCCGGCCACGCATCTGCTGCTGCTCACGCCGATCGGCCTGGTGGCGGTCGGGCTCGCCGGGCGCGTCCTGGTGGCCCATCCGCTGCGCGGGCAGGCGGCCGTCGGAACGGTGGCCGGCCCGCCCGCGGCCGGCGAGGTGACGCCGCCCGTGCCGGAGGCCGCCCAGGACCCGAACCCGGACTCGGACCCGGCAGCCCCGGCCTCCTCCCCCGGCGCGGGCCAGGTCACCGCCGAGGTCACCGCCGAGGGCGCACCTCCCGTCTCGTCCCGGGACGCGTCACGGGGCGGGAAGTCCGCCGCCGAGATCCGGCCGTCCACCGCACTGGTCGCCGTCTTCGGACTGATCGCGGCCTGCACGGCGTACGGCGAGGGCGCGCTCGCCGAGTGGGGACCGCTGCACATCCAGCAGGATCTGCACGGCGGTCCGGGCATCGCGGCGGCCGGCTACGCCTGCGTCACCCTGGCGATGACGCTGGGACGGCTCTCCGGCACCGCGCTGCTGCTCCGGCTCGGCCAGACCCGGGCGCTGGTGCTGGGCGGGCTCGTGGCCTGCAGCGGAATGCTGATCGGGGCACTGGCTCCGGCGATCCCGCTGGTCATGATCGGCTTCGCCGTCACCGGCCTCGGGCTGGCCAATCTCTTCCCGACCGCCATCGCCCGGGCCGGGGAGCTGACGGGTCCGAGCGGGGTGGCCGCCGCGTCCACCCTCGGCTACGGCGGGATGCTGCTCGGCCCGCCCTCGATCGGCTTCCTCGCCGACGCGTTCGGGCTGCCCACCGCGCTGACAACGGTCTCCCTGCTGGCCGCCGTCGCGGCGGGGATCGCCTGGGCCACGCGCCACAGCGGCGCGACCGCTTGATCGGGGAAACTTCGGCGCGGCGACTCAACGCGGCGACGCTTCGGCGCCGGATCGTACGATCGCGGAGCGAGGCGACGGGAGTTCGGCTCCGCCGGCGGACCTGGACCGGCGAGAACGGACCCGAAGGACGGAGCGGGCCGGGGCGGGACGAAGCCGTCCTCAGCCCTTCGGCAGCATCCGCTCCAGGACGGCGAGGTGGCCGGGCCGCGCCCGCTCGTAGCGCTCGCGGCCCGCGGCGGTGATGCCGACCCGCACCCCGCGCCGGTCCTCGCTGCAGATCCCGCGGTCCACCAGGCCGTCCTTCTCCAGCCGGGCGACCAGCCGGGACAGCGCGCTCTGGCTGAGGTGGACCCGGTCGGCGAGTTCCTGCACGCGAAAGGTGCAGCCGCCGTCCTCCGCCTCGCCGTCGGCGAGCACGTCGAGCACTTCGAAGTCGCTGGCGCACAGTCCGTGCGGGTGGAGTTCGCGGTCGATCTCGCATGCCGTGCGCGCGTGGATGGCGAGGATCTCCCGCCATTCCGCCACGAGCGCCCGCTCATCCTTGTCGCCGGTCATGCCGCCGAGGGTAGCAGCAAATGGACCAACATGCATGGGCATTAAATGCGCTTGCATTGAATGCGCGTGCATGTAAGTCTGTCGCCCATGACCTCTCCGTCAATCACCGTCCCCCGCGCGGAAGAGCGGTGGAGCGCCCTGCAGTGGGGCACTCTCCTGGTGCTCTGCGCCGCGCTGTTCCTCGACGCCCTCGATGTGTCGATGGTGGGCGTGGCCCTCCCGTCGATCGGCGACGAACTCCACCTGTCCACGTCCTCGCTGCAGTGGGTCGTGAGCGGCTACATCCTCGGTTACGGCGGCCTGTTGCTGCTCGGCGGACGCGCCGCCGACCTGCTCGGCAGGCGCCGCGTCTTCCTGATCGCCCTCGGTGTCTTCGCCGTCGCCTCGCTGCTCGGCGGGCTCGTGGACTCCGGCGAACTGCTGATCGCGACCCGCTTCATCAAGGGCCTGAGCGCCGCGTTCACCGCCCCGGCCGGCCTGTCGATCATCACCACCACCTTCGCCGAGGGGCCGGTGCGCAACCGGGCCCTGACCATCTACTCGAGCTGCGGCGCCACCGGGTTCTCCATGGGCCTGGTGCTGTCCGGTTTCCTCACCGAGGCGGGTTGGCGCTGGACGATGCTGCTGCCCGCGCCGGTCGCGCTGATCGCGCTGATCGCCGGCCTGAAGCTGATCCCGAAGATCCCCCGGGAACGGAACGGGGCCCGCGGCTACGACCTGCCGGGCGCTGTCACCGGCACCGGCTCCATGCTGCTGCTGGTGTTCACCGTGGTGTCCGCGTCCCAAGCGGGCTGGGCCTCGGCCAGAACCCTGGGCTCCTTCGCCGGGGTCGCGGCGCTGCTCGCCGCCTTCGTCGTCATCGAACAGCGCTCGCCGCACCCGCTGATCCGGCTCGGCGTGCTGCGCTCCTCCGGCCAGGTACGGGCCAACCTCGGCGCGGCCACCTTCTTCGGGTCGTATGTCGCCTTCCAGTTCCTGGTCACGCAGTACCTGCAGAACGTGCTGGGCTACAGCGCCATGCAGACCGCGCTCGCCTTCCTGCCGGCCGGCGCCCTGGTGGCGATCCTCTCCACCCGGATGGGTCCGATCGTGGACCGCTTCGGTACCGCCCGGGTGATCGCCGCCGGCTTCACCTCCCTGGTGATCGGCTACATCCTCTTCCTGCGGATCGACCTGCACCCGAGCTACGCAGGCGTCATCCTGCCGTCGATGCTGCTGCTCGGCGCCGCATTCGCCACCGCCTTCCCGTCCCTGAACATCCAGGCGACCAATGGCGTGAAGGACCACGAGCAGGGCATGGTCTCGGGTCTGCTCAACACCTCCTTCCAGGTCGGGGGCGCGATCTTCCTCGCGGTCGTCACCGCGGTGGTCACCTCGCACGCCGGGACCCACCCGGCCACCAAGCAGGCGATCCTCGACAGCTACCGCCCCGGACTGTGGGTGGTGGCCGGCATCGGAGCGGCCGGCCTGCTGCTGACGCTGTCCGGGCTGCGCAGGCGCCGGCCCTCGTACGGAATCCTGGTGGCCTCCTCGGCGGACGAGGACGCCCGGCGGGACGGTGAGCTGCGTGGCGAGGCCGCCGAGCCGGTGGTGGTGCGCGACTGACCTCGGTCTTCGCTGACGCAGGGGCCCCGCGCGCGAGAAATCGCCCGGGGCCCTCCGCCGTGCGTGGCACAATTGACGGATCGTCGGGGGACGTGGTGGGGAGGAATCAGATGCGCAGCGCGCGCACACAGGACGAACGGGACGCGACCACCGTCGAGATCGTCTACGCCGCCGCGACCGGGATTCTGCTCGCCGCCGCCGGCTTCGCCGCGACGATCAGTCCGGTACTGGCCGACGCGGCGCACGGCACCGCCCGCCAGGGATGGTTCACGGCGGCGGTCGTGCTGGCCACCGGCATCTTCTGCGGGCGGGTGGCGCTGACCTTGCGCCGTTTCGAGCAGGGGAACCGGTCGCGGGATCTCGACACGGCGGCCGGTCAGCCCAGCCAGCCGGGGCGGACCAGACCGGATTCGTAGGCCATCACGACCAGTTGGGCCCGATCGCGGGCACCCAGCTTCACCATGGCCCTGCTGACATGCGTCTTGGCGGTGAGCGGGCTCACCACGAGGCGGCGGGCGATCTCGTCGTTGGACAGTCCGATGCCGACCAGCGCCATCACCTCGCGCTCGCGATCGGTGAGCGCGTCCAGGGCGGCGGCCGCGGCGGGCTCCTTGGAGCGGGCCGCGAACTCGGCGATGAGCCGCCGGGTCACCCCCGGGGAGAGCAGCGCGTCCCCGCCCACCACCGCCCGGAGCGCGCGCAGCAGTTCCGCCGGTTCGGTGTCCTTGACCAGGAAGCCGGAGGCGCCGGCCCGGATCGCCTCGAAGACGTACTCGTCCAGCTCGAAGGTGGTCAAGATCACCACTTTCACCGCGGCCAGCGCCGGATCCCCGGTGATCCGGCGAGTGGCGGCGAGGCCGTCCAGCAGCGGCATCCGGATATCCATGAGGACGGCGTCGGGGGCGAGTTCACGGACCTGACGCAGTGCTTGCTCGCCGTCGGCCGCCTCCCCCACCACGTCGATGTCGCGCTGCGCGTCGAGCAGCGCGCGAAAGCCGGCCCGGACCAGGACCTGGTCGTCGGCCAGCAGGACGCGGATCACCCGCGCTCC
>NZ_FMCH01000298.1 GCF_900091855.1 Streptomyces sp. DvalAA-14
GGTCCCGGCCCCGGCACCGCCCCGGGAAGCCGCCCCCGCCCGGGAAGCCGCCCCCGCCCGGGAAGCCGCCCCGCTCCGGAGACCCCTGCCCCGGAGACCCCCGCGCCGGAAAAACCTGCCCCGGCGGCGCCCGTCGTGCTCGCCGACCGGCTGGACGTCACCGTCGTCCGGGTCGGCGGCGCGGTGGCCAAGGCGCACGCGGCGGACACCGACCGGGCCGCGCTCGCCATACGGCTCGCCATCGCGGCACACCCCCGGACCCGGGGGATCCTGCTGCCGCCGTACGAATCCGCCGCCGGCCAGCGGTTCGCCCAGGGCCGGGCGGTGAGCGTATGGCCGTACGGGCGGCCGGTGGACACCGGGGAGCCCCGCGCCGCGCCCTGGGAGCAGGCCGCCGTCCTGCTCGCCCGGCTGCACGCCGTACCGCCCGGCGAGCTGTCCGGCCCGGTGCCGCCGATGCGCGGCCCCGCCAAGGCGGCCAGGGCGATGGCCCGGCTGCGCGGCGCCCCGGACACCGCCGCCGCACGGACCGTGCGGCTGGCCTGGCGCCGGCTGCCCGCCTGGGCCAGGGACGAGGCGCCGTACGAGGGCCGGGTCGCGCTGTGCCACGGGGATTGGCACCTGGGCCAGCTCGTACGCCACCCCGCGCCCGACGGCGACTGGCTGCTCATCGATGTGGACGACCTCGGGACCGGGGAGCCCGCCTGGGATCTGGCGCGGCCCGCGATGTGGTTCGCGGCCGGGCTGCTGGCGCCGGAGGCGTGGGCCCGCTTCCTCGGCGCGTACCAGGACGCGGGCGGCACCGCGGTGCCGGAAAGCGGTGATCCCTGGGCCCATCTCGACGTACCCGCAAGGACGTTGGCGGTGCAGAGTGCCGCGACCGCCGTCGCCAAGGCGGCCCGGGAGGAACGGGACTTGGACGACGGCGAGTGCGAACTCCTGGCCACCTGCGCCCGTATCGCCCAACTAAAGTGAACCCACCCGTTATTTGCGAGGAGTTGAACAATTCATGGTCTGTCCCAAGTGCCACGGCCTCATGCAGACGTACAACCGCAACGGCGTCCAGATCGAGCAGTGCGGCAATTGCCGTGGCATCTTCCTCGACTACGGGGAGTTGGAAGCGCTGACCCAGCTCGAAGGCCGCTGGACCCAACCCGCCCCGCCTCCGCAGACGTACCCGGCCGCCCAGGGCTACCCGCAGCCCGCGGCTCCGGTGTGGGCGGCTCCGTACGAGGGCGGCCACCACGAGCAGCACGGCGGGCACCACGGCCGCGGCGGCCGCGGCGGCTTCGCGCACATGCTCTTCTCGTCCTGAGGCCGGTGGCCGGTGGCCGACGGCCTGCGGCGCGCGGGCCCGGTGCCGGCGCGCCACAGAACAGCCGGCGGGGAGCAGCAAGCCCGGAGCAGTAGGCCCGGACACGCCGAAGGGCCGGAAGCCTCAGTCGCTTCCGGCCCTCGGTGGATCCGCGTGGACGATACTGGGATTGAACCAGTGACCTCTTCCGTGTCAGGGAAGCGCTCTCCCGCTGAGCTAATCGTCCTCGGTGGTGCGGGTGTCGCGTGCGCGATACTTGGGACTTG
>NZ_FMCH01000229.1 GCF_900091855.1 Streptomyces sp. DvalAA-14
GGTCCGCGGGCGCGCCCGGACCGTCGGCGCCGGGAGGGCCGGCGGCAGGCCCGCCGGTGCCCGGGGCCGCCCGGTGGGCGTCCGCGCTGTTCGCCGGCGGCACCTCGACCTGCCGCAGCATGGCGGTCGCCTCGGCCGGGAGCCAGTCGCCCTCCGGCAGCTGGTGGACCGTCAGCCGGGACAGGAACTGCGCCGGGGTGGGCCGGTCGGCCGGGTCCTTGGCCAGGCACGCGGCGATCAGCGGGCGCAACTCGGCCGGGACGCCGGCCAGATCGGGCTCCTGGTGGACGACCCGGTAGTGCCGGGCCGCCGACGGCCCGTCGCCGAACGGGAACGCGCCGGCGGCCTGGCTGAGCACCACGCCCAGCGCGAACATGTCCACCTGGGGGGTGACCGCGCCGCCGGTGAGCTGCTCGGGCGCGAGATAGCCCGGCGTGCCGATCTGCAGCCCGGTCTGCGTCAGCGCGGTGCCGTCCAGGGCGCGCGCGATGCCGAAGTCGATGACGCGCGGGCCGTCCTCGGCCACGATGATGTTGGCCGGCTTCAGATCGCGGTGCATCACCCCGGCCCGGTGGATCGCCTCCAGCGCCTCGGCCAGACCGGCCGCCAGTACGGTGAGTGTGCCGACCGGCAGCGCCCCCACGTTCGACAGCACCGACTGCAGGGTCGGTCCCGGAACGAACGCGGTGACCAGCCAGGCCGGCCGGCCGTCCGGATCGGCGTCCACCACCGGCGCCGTATGGAAACCGCCGACCCTGCGGGCCGCGGCCACTTCGTCGGCGAAGCGGCGCCGGAAGCCGGGCTCGGTGCTCAGTTCGGGGCGCACCACCTTGACCGCTACCGCCCGGCCGGACAGTGAGCGGCCGAAGTACACCACGCCCATTCCGCCTTGGCCGAGCCGCCCGACCAGGCGGTAGCGGCCCTGTCCGACCGACGTCGGATCGCCTGCCTCCAGCGGTCTCATCGCGTCCCCCGTCCCCCCGTCCGTCACCGCCCCCAGTGACGGCAACTGCCTGTCGACGGGCGGCCGGCCGGCACCAGCGCCGCCCACCCGGCCGTCCGGCGCCGATCACCTCACGGCGCGGACCTCATCCGCCGCCGCGCGACCATCAGCACCAGGCCCGCCGCGAGCAGCGTGATGCCCCCGGTGAGGAAGGCAGCGCGGGGCGTGCCGTCGCCCGTCGCGGCCAGCCTATGGGGCTCGTCCACCGGTTGTACGGCCTTCCGCGCAGTCGCCGTGGAGGCCGGACTCGGTTCGGGGAGGCGGTTCGGGGCCGGGGTGGCGCTGACCGGACGTACGACCGGGACCACCGGCTGCGGGGCGGTGGCGGTCGGGCTCGGCGCCGCCGAGGGGGTCGGCTGCGGCACGACGATCGGCCGGCCGATTCCGCTCGGCGCCACCGGGTCGAGATACGGGTCGGGCGTACCGAGCGCCACGGTGCTCACCGTGCCGTTGGCGGCCGCGGCGAAGGCGATGGAGAAGCGCCCGTCGGCGCCGGTGACGCTCTTCTCGACCAGCGGCCGGCCGCCGATCGGGCGGTACTCCAACTGGACGGCGGCACCCGCGAGCGGCCGCGGGCCCTGGTCGGTGTCCCGCAGGTAGGCGCCGCGCGCGGTCACCGTCCACCCGGCGGCCGAGACCGGACCCAGCTGGTAGTCCACGGTCAGGTGGGCGGTGCTGGGGGTGGCGGTCACCGTCAGCTGCGCGCGGACCTCGTCGCCCCCGGTGCCGGCCACGCCCGCGGTGGGTCCGGTCGGGTCCGCGGCGCTGTGATGGACCGCCGCGATCGTGACGGTGTACGGACCCGGTACCGGCGTCCCGCCCGGGTCGGCCCGCTGGTCGACCACGGCGTTCTGCAGTTGGAAACGCCCCTGGGGATCGGTGGTGACGGTGCCCATCGCGACGCCGTCGGCCGGGTCGTCGTCCGACACCGGGTCACCGGTGGCCCCGGCGCCGATGCCGGTGGCGGTGCCGGTCCCCTTGTCGTTCCCGGTGCTTGCACCGGTGCTCGGCTGCGTGCCGGCGGCGGACTGCGCGAGGTCCACCGTCTCCCCGGCGGCGGGTTCGGCCGGGCCGCCCCAGCCGCGGTGGCGCAACAGCCGACCGGTGAGCGTCACCGTGCGGTGGTCGTAGTCGGTCGCCGCGGGTGTCGCGGTGAACTCGGTGAATGCGTAGACCCAGGTGCCGGGTCCGGGCGGCTCGGCGTGCGCGGCGGACACCCCCGGTACCGCTCCGAGCAGCACGAACAGCGCCAGCAGTATCAGCACGGCCACTGCCGGGCCGCGCCGGGCCGACCCCGGTCGGCGCACCGCTGAAGCGATGGGTGACACCGGTCCCCCTCCCCCTGACACCTGTTGGACCGCCGATCACTCATCAAGGTTGTGCCCGACGCGAGAGAAATCCGGATGATCCGGGCATGAACCAGCGCCCAACACGTGCTGCCATCGGCAGCCGCAGGGGTGCACGGGCGTACACCGAGAGGGTATCGGCCGACCGGCCGTACCTCGTGACGCGCCCCGAATCATCACCGTTGGTGCGGGTAGGCGTCGTTGCGACGCCGTGTCGGCGGGCGCGGGGCCCTTCTGGTGCCGCATCACGAACCGGCCCGCAGGGACCATCGTCGCGAGGGAGAAACCGCCATGTCCGAAACACCGGCCGATACGGCACCACCGTCCGGCGCGGCCCCGCACCTGTCCGATCCGCCGCAGGACCCGGCCGTGCGGCCGGTCGCGGACGGGGCGGCGGGCCCGGCCGCGGATCGCGCCCCGCGCAGTCCGGCCGGCGAGATCGCGCCCAATCCCGAGATCGACACGACCCCCGGCGCGGGCGCCGCGCAGCCGGCCGGGCGCTGGGTGCGAAGGCCGCTGGCACTGCCGTCCACCCAGCGCTCCTCCTGGTTCCGGATCGGCTTCGGCCTCGGGCTCGGCGCGATCCTGGCCTGGCTGCTGGTGCACACCGTGCTGCAGATCAGTGAGCTGCTGACGCTGCTGCTGCTCGCGGTCTTCATTGCCGTCAGCCTGGAGCCGGTCGTGGCCTGGCTGTGCCGGCTCGGGCTGCGCCGCGGCTGGTCGGTCGCCGCGGTGGTGGCCGGATTCGCCGGGCTGCTCGCCGGCTTCCTGGCGCTGGTCATCCCGCCGGTCACCGCCGCCGTCAGCGCGCTCACCGACGCGGTGCCGCGCTGGCGCAAGCAGCTGCACGACCACCACTCCACCCTCGGGCGGCTTGAGGACCACTACCACGTCATCGAGAAGGCGCAGGCACAACTCGGCTCCAGCGGCGCCTCGGTGGCCGGCGGGGTGTTCGGCGCGGGCCAGCTGGTGATCAGCGCCGTCACCTCGACCGTGATCGTCTTCACCGTCACCGTCTACGTGATGTCCGCGCTGCCGGCCATCAAGCGGTTCGGCTACCGCTTCGTGCCCGGCACCCGCAGGCCCAGGGTGGAGCAGGTCTCCGAGGAGATCCTCAGCCGGGTCGGCCGGTTCATGCTCGGCAACATCGCGACCTCCGCGATCGCCGGCCTGGCCACCTTCGTGTGGTGCGAGGTGATCGGCGTGCCGTATCCGGCCGCGCTCGGCTTCTTCGTGGCGCTGATGGACATGGTGCCGGTGATCGGCTCGACCGTCGGGGGAGTGGTGGTCAGCCTGGTGGCGCTGGCGGTGTCGCTGCCGGTGGCGCTGGCCACGGCCGGCTTCTACATCGGCTTCCGGATCGCCGAGGACTACCTGATCATGCCGCGCGCGATGAAGTACGCGGTGAATGTCCACCCGGTGGTCACGGTGGTCGCGGTGCTGGCCGGCGGCTCGCTGCTCGGCATCATCGGGGGCCTGGTCGCCATTCCGACCGCCGTCGCGCTGGGCATCGTGCTGGACGAGTACGTCTTCCCGCGCACCGACGCCTCCTGACGGGCCGACGGGCAGGGCAGGGCCGGGCCGGGAGCCCGGAGCCGGGTCCGTCGGCCCGCGCCTGTCGTCCGCGCATGTCGGCCGCGTATGTCGTCCGCGCCGGCTGTCCCCGCCGGTTTGCCGCCGCCACCCCGGGCAAGGCGGACCGGTAGAGCTCGCCCGTGTCCGCCTTCCTCGGACGCGGGCGGGCCCCCGACACAAGGAGGCCCGATGCGGATGACCCTGGGTGTGCTGCTGGCGCTGTGGGGCGCGTTCTTCGTCCTGTTCAGCCGCCGGGTGGCCCGCGGCCAGTACCCGCGCACCCGACTGGCCGCGACCGAGGCGCCGGCCGGCGGCGCCGGCCCGCACCGGATGACGACCGCGTTCACCGCCGGCGTCGGCGCGGCCCTGGCAGTGTGCGGCATCCTGCTGGCGGTGGGCGCCTTCTAGGCCCGCGGCGCCGGCGCCGGCGCCGCCCCCGTGGCGCCGCCGCTGACAACGCGTGTTGTCGCCCGCGCGCGGAGATCTCTAGGATTCGACACATGCCCCACCCCGGGCGCGCCCCCACGACGCGCCCGGGACCGTGTCCACGGAGACCAGGAGCCACCCGATGAACGCCCTCGACGAGACCCGCGCCTTCAGCGTTCTGCTGGTGGAGGACGACCCAGCCGACGCCCTGCTCATCGAGGACGCGCTGAGCGAGGGCGGCCTGGCCCGCTCGCTCACCCATGTGAGCGACGGCCTGGCCGCGCTCGACCACCTGCGGAACCCCGAGCACGAGCGCCCCGACCTGATCGTGCTGGATCTGAACATGCCGCGGATGAACGGCCGGGAACTGCTCGCCGTGCTGCGCGACGACGAGGAGCTCGGCTCGATCCCGGTGGTGGTGCTCACCACCTCGGCGGCGCCGGACGACATCACCGACGCCTACCGGAAGCACGCCAACGCCTACGTCACCAAGCCGGTCAACCTGGACGACTTCCTGCTGGCCGTGCAGCGGATCGACGCTTTCTTCCTGAACACCTCCGCGCCGCTGCCCCGCGGCAGCCGCCGCTGACCGCCGGCCGGCCTGCCCGCCCGGCGGTCAGCGGCGGTCAGCGGTCACCCGCGTCCGGCCCCGGTGCCCGCATGAGCACCCGGGTGCTCCGTGCCTCCACCTTGACCGTCTCCCCGGCGGCGTGCGCGGCGCCCGGAGCGCCCGCCGCGGCCGCGGTGTCCACCACGGCCTGCCAGTTCTCCCCGTAGGCCGCCTCGGGCAGGGTGAAAGCCACCTGCTCCCAGTGCGCGTTGAGCAGCACCAGGAACGAGTCGTCGCGCACGGCGTTGCCGAAGGCGTCCGGCTCGGAGATGGCGTCCCCGTTGAGGTGCACGGCCACCGCGTGCGCGTCGCCGCGCCGCCAGTCGTCGTCCGCCATCTCCCGGCCGTCCGGCCGCAGCCAGGTCAGCTCGGCGGTGCCCGGCGCGGCGTCGCGGTCGTGGCCGCGCAGGAAGCGGCGGCGGCGGAAGACGGGGTGTTCGCGGCGCAGGGTGATGAGGCGTTTGGTGAAGTCGAGCAGGTCCTGTTGTTCGGCGGTGAGGTTCCAGTCGGTCCAGGAGGTCTCGTTGTCCTGGCAGTAGGCGTTGTTGTTGCCGTGCTGGGTGCGGCCGATCTCGTCGCCGTGGGAGATCATCGGCACGCCCTGGGAGATGAGCAGGGTGGTGAGCAGGTTGCGCTGCTGGCGGGCGCGCAGGGCCAGGACCGCCGGGTCGTCGGTGTCGCCCTCCGCGCCGCTGTTCCAGGACCGGTTGTGGCTCTCGCCGTCGCGGTTGTCCTCGCCGTTGGCCTCGTTGTGCTTGTCGTTGTACGACACCAGGTCGCGCAGCGTGAAACCGTCATGGGCGGTGACGAAGTTGACGCCCGCGCGCGGCCGGCGGAAGTCCCCCTGGTACAGGTCGGACGAGCCGGTCAGCCGGGAGGCGAACTCCGGCAGCGTGCCCTCCTCGGCCCGCCAGAAGTCCCGCACGCTGTCCCGGTAC
>NZ_FMCH01000300.1 GCF_900091855.1 Streptomyces sp. DvalAA-14
AGGAGCCGCGCTGGGCCTTGGCCTGGGACCCGGGCCCGGCCCGGTGGTCGCGGTGCTCTGCGGGGCCGCGCTCGCCGCGCTCGCGATCCGGCGGAGACCCGGGGTCGGGGCGGCGGTGGTGGCCGCCGTGCTGTGCGGGGCCGTGGCGGCGGCGGTGGCGGCGCTGGGGCGGGCCGACCTGACGCGGGGGCCGGTGCCGGAGCTGGCGAAGGAAGGTGCCTTCGCACCGGTGACCCTGCGGGTGGACAGCGACCCGTCCGAGGTGGGAGCGGGCCCGGTGCGGACCGTGCTGCTGCGGGGGACGGTCGTGCGGGTGGGGCGGAGCCGGGTGCGGACTCCGGTGATCCTGCTGGCCGGCCGCGACACCCGGGCGTGGCTGGGGCTGATCCCGTCCACCACGGTCGCCCTGAGCGCCCGGTTCGCACCGCCCGGCGAGCAGGACCGGGATGCCGCCGCGGTGCTGCGGGCCACGGGGCCGCCGACGATCACCGGCCCGCCGAGCACCGCGCAGCACATGGCCGCCGGCCTGCGCGCGGGTCTGCGTGCCGCTGCCGCCCCGCTGCCGAAGGACGCCCGCCAACTGCTGCCGGGCCTGGTGGTCGGCGACACCTCCGCCCTCGATCCGGACCTGGCCGACGCCTTCCGGGTCACCGACCTGGCGCACCTCACGGCCGTCTCCGGCGCCAACCTCACCTTTGTGCTGATCCTGCTGATCGGGCCGCCCGGCCGGGCGATCAGGGTCGAACGCCGGGGGCTGGCGGCCGCCTTGGGTCTGCCGCTGCGGTGGACGGCGGGCGCGGGCGCACTCCTCACGCTGGGATTCACCCTGTTGTGCCGGCCGTCCCCGAGCGTGCTGCGGGCAGCCGTCTGCGGTCTGATCACGCTGCTGGCCATCGGCACCGGCCGCCGCCGATCGCTGCTGCCCGCGTTGGCCGCCGCCGTCCTGCTGCTGGTGCTCTATCAGCCCGGGCTGGCGCGGTCCTACGGCTTCACGCTCTCGGTGCTGGCCACCGGCTCACTGCTGACGCTGGCCCCGCGCTGGGGTGCGGCGCTGACGGCCCGCGGGCTGCCGGCGCGGCTGGCGGAGGGACTGGCCGCGGCTGCGGCGGCGCAGGCGGTGTGCGGGCCGGTGATCGTGCTGTTGTCGGCCCGGCTGAGCCTGGTGGGCGTCCCGTGCAATCTGCTGGCCGAGCCGGCGGTGGGCGCCGCCACGGTGCTCGGGTTCGCCGCTCTGCTGATCCGGCCCCTCGCCCCGGCGCTGGCGTACGCGCCGGCCTGGCTGGCGTCCTGGCCGACCCGGTGGATCGCGGCGGTGGGCCGCCACGGCGCCGCGCTCCCCGGCGCCGACATCGCCTGGCCCCAGGGCCGGCCCGGCGCCGTACTGCTCGCGGTGGTGACGGTCGCCGCGGTGACGTGCGGCAGGCAGCTGCTCCACCGCCCCTGGCCGGCCGCCGCCTGCGCGCTCCTGCTGCTGCTCGCGCTGCTGCGTCCGCTGCCCGTGCCCCTGCCGCGGCTGGTCGCGCGCTGGCCGCCGGACGACTGGCGGCTGGCCATGTGCGATGTCGGGCAGGGCGACGCGCTCGCGCTGTCGGCGGGACCGGGCGCCGCGCTGGTGGTGGACGCGGGCCCGGACCCGGCGGCGGTGGACCACTGCCTGCGGGACCTGCGGGTCACGTCGGTGCCGCTGCTGATCCTGACCCACTTCCACGCCGACCATGTGGACGGCCTTCCGGGGGTGCTGCGCGGCCGCAGGGTCGGCGCCATCGAGACAACGGTGCTGAACGAGCCCGCCGGGCAGGCCGCGGGGGTGCGGCGGGAGGCAGCGGCGGCCCGGGTGCCCATGGTGCGGGCGGTGGCGGGGGAGCGGCGGAGCCTCGGCCCGCTGGAGTGGCGGGTGCTGTGGCCACCGCCCGAGGCGGAGTCGTTGCCGGCCGACGATCCCAACGATGCCAGCGTCGCGCTGCTGGTGCGCGACGCCGGACTGACGCTGCTGCTGATGGGGGATCTGGAGCCGGACACGCAGCAGGAGTTGCTGGAGACGGTGCCGGACCTGCCGCACGTGGATGTGCTGAAGGTGGCGCACCACGGGTCGGCCTACCAGGATCCGGCGCTGCTCGCCCGGGTGCGGCCGCGGCTGGCGCTGATCAGCGTGGGGGCGGGGAATCCGTACGGCCACCCGGCGGCCAGGACGCTGGCGGCGCTGCGCGGGCTGGGCGCGGTGGTGCTGCGGACGGACCGGGACGGTCCGATCGCGGTCAGCGGTGCCGGCCCGGCGGGGCTGCGGACGGTCCTCAAGGAGTCCCGATGAGGAAAACCGTCGTCCCGCCGGCCGGACCGGCGAGCGGGCCGGTGCCGCCGCCCGGGACCGCTGAGCAGGGAAGCGGACGGTCCCGGGTCACCGCTCCAGCCAGCCGTCGTGTTCGGCGGCCAGCGTGTCCAGCGCGGCGGGGTCGAGACGGGCGGCCGGGTCCTCCAGGACGAGCAGCCACTGCGCGTCCTCCGCGTCGTCCTCGCCGGCCAGCGCGTCGCGGACCAGCAGGGGTTCCTCGGGCAGCGGGAAACGGCCGGCCAGCAGTTCGGCCACCTCCTCGGCCGTATCGCGGTCGGGCAGCACCAGGACATGTCGTACGTCGCTCACGGCCGCATTCTCCCCGATGTCCGCCGCCGGTCTGTCGGCCACCGGTCCGTGCGCCCCGGTCCGTGCGCCGCCGGTCCGTCCGCTTCGGCCGGGTCGTCGCGATCAGTGCCGGCCGCCCCCGGCCCGCGTTGTCGGACCTCCGTGGCATGCTGGGCGACACATGGCCAGAAAGACCGCTCCAGACGACCTGCTCGCTCCGCTCACCCTCGCCGTGGGCCAGGAGGATCTGCTGCTCGACCGCGCCGTGCGGGAGGTGGTGGCCGCGGCCCGGGCCGCCGACCCCGACACCGATGTGCGGGATCTGGCGCCCGAGGCGTTGCAGCCGGGCACGCTGGCCGAGCTGACCAGCCCGTCACTGTTCGCCGAGCGCAAGGTCATCGTGGTGCGCAACGCCCAGGACGTCTCGGCGGACACCGTCAAGGATGTCAAGGCGTATCTGGGGGCGCCCGCCGAGGAGATCACCCTGGTGCTGCTGCACGCCGGGGGCGCCAAGGGCAAGGCGCTGCTGGACGCCGCCCGCAAGGCGGGAGCCCGGGAGGTGGCCTGCCCCAAGATGACCAAGGCGGCCGACCGGCTGTCCTTCGTGCGCGGCGAATTCCGGGCCCTCGGCAGGTCCGCCACCCCGGAGGCGGC
The DNA here is from genome assembly GCF_900091855.1 of Streptomyces sp. DvalAA-14. GTDB lineage: Bacteria > Actinomycetota > Actinomycetes > Streptomycetales > Streptomycetaceae > Actinacidiphila. The sequence goes on from NZ_FMCH01000300.1 coordinate 3,272, forward strand.
CCAGGCGCTGGTGGATTCCATCGGCAGCGATCTGCGGGAACTCGCGAGCGCCTGCTCGCAGTTGACGTCCGACGTGGACGGCACGATCGACGTGGCGGTGGTGGCCCGCTACTACACCGGCCGCGCCGAGGCCACCGGCTTCGAAGTGGCCGACCTCGCGGTGACCGGCCGGACCGCCGAGGCGCTGGAGCGACTGCGCTGGGCCCTGTCGGTCGGCCAGCCGCTGCCCGGCATCACCTTCGCGCTGGCCTCCGGGGTGCGTGCCATCGGCAAGCTCGCCTCCGCCCCGCGCGGCGCCCATCCCGGCCAGCTCGCCCGCGACCTCGGCATGCCGCCGTGGAAGATCGACCGGGTCCGCCAGCAGATCCGCGGCTGGACCGCGGACGGCGTCTCGGTGGCGCTGCGGGCGGTCGCCGATGCCGACGCGGCGGTGAAGGGCGGCAGCGCCGACCCGGCGTACGCCCTGGAGAAGGCGGTCGTCATCATCGCCCAGGCGTCCCGCGCCCGCGCCTGACCGCCTCCGCGCCTGACCGCCTCCGGTCCGACCCTCTGCGGCCTGCCTGCCCCGGCCTGCCCGCCCAGGCATCCCCGGCGCCGTTTCCCCGCCCGGTCACCCCGGACAGCGGCGAACCGCCCGCCCCGGGCTTCCCGGGACGGGCGGTTCGGCGTACGTCATGCAGGTTGGTGCAGATCCGCTGGTCGCGCCGCAGCCACGTGGCGAACGTCCGCGTGCGGCGCGGTTGGTCCGGGCGGTGCCGGTCCGGGCGGTAGAGGGGCCGCTGATTCCGGTTTCCGGCGGTGCTGTGGACCGTACCGAGGACGGAACTGATCAGGCCTGGAGCGCGGTGACCGACAGCGCCAGCGACGACTTCTTGTTGGCGGCCTGGTTCTTGTGGATGACACCCTTGCTGACGGCCTTGTCGAGCTTCTTGGCGGCCAGGCGGGCGGCGGCGGTGGCCTTCTCGGCGTCACCGGCGGCCACGGCCTCCCGGGTGCGACGGATCGCGGTCTTCAGCTCGGACTTGACGGCCTTGTTGCGCAGGCGCGCCTTCTCGTTGGTCTTGTTGCGCTTGATCTGGGACTTGATGTTCGCCACGAAAGAGCCTTCTCAGGTTCGTATCAACAGTGTCTACAAAGGATCCCCCGCGGTGTTGCCACGGGGTGCGGCCTCGGGTAGAGGGCACGAGGCACAGCGCCCCAGGCTACCAGCAGGCGGCCCGCGCTCCCAAACCGATGCCGGGCCCCGGCCATGGGACTATGGGGGACAACGTAACGCGTCTCATGAAGTCCTCAAGAGTCTCAAGAAACTGGACCCTGCGTGCCCGCGACCCCTTCCCACGTGCCGGAGCCGAGCCGTACCGACCCCGCGCTGCTCCGAAACTTCTGCATCATCGCCCACATCGACCACGGCAAGTCCACCCTGGCCGACCGGATGCTGCAGCTCACCGGCGTCGTCGACGTGCGGCAGATGCGCGCCCAGTACCTCGACCGGATGGACATCGAGCGTGAGCGGGGCATCACCATCAAGTCGCAGGCGGTGCGTCTGCCCTGGGCGCCGACGGCCGGCGACCTGGTGGGCAGCACCCACATCCTCAACATGATCGACACCCCGGGGCACGTGGACTTCACCTACGAGGTGTCCCGCTCGCTGGCCGCCTGCGAGGGCACCGTCCTGCTGGTGGACGCCGCCCAGGGCATCGAGGCGCAGACTCTGGCCAACCTCTACCTGGCGATGGAGAACGACCTCACCATCATCCCGGTGCTCAACAAGATCGACCTGCCGGCCGCGCAGCCGGAGAAGTTCTCCGAGGAACTGGCCAACCTCATCGGCTGCGACCCCTCCGACGTGCTGCGGGTCTCCGCCAAGACCGGTGTCGGCGTGGACGCGCTGCTGAACCGGGTGGTGCGGGACGTACCGGCCCCGGTCGGTGTCGCGGACGCCCCCGCCCGCGCGATGATCTTCGACTCGGTGTACGACTCCTACCGCGGCGTGGTCACCTACGTCCGGGTCATCGACGGCCAGCTCAGCAAGCGCGAGCGGATCCGGATGATGTCCACCGGCGCCACCCACGAACTGCTGGAGATCGGCACCAACTCCCCGGAAATGACGCCGGCCGACGGTCTGGGCGTCGGCGAGGTCGGTTATCTGATCACCGGGGTGAAGGACGTCCGGCAGTCCAAGGTCGGTGACACCATCACCACCTTGAACCACGGCGCGACCGAGGCGCTGGGCGGCTACAAGGACCCCAGGCCGATGGTCTTCTCCGGCCTCTACCCGCTGGACGGCTCGGACTACCCGGAGCTGCGCGAGGCACTGGACAAACTCCAGCTCAACGACGCGGCGCTGGTCTACGAGCCGGAGACCTCGGCGGCCCTCGGCTTCGGTTTCCGGGTCGGCTTCCTCGGCCTGCTGCACCTGGACGTGGTCCGCGAGCGGCTGGAGCGCGAGTTCGGCCTGGACCTGATCGCCACCGCGCCCAACGTGGTCTACCGGGTGGTGATGGAGGACGGTAAAGAGCACGTCGTCACCAACCCGAGTGAATTCCCGGAAGGCAAACTCGCCGAGATCTATGAGCCGGTGGTAAGGGCGACACTGCTGGCGCCGACCGAGTTCATCGGCGCGATCATGGAGCTGTGCCAGAACCGCCGCGGCTCGCTGCTCGGCATGGACTACCTCTCCGAGGACCGGGTGGAGATCCGCTACACCCTGCCGCTCGCCGAGATCGTCTTCGACTTCTTCGACAACCTGAAGTCCAAGACCCGCGGTTACGCCTCCCTGGACTACGAGCCCACCGGTGAGCAGAGCGCCGATCTGGTCAAGGTCGACATCCTGCTGCACGGCGACAAGGTGGACGCGTTCTCCGCCGTCACCCACAAGGACAAGGCGTACGCCTACGGGGTCCGGCTGGTCGCCAAGCTGCGCGAGCTGATCCCGCGGCAGAACTTCGAGGTGCCCATCCAGGCGGCCATCGGCGCCCGGGTGATCGCCCGCGAGACGGTGCGCGCCATCCGCAAGGACGTCCTCGCCAAGTGCTACGGCGGCGACATCTCGCGCAAGCGCAAGCTGCTGGAGAAGCAGAAGGAAGGCAAGAAGCGGATGAAGATGGTCGGCAATGTGGAGGTGCCGCAGGAAGCCTTCATCGCGGTGCTGTCGACCGACTCCGAGGGCGAGTCCAAGGCGAAGAAGTAGCTCCGGCGCGGGCACCCGTGCCGGCGTGCGCGGGCCGGCGGCAGGGAGGCCCACCGGCGGGTATGTGCTCTGCCTCCCGCTGGGTCGCCGGTGGTGGCAACCCGCCGGTCGTGCCCTCTTACGCGCCGGGCCTCGGCCCTCTACTCTGATCCGACGGATAGTTACTGGTGAGTTAATAAGAATGCTGCGCGTGCCCCGGAGGTTGTGGTGGTGACCGACACACAGATGTTGCTCGAGAATCGGCCGCCCTCCGTGGCCACCCTCTTCCTGGAACGGGTCGCCGCGACACCGGACGCGGAGGCCTACCGGTACCCGGTGCCGCCGGAGTCCGGTACGGGCCCCGACGGCTGGCAGTCGCTCACCTGGGCGGAGGCCGCCACCCGGGTCCATGCGATCGCGGCCGGTCTGATGGACCTCGGCGTCCGCCCCGAGGAGCGGGTGGCGCTGGCCGCCGGCACCAGCGTGGACTGGATCCTGGCCGACCTCGGCGTGCTGTGCGCCGGCGCCGCGACCACCACCGTCTACCCCACCACCAACGCCGACGAGACCGCGTTCATCCTGGCCGACTCCGGCAGCCGGGTGCTGTTCGCCGAGGACGCCCGCCAACTCGCCAAGGCCCGCGAGCGGCGCGCCGAACTGCCCGAGCTGGCGCACGTGGTGGTCTTCGAGCCGGCCGACGCGACGGACGCCGACGGCGACGGCTGGGTCCTGTCCCTGGCCGACCTGGAGAAGCGCGGCGCCGCCTACCTGGAGCAGCATCCCGACGCGGTGACCGGCGCGGTCGCCGCGCTCACCAAGGACCAGCTGGCCACGCTCATCTACACCTCCGGCACCACCGGCCGCCCCAAGGGCGTACGCCTCCCGCACGACGCCTGGTCGTACATGGCCCGCGCCATCCAGGCGGTCGGCCTGCTCGACGAGAACGACGTCCAGTACCTGTGGCTGCCGCTCGCGCACGTCTTCGGCAAGGTGCTCACCGCCGGCCACATCTCGGTCGGGCACGTCACCGTGGTGGACGGCCGCGTCGACAAGATCGTGGAGAACCTGCCGGTGGTACGGCCCACCTACATGGCTGCCGTGCCGCGCATCTTCGAGAAGGTCTACAACGGGGTCGTCGCCAAGGCCCGGGCGGGCGGCGCCGCCAAGTACAAGATCTTCCAGTGGGCCGCCGAGGTCGCCCGCGAGTACGCCAAGGCGACGCAGAGCAGCATGCGGCTCACCGGCGTACCGACCGCGCCGCTGCGCCTGCGCACCCAGCACGCGCTCGCCGACAAGCTGGTCTACGGCAAGCTGCGGGAGGCCTTCGGCGGGCGGCTGCGGGCCTGCGTCTCCGGCTCGGCCGCGCTCCCGCCGCAGATCGGCTACTTCTTCGCCGGCGCCGGCATCCACATCCTGGAGGGCTACGGGCTCACCGAGTCCAGCGCGGCGAGCTTCGTCAACCCCGGTGAGGCGTACCGCACCGGCACGGTCGGCAAGGCGCTGCCCGGGCTGGAGGTGCGCATCGCCGAGGACGGCGAGGTCATGCTGCGCGGCCCCGGCATCATGCAGGGCTACCACGGCCTGCCGGAGAAGACGGCGGAGGTGCTGGAGCCGGACGGCTGGTTCCACACCGGCGACATCGGTGAGCTCTCGCCGGACGGCTTCTTGAAGATCACCGACCGCAAGAAGGACCTGATCAAGACCTCGGGCGGCAAGTACATCTCGCCGGTCGAGATCGAGGGCCAGTTCAAGGCGGTGTGCCCCTACGTGAGCAACGTCCTGGTCGTCGGCGGCGGCCGCAACTTCTGTTCGGCGCTGCTGGCCCTGGACGAGCCGGCCATCCTCGCCTGGGCCGAGGAGAACGGCCTCGGCGGCCGGCCCTACCCGGAGGTCGTCGCCAGCCCGGAGGTCCGCTCCCTGATGGCGGACTACGTCCGCTCCGTCAACGACAGCGTGCAACGCTGGCAGGAGATCCGCCAGTTCCGCATCCTTCCCCGCGACCTCGACATCGAGCACGGCGACCTCACCCCGAGCATGAAGCTGAAGCGGCCGGTGGTGGAGCGGGAGTTCGCCCCGCTGATCGAGGAGATGTACGCGGGAGCGGTCGAGGCGTAGTCCGAGGCGTAGTTCGGGACGTTCGGATCATGGTGCGGCCCGGTCGCGGAAGAATCGCGGCCGGCCCGCACAACCGAGCGGTCCCGTGGATGGTCCAACCGGGCATCTACCGGAGGGATATCCATACTCATGCCTACGCCATCCACCCGCCGAACGGGCGCGGGGGGCGTTGTCCTCGGGCTGCTCGCCCTGCTGATGAGCCTGCCGGCCGGGGCCGCGACCGCCGCGACGCCCGACCCGCAGCCCCCGAAGGACGATCCCGGCTACGTGGTGCACGACTTCGAGGTCACGCCGGTGACGGCGAACTACGACCATCACACGGTCACCGTGACCGGCACACTGGCGGTCAACGACCCGAAGGCGGGTGCTTACCCCCCGGCGGCCGGACAGACGGTGGACCTGGTGGAGTGGGGGACCTCGCCAACCGACTCCCCGAACCCCGACGCCCCGGACGAGGTCGAATTCGACCGGCTGGGCACGGTGAAAACCGACGCCCAGGGCCACTTCCGACTGGCCGACGCCGTGATCGACCAGCGCCTCCCGCAGGTGACCGACTACCCCGACACGTACACGGTGCCGGTGTACGCGATGCGGCGGCTGGACCCCGCCGTCTACGGATCCTGGGGCGCCCACGCGGGCGTCCCGGTGACGTGCACGGCGAGCAAGACCCGATTCCGCGCGGACTACAAGGTCGGCCCGAAGATCGACGGGGCCCGCGAAGTCACCGCCGAAGGACTCTGGGAGCGGCAGGACGGCACGACGTGGAGGCCGTACCAGGGCGGCACCGTGGAGGTGACCTACCAGCCGGCCGAGCCCGGCTCCCCGCTCGCCTTCCACGGCAAGACCACACTCGGCGCCGACGGTCACTTCTCCTTGACGTTCACCGCGAAGGCCGACGGGCAGGCGACCAGCGTGGCAGCCTCGATCCCCGACGCGGACAACGCCTATATCGATCCTCCGGCCAGCCCTCGAGTCATCGAGGACATCAACGTCTCGAAGGCGGCCCCCACCACCAGCCCCACCCCCAGCCGGCACGGCACGCCCACCCCGAGCGTGTCCGCGCCCGGCGCGACCCCCACGGCCAACCAGCCGGGGGCGCTCGCCGCGACCGGCACCGACAGCTCGACCCTGCTTCTCGGCGGCGCCACCCTCGCCGTGGCCGGCACCGCCCTCGTCACCGCCGGCCGCCGCAGGACCCGCCGGCACTAGGCCGTGTCTGACAAATAGCGCCGTCCGCCCGCAGGGCGGGGCAGGCGGGATTTGTCAGACACGGCCTAGGAACCACGGCCGGTCCCGCCGAACCGGTGACTGCCGTGCGGGGCCGGCGCCGCTTCGGGAACCGCGCAGGTCAGCCGCCATGGCCGGGGTGGTCGGGGGGCGGTGGGGGCCGGATAGTAGCGGGGCGGACGGCATCGCGGGACACGTTTGCGGAAAGCGTGCTCTGACGAGGGAAAGGAAGTGACTGTGCGCACCCGAGGGGGCGCGGGGTGTCACGCTGTGCGGTGTGAGGCTGATTCCACCCCAGAGTCGCCCCGAGGGGGGCGTGCGGCAAGCCAGTGTGCCGGGCGACGAGCTGGCCGCCGGGGCGGCGCGGCGGTTCCTCCGGGCGACGCTCGCCGATTGGGCGGGCCAGGGCCTGCCGGACGGCGCGGGCTTCGGCGACCGTGTGCTCGATGACGCCACCTTGCTGATGAGCGAGCTGGTGACGAACGCCGTGGTCCACGCCGGTACCGCCGTGGACATCGTGTGCCGGCTCGACACGGAGTCCGCGCCGGCGCCCGGTCTGGTGATCGAGGTCGCCGACCGCCACCCCGGGCGGGTCCTGCGGGGCAGTACCGAACAGCCCGCGGACAGCCGGGAGGGCGGCCGGGGCCTGCACCTGGTCGCCGCGCTCTCCGACACCTGGGGCGTCACCTACCACCGGGACCGCAAGACCGTCTGGTGCCGCCTCGACCTGAGCGAGCCGGAGGAGTCCGAGCCGCCCACCGCCAGCGCGGACAAGGACCAGCCGCTGCTGGCCCCCACCGCGCCGCCGGAAGCGCCCCGCCGGGCCGACGCGGACTGGATCAGCCGCGGCAGCCTCACCTTCCTCGCCGAAGCCTCCGACCTGCTGGCCGGGCAGCTCGACGAGGACCACGTCGCCTCCCTCGCCACCCAGCTGCTGGTCCCGCGGCTCGCCGACTGGTGCGCGGTGTGGCTCTACCCGGTCGGCGCCGCGCCCCGCCTGTCGCGGGTCTGGCACAGCGCCGAGCACTGGATCGACCCGCTGCGGGCCGTGCTGGAAAAGGCCCCGTCGGCCCCCGCCGTCCGGGCCGGCGCGCAGCCGCTGATCTGGCCGGCCGTGTCCGACAAGGTGTGTGACCAGGGCGGCGCGCTCGCGCTGCCGCTGATCGCCACCGGCCGGTGCCACGGCACCTTGCTGCTGGGCCGGACCGGACCGCTCGGCCTGCGCGACGAGGCCACCGGCCTGATCGAGGACTTCGCCCGCCGGGTCGCGCTGGCCATGGGCACGGCCCGGCAGTACGCCCGCCAGGCCATGATCAGCACGGTGCTGCAGCGGGGCCTGCTGCCGCCCGCCACCGGCCGGATCCCGGGCGTCGAGCACGCCGTCGTCTACGAGCCGACGGCCGGCGACTGGGTCGGCGGCGACTTCTACGACCTCTTCCCGGCCGGCGACGGCCGCTGGTGCTTCGCGCTCGGCGACGTCTGCGGCTCCGGCCCCGAAGCCGCCTCACTGACCGGCATCGCCCGCCCGGTGCTGCGGCTGCTGGCGCGCGAGGGCTACGGCGTGTCCGATGTCCTGGACCGCCTCAACAAGGCACTGGCCGACGAGGCCACCACCGCGCTCATCGGCGAGACCGCGGCCTGGGACGGCGGTCAGGCCCGTTTCCTGTCGTTGCTGTACGGCGAGATCCTGCCGTACGCCCCGGCCCGCGGCGCCCGCTGCACGCTCGCGTCGGCGGGGCATCCGCTGCCGCTGGTCCTCGGCCCGAGCGGGGTGGTGCGGCCGGTGGCCACCCCGCAGATGCTGCTGGGCATTTCGGACGACGCCAGCTACCGGAGCGAGTCCTTCGACCTGGCCCCCGGTGACACCCTGCTGTGTGTCACCGACGGGGTGACCGAACGCCGCCGTGGGCGACGGCAGTTCGACGACGACGACGGATTGGCGGTGGTCCTGGGCGGCTGCGCCGGGCTGGACGCGTCCGGCGTCGCGCAGCGGATCCGGCAGGCGGTCTACGACTACGACGCGGCGCCGCCGTCCGACGATCTGGCGCTGCTGGTGCTGCAGGCGCAGTGAGCCGGCCCGCCCGCCCGGCCCGCCAGGCCCGCCCGCCCGCCGAGGTGGCCCGTGGAGCCGGCCGGCGGGGCCCGCCCGGCGCGTACCGGATACTGGGAGGATGCCTTCCGTACTGCCCGACGGTGAACCCGTACCCGCCGACGGCGCCCTGCCCCCGCACGCGCTGGACGGGGCCGCCGACCGGCCGCTCGGCTTCTACCTGCACGTGCCCTACTGCGCCAGCCGCTGCGGCTACTGCGACTTCAACACCTACACGGCGAGCGAGCTGCGCGGCTCCGGCGGGGCGCTGGCCTCCCGGGACAACTACGCGGACGCGCTGATCGAGGAGATCCGGCTGGCCCGCAAGGTGCTCGGCGACGATCCGCGCCCGGTGCGGACGGTCTTCATCGGCGGCGGCACGCCCACGCTGCTGCCGGCCGCCGATCTGGTGCGGGCGCTGGGCGCGATCCGGGCCGAGTTCGGGCTGGCGCCCGGCGCGGAGGTCACCACGGAGGCGAACCCCGAGTCCGTCGACCCGGGGTATCTGGCGGATCTGCGCGCCGGCGGCTTCAACCGGATGTCCTTCGGCATGCAGAGCGCGCGGCAGCACGTCCTGCGCGTCCTGGACCGCAACCACACACCGGGCCGGCCCGAGGCATGCGTCGCCGAGGCCCGCGCGGCCGGCTTCGACCACGTCAACCTCGACCTGATCTACGGCACCCCGGGCGAGACCGACGACGACTGGCGGGCCTCGCTGGACGCGGCGATCGGCGCCGGGCCGGACCACGTGTCCGCGTACGCGCTGATCGTCGAGGAGGGGACGCAGCTGGCGCGCCGGATCCGGCGCGGCGAGGTGCCGATGACCGACGACGACGTGCACGCGGACCGCTACCTCATCGCGGACGAGCGGCTCGCCGCGGCGGGCTTCTCCTGGTACGAGGTGTCCAACTGGGCCACGACCCCGGCCGGGCGCTGCACGCACAACGAGCTGTACTGGACCGGGGCGGACTGGTGGGGCGCCGGGCCGGGCGCCCACAGCCACGTCGGCGGCGTCCGCTGGTGGAACGCCAAGCACCCGGGCGCGTACGCGCAGGCGCTGGCGGAGGGGCGCAGTCCCGGCGCCGGCCGGGAGATCCTGACGGCGGAGGACCGCCGGGTCGAGCGCATCCTGCTGGAGCTCCGCCTGTCGGCCGGCTGCCCGCTGGACCTTCTCGCCGCGGCGGGATCGGCTGCCGCCGCCCGCGCGGTAAGGGACGGCCTCCTGGAGCCCGGTCCTTACGGCGAGGGGCGTGCGGTCCTGACCCTGCGGGGCCGGCTGCTGGCGGACGCGGTGGTGCGGGACCTGGTCGACTGACCGCCGGCCGCCCCCGCCGGCGCCCGTCCCGCCGCAGGCGCACCCGACCGCGGTGGCCCTGCGCGGCCGCACCGTCTACGTCACGAGCGCCGCCTACGTCACGGCCACCGGCCCCGACCTCGTCGTCGCCCGCTTCGACGCATAGCAGCCGAAGAGCGGGCAAGGCCGCTACGGCACCGTCACGAAATCGATCAGGCGTTCCACCGCCCCCAGCAGTTCGGGCCGCAGGTCGCGGTAGCTGGTGACCGAGGCGAGGATGCGCTGCCAGGCCTCGCCGGTGGTCAGGTCGGTCCAGCCGAGGGCGCGGCAGACACCGGACTTCCAGTCCTCGCCGCGGGGGACGCGGGGCCAGGAGGGGATGCCGACCGAGGACGGCTTCACCGCCTCCCAGACGTCGATGTAGGGGTGGCCGACGACGAGGACGTCCGGTCCGGTGACCGAGGCGGCGATCCGGGACTCCTTGGAGCCCGGGGCGAGGTGGTCGACCAGGACGCCGAGGCGGGCGTCGGGCGCGGGGGAGAACGCGGAGACGATGGCCGGCAGGTCGTCCACACCTTCCAGGTACTCCACGACGACGCCCTCGACGCGCAGGTCGTGGCCCCAGACCCGTTCGACCAGCTCGGCGTCGTGGCGGCCCTCGACGTAGATGCGGCCGGCGCGGGCGATGCGGGCCTTGGTGCCCGGGACCGCGATGGAGCCGGAAGCGGACAGCAGCGGGCCGCGGCGGGCGGGCACGGACGGCGGGCGGACCAGCGTGACGGGCCTGCCGTCGAGCAGGAAGGCGCCCGGTGTCATCGGGAAGACGCGGTGCTTGCCGAAGCGGTCCTCCAGGGTCACCGTGAGGCCCTCCGCGGTCTTCTCGACCCGCACCACGGCCCCGCAGAAGCCCGTACCGGCGTCCTCGACCACCAGGTCGGGCTCCGCGGCCACCTCGGGCGCGGGCGCCGCCTTCTTCCACGGTGGGGTCAGATCGCCGTCGTAACTCCTGCTGCGCATGGAGGAGATCGTAGCCACGCGGTCCGTGCCGCGGCCCCGCGGCGTGTCGTGGAGGGCGCGGTCCGGTTCCCCAGTTTTCGCGCCGGCGGCGGAGTCGTCATACGTTATGTCCAGATATGGCCGCGCGCCGACCGTGCACCGCTACGCCGCCGGGCTGCCCCGTACGGCCGACGCGCACGGCAGGGACGGGCCCCCGCCCTCGGCACACCGGAAGGGAGGAACACCGATGCGCTGGTGGTCCCGCCTCTCGGCCATGGAGGAACCCGCGGGAGCCAAGGGCGGCTGGGGACTGCTCGCGGGATCGGCGCTGGTGATCGTGGCCGTGCCGGTGGCGGACGCGTTCTTGCCGCACGGGATCCACCTCGCCCACATCCTGGTGGTGCCGGTCGCGCTCGTCTCCGCGTTCGGCGGACCGCGCCGGGGCTTCGTGACCGCGTTGGCGGCGGTGGCGTCGATCCTCGTCGCCAGCGCTGAGCGGCACGTCCTGTCCAGCGAGAACGTGATCGTGGAGCTGCTGTCCCTGGTGGTGCTCTCGGTGCTGCTGATCCTCTTCAGCCATCTGCGGGAGAAGCGGCTGCGCGAGCTGGAGCGGTTGCGCCGCGCGTCGGAGACCGCCCAGGGCGTGGTGCTGCGGGCGCTGCCGCCCCGGGCCGGGCCGCTCTTCATCGCCTCCGAGTACATGGCCGCCGAACTCGGCACCCGGGTCGGCGGCGACATGTACGCGGTGGCGCGGACCGAGGGCGCCACCCGGCTGCTGATCGGTGACGTCCGCGGGCACGGCCTGTCCTCGATCGGCGACACCGAGAGCGTGCTGGGCGCCTTCCGGGCCTCGGCCTATCGCCAGGGACCGCTGCCGGAGCTGGTCCAGTCGCTGGAGGACGGATTCCGCTGGAGCCTGACGGAGCTGCCCGAGGGCCCGTCGCAGACCGAGGTGGGCGAGCGGTTCGTGACGGCGGCGGTCATCGAGATCCCGGACGACGAGCCGTACGCCCACGTGGTCAACTGCGGTCACCCCTCTCCGCTGCTGCTGCACGACGGCGGCGCCACCTTGCTGAACGTGGCCGAGCCCGCGCCGCCGCTCGGGCTCGGCATGCTCGGCGGCATGGGCGAGAGCACCTACACCATCAGCACCTTCGCCTTCGGGCCCGGCGATCACCTGATCCTGTACACCGACGGCGTCACCGAGGCCCGCGATCCGCACGGCGTGTTCTATCCGCTGCTGGCCCGGGCCGTCACCTGGACCGGGGACCGGCCGCAGGCGCTGCTCCGGTCGATGACCGAGGACCTGCTGGCCCATGTGGCCGGACCGCTGGGCGACGACATGGCGGCCGTCGCCATCCAGCGCGACGACCGTATGCGCCCGGTCGGTTCGACGATCAGCCCGGACGGTCAGTGAGGCCGCACCCCGGGATCCGGGTCCTGCCCCCCGAAGCGTTCGGCGAGCGCGTCGCGCTGGGCGCGCAGGAAGCGCGCGTCCACCACCGCGCCGTGGCCGGGCACGTAGCGTCCCGTCTCCCCGCCGAGTTCCAGCAGCGCGTCCACCGCGGCCGCCCAGGCGCCCGGCACCGCGTCCGCGCCGGCCTGGGGCTCACCGGACTCCTCCACCAGGTCACCGCAGAAGACCACCGCCGGATCGCTGGCGCTGGCGCCCGGCACGACCACCACCAGATCGTGCCCGGTGTGGCCCGGGCCGGGATGCACCAGCCGTACCGGGCGCTCGCCGAGATCCAGGTCGAGCTCGCCGTGCACCGGCCGGCCCGGGAGCACCAGCGCGCCGGCCGCCTGTGCGGCCTCCAGCGGGTCGGTGCCGAGCTCCACCGCGTTCTCCCGCAGCGCCTCGCGTTCGCGCCGCAGATAGCCGTCCAGCGACGCCTGCCCGTACACCTCGGCGCCGGTGAACGCCGCCGTGCCGAAGACATGGTCGAAGTGCCCGTGGGTGAGGACGACGTGGGTGACCTCGCGGCCGGTCAGCGCCGCCACCTGCTGCCGCAGCTCCTCGCCCGCGCGCGGCGTGGCGCCGGTGTCGATCAGCAGCACGGCGTCCGAGCCGACCACCAGGCCGACCGTCACGTCCAGGCCGGGCAGCCGCCGGCGGGCCACCCCGGGAGCCAGGTGCTCCCACACCGAACTCCCGGCGCCCGGCTGCTGCGCGCTCTCCACGAAATCCACAGGGGCGACGCTATCGCCGTGACCGCGGGTACGCGCGCGGTGGTGACAACCTTGCTCCCGAGGTCGGCCCTCTTTCCGGCCCGCTCCCCGTCTCGCCCCGCGTCCTGCCCCGCGTTCTGCTCGCGTCCCGCCGCCGGTCGCGGCACGATCCGAAGCCGTATCGGAGCCGGTCTTGCCGACCCCTTGCCGCCTCGCCGTACACTTGCTGCGGGAAAGCTGGCACTCGAAATGGACGAGTGCCAGGCCGGAGCGGCTCAAGGCCCCACGGTTGGGAGGTGCGCGATGCTGAGCGAACGCAGACTCGAAGTGCTGCGTGCCATCGTTCAGGACTATGTCGGCACCGAGGAGCCGGTCGGGTCCAAGGCGCTGACCGAGCGCCACAGCCTGGGGGTGTCGCCCGCCACCGTGCGCAACGACATGGCCGTGCTGGAGGACGAGGGCTACATCGCCCAGCCGCACACCAGCGCGGGCCGTATCCCCACCGACAAGGGCTACCGGCTCTTCGTCGACAAGCTGGCCGGCGTCAAGCCGCTGTCGGGCGCCGAGCGCCGCGCGATCCAGAACTTCATGGGCGGCGCGGTCGATCTCGACGACGTGGTGGCCCGGACGGTGCGGCTGCTGGCCCAGCTCACCCGGCAGGTCGCGGTCGTGCAGTACCCCTCGCTGGTCCGCTCCTCGGTCCGGCACGTGGAATTGCTGTCGCTGGCGCCCGCCCGCCTCATGCTGGTGCTCATCACCGACACCGGACGCGTCGAGCAGCGGCTGATCGACTGCGCCGCACCGGTCGGCGAGACGGTACTGGCGGATCTGCGGGCCCGGCTCAACAGCCGGGTCGTCGGCCGCCGGTTCGCCGACGTGCCGCCGCTGGTGCAGGACCTGCCGGAAAGCTTCGACCCGGACGACCGCCCGGCGGTCTCCGGGGTGCTCGCCACCCTCCTCGAAACCCTGGTGGAGGAGAAGGAGGAGCGCATCATGCTCGGCGGCGCGGCGAACCTGACCCGGTTCAACCACGACTTCCCGCTGACGATCCGTCCGGTCCTGGAAGCGCTGGAGGAGCAGATGGTGCTCCTGAAACTCCTCGGCGAAACCGCGGACTCGACCATGACGGTCCGCATCGGGCATGAGAACTTTCACGAGGGCCTCAATTCCACCTCCGTGGTGGCGGTCGGCTACGGTTCGGGCGACGAGGCAGTCGCCAAACTCGGCGTGGTCGGACCGACCCGCATGGACTACCCCGGAACGATGGGAGCGGTACGCGCAGTGGCACGTTACGTCGGACAGATCCTGGCGGAGTCGTAAGTGGCCACCGACTACTACGCCGTTCTCGGCGTGCGCCGTGACGCAGGACCGGACGAGATCAAGAAGGCCTTCCGTCGGCTGGCCCGCGAACTGCACCCGGACGTCAATCCGGACCCCAAGACGCAGGAGCGGTTCAAGGAGATCAACGCGGCCTACGAGGTCCTCTCCGATCCGCAGAAGAAGCAGGTCTACGACCTCGGCGGGGATCCGCTGTCCGCCGCGGGCGGTGGTGGCGCCGGCGGCGCGGGCTTCGGGGCCGGCTTCGGCAACTTCAGCGACATCATGGACGCCTTCTTCGGGCAGTCGCAGCAGCGCGGACCGCGCTCGCGCACCCGGCGCGGGCAGGACGCGATGATCCGGCTGGAGATCGAGCTGGACGAGGCGGCCTTCGGCACCACCAAGGACATCCAGGTGGACACCGCGGTCACCTGCGGCACGTGCAACGGCGAGGGGGCCGCGCCCGGTACGTCGGCGCAGACCTGCGACATGTGCCGGGGCCGGGGCGAGGTGTCCCAGGTCACCCGGTCGTTCCTCGGTCAGGTGATGACGTCGCGGCCGTGCCCGCAGTGCCAGGGCTTCGGCACCGTGGTGCCCACGCCGTGCCCGGAGTGCGCCGGCGACGGGCGGGTGCGCTCGCGCCGCACGCTGACGGTGAAGATCCCGGCCGGTGTCGACAACGGCACCCGGATCCAGCTGGCCGGCGAGGGCGAGGTCGGCCCCGGCGGCGGCCCGGCGGGTGACCTCTACGTGGAGATCCGCGAAGTACCCCACCCGGTCTTCCAGCGCCGCGGCGACGACCTGCACTGCACGGTCACGCTGCCGATGACGGCGGCGGCGCTCGGCACCAAGTGCCCGCTGGAGACGCTGGACGGCATGGAGGAGATCGACATCCGGCCCGGCACCCAGTCCGGCCAGTCGATCCCGCTCCACCAGCGCGGCGTCACCCACCTGCGCGGCGGGGGCCGCGGCGACCTCGTCGTCCACGTCGAGGTCATCACCCCCCACAAGCTCGACGCGGACCAGGAGGACCTGATGCGGCGCCTGGCCAAACTCCGCGGCGAGGAACGCCCGACGGGACAGTTCGCCCCGGGCCAGCAGGGGCTCTTCTCCCGCCTCAAGGACGCCTTCAACGGCCGCTAGGCCCCTGCGGGGCGTGCGGGTGGATTGAGCCCGTCGGCGGGCTGCGGGTCGTGGTGCGTCGCCCGCGCAGTTCCCCGCGCCCCTGTGGCTTCGCCCCTGGCGGGGGGTGGGTGCGGGTTTGTGGGCGGGCTGCGGGTCGTGGTGGGTTGCCCGCGCAGTTCCCCGCGCCCCTGTTGGGTGCCCGGGGGCGCGGGTTCGCCCCTGGCGGGGGGTGCGGGTGGCTGGGCGGGGTTGGGGACGGGCCCCGTCAGGGGCGCGGGGAACTGCGCGAGCAGCCACGACGTGCCCGCGCTGGGGGACGCAGCTGAGTCCGGGTGGGCCCTGAGGGGGCGCGGGGAACTGCGCGGTCAGCCGCGATGTGCGCGTGCTGGGGGACGCACCGCAGTCCGGGCGGCCCCGTAAGGGGGCGTGGACCCGGGTGAGGCTCAGCGGCAGCGAAATGGCACGATGAGGACATGTCCGCGCTCACCGAGCTCTCCTCCCTTTCGGCTCACCCGATCATCCAGGCGCCGATGGCCGGCGGCGCGTCCAATCCGCAGTTGGCCGCCGCGGTGGGGGCCGCCGGGGGGCTGGGATTTCTGGCGGCGGGCTACAAGACGTCCGAGGCGATGTACCAGGAGATCCGGCAGCTGCGGGACCTGACCTCGCAGCCCTTCGGGGTGAACCTGTTCCTGCCGCAGCCGGGCACCGTCGACCGGTCCGCGGTCGCCGTCTACGCCGAGCAGCTGGCCGCCGAGGCCGCCTGGTACGCCACCGCGCTCGGCGACCCGGACACCGGGAGCGACGACGGGTACGACGCCAAGGTGGCGGTGCTGCTGGCGGACCCGGTGCCGCTGGTGAGCTTCACCTTCGGCTGCCCGGACCGCTCCGTGTGCGAGGCCTTCGCCAAGGCCGGCACGTACACCGTGGTCACCGTCACGTCCCCCGCCGAGGCGCTGGCCGCCCAGCGGGCCGGCGCGGACGCCGTCTGCGTCCAGGGCGTGGAGGCCGGTGGCCACCAGGGCACGCACCGGGACGACCCGCAGCTCGACGGCGCGGGGATCGGCCTGCTCTCCCTGATCCCGCAGGTCCGCGAAACCGTTCAGCTCCCGATCATCGCGGCCGGCGGCCTGATGCGGGGCAGCCAGATCGCCGCCGTGCTCGCCGCCGGCGCCGACGCCGCGGCACTGGGCACCGCCTTCCTGGTCTGCCCGGAATCCGGCGCCAACGTCCTGCACAAGCGGGCCGTCACCGACCCGGTGTTCTCCCGTACCGAGCTGACCCGCGCTTTCTCCGGCCGCCCCGCCCGCGGCCTGCTGAACCGCTTCATGCGCGAGCACGGCCCGTACGCCCCGCCCGGCTACCCGCAGGTCCACCACCTCACCTCCGGCCTGCGCCGGGCGGCCGCCGCGGCGAGCGACCCGCAGGGCATGGCGCTGTGGGCGGGCCAGGGCCACCGGCTGGCGCGCGAGCTGTCGGCCGGCGCCCTGGTCGAAACCCTTGTCGCCGAACTGCACGCCGCCCAGGAGACGCCCGCATGACCGCTCCGGTCTTCCTCGTCGACCCGGCCCTGCTCGACGGCTCGTCCCGCCGCCTGACCCTGGACGGCGCGGAGGGGCGGCACGCGGTGTCCGTGCGGCGGTTGCAGCCCGGTGAGCAGATCGTGCTCACCGACGGCGCCGGGCGGGGCGCCTACGGGGTGGTGGCCGGCACCGTCGGCAAGGATGTGCTCAACGTCGAGGTGCACGCCGTCCGGGAGGAACCCGAGCCGTCCCCCCGGATCACCGTCGTCCAGGCACTGCCCAAGGGCGACCGGGGCGAACTCGCCGTGGAGACCATGACGGAGGCCGGGGTGGATGTCATCGTCCCCTGGGCCGCCGCCCGTTGCGTCACCCAGTGGCGCGGTGACCGGGGCGCGAAGTCCCTGGCCAAGTGGCGTTCCACGGCCCGGGAGGCGGCCAAGCAGTCCCGCCGGCTCCGCTTCCCCGAGGTGGCCGACCCGCTGACCACCCGCCAACTGGCCGCCCTGCTCGGGGAGGCGGACTTCGCCGGGGTGCTGCACGAGGAGGGCTCCACCGCGCTGGCCGCGGCCGAACTGCCCGCCGCCGGCTCGCTGGTGCTGGTGGTCGGCCCGGAAGGCGGCGTCTCCCCGGAGGAGTTGACGGCCTTCGCCGCGGCGGGCGCACCGCCGTACCGCCTCGGCCCCACCGTGCTGCGCACCTCGACGGCGGGTGTGGCCGCCACCGCGCTGCTGCTGACCCGCACCGGGCGCTGGGGATAGCCGCCGCACCCGGTGCGGTGGGCCCGGCCTCAGACCGGGCGGAAGCCGAAGAGTTCCAGGTGCCCGCAGCCGGGGCAGCGGTAGGCGTCGATCTGCCAGCGCTTGCGGCCCATCCGCTTGGCGCCGCCGAAGATGCCGCGTTCCAGTGGGCCCGCGATCCAGCGCGCGTAGCCGCGGCTGTGCTCGCCGGAGTCCTCGATGAAGCCCGGCTCCAGGCCCCCCGAACCGCACAGCGTGCAGATGTAGTTGTCCACGGCACGAGGGTACGAGGGTACGTGGCCTGCGCCGCCCGTCCGCAGGAGGCGAGCGCGGCGGTCGTAAATCCGTGGGGGGCCCAGCGAACTGCGACATCCGCACTCCGATGTGGAGTTGATCCTGGTTAGGGTGTCGGAGTGACTCATCCGACACCCCAGACGCAGCCGGAGCAGCAACCCGCGGAGCGGCAACCGACGCGGCGCGAGCAGCAGTCGGGCCGGCGGGCCGGCCCGCAGCAGGCGCGGCAGGACGCCGCCGGGAAGCAGCCGGCGAAGCGGGCGGTCGCGAAGAAGGCGGCGGCCAAGAAGACGGCGGCCGCCAAGTCGGCGGCGAAGAAGACGCCGGCGAAGCGTCCGCCGGCCGGGAAGGCGGCCCCCGGGAAAGCCCCCGGGAAAGCCCCCGGGAAAGCGGCCCCCGGGAAGGCGGCCCCCAGAAAGAGGCGCCCGCCCCGCGCCCGGACCGCCGGGCCGCGCCCGCCTCCTACCTCCGCAATCCGCACCCCTTCGGTGAGCTGATCGCCTTCACCGCCGAGGACGACGTGTGGATCGCGCCACTGGACGGCGGCCGGGCCTGGCGGGTCAGCGCGGACAACATGCCGGTGGGGCGGCCGAGGATCGCGCCCGACGGTGAGACGGTCGCCTGGACCTCGACACGCGACGGCGCGCCCGAGGTGCATGTGGCGCCCGTCGACGGAGGCCCGTCGCGGCGGCTGACGTACTGGGGCAACAGCCGTACGTCGGTGCGTGGTTGGACCCCGGACGGGGAGCTGGTGGTGATCACCACCGACGGCCAGGCGTCGCTGCGCCGCAGTTGGGCCCGGGTGGTGCCGCTGGACGGCGGGCCGGCCCGGACCCTGCCGTACGGGCCGATCGGGGACCTGGCCTTCGGGCCCGGCGGCGCGGTGCTGCTGCAGTCGGCCACGATGGGCCGGGAGGCCGCGTACTGGAAGGGCTACCGGGGCGGCACCGCCGGGAAGCTGTGGCTGGACCCGGACGGCGGCGGCGAGTTCCACCGGGTGCACGGCGCACTGGACGGCAACATCGAGTGTCCGATGTTCGTCGGCGACCGGATCGCCTTCCTCAGCGACCACGAGGGCCAGGGCGCGGTCTACTCCAGCGCGCCGGACGGCTCCGACCTGCGGCGGCACTCGCCGCTCGGCGGGTTCTACGCGCGCCACGCGGCCACCGACGGCGACCGGATCGCCTATACGGCGGCCGGCCGGCTCCACCTGCTGACCGACCTCGACGCGGCGGCCGACCCGGACGACCCGGAAGCGGCCGCGGCCCGCGAACTGCGCATCCGCCTCGGCGGCCAGCGCGCCGACCTTCAGCCCCACCCGGTCCGCGCCGCTCACCACGTGGGCGACGCCCGGCCCGACCACACCGGTCGGGGCAGCGCGGTGGAGATCCGCGGCACCACGCA
This sequence comes from Streptomyces sp. DvalAA-14, assembly GCF_900091855.1. Taxonomy (GTDB): domain Bacteria; phylum Actinomycetota; class Actinomycetes; order Streptomycetales; family Streptomycetaceae; genus Actinacidiphila. Next base: position 22,728 of record NZ_FMCH01000300.1, read on the forward strand.
CTGGATCACCCACCGCGGCGGCCCGGCCCGCGTCCTGGCCGCCGAGCCGGGCGTACGGACCCGGCTGCCGCGGGTGTTCTCGCAGGGCGGCGACGGCGACCAGCAGGTGGTGTGGGTCACCGACGCGGACGGCGACGACGCGCTCGAACTCGCCCCGGCCACCGGACTGCCGGCGGGCGCCTCCGCGCGCCGGCTGGCCGCCGGGCGGCTCGGCCGGGTGCATGAAGTGGAGGTCTCGCCGGACGGGCACCGGATCGCGGTCGCCTCGCACGACGGCCGGGTGCTGCTGGTGGAGACGCAGACCGGCGAGGTGCGCGAGGTGACGGCCGGCGACGCCGGCGACGCCACCGACCTGGCCTTCTCGCCCGACTCCGGGTGGCTCGCCTGGTCGCACCCCGGCCCCGGCTCCCTCCGCCAGATCAAGCTGGCCTCGACCGCCGACCTGACCGTGGTGGACGCCACCCCGCTGCGCTTCCACGACTTCGCGCCCGCGTTCACCGCCGACGGCCGGCATCTGGCGTTCCTGTCCGAGCGGGCCTTCGACCCGGTCTACGACGCCCACGTCTTCGACCTGTCCTTCCCCAACGCCTGCCGCCCGTACCTGATGACGCTGGCCGCGACCACGCCGTCGCCGTTCGGACCGCAGCGGTACGGCCGGCCGTACGACGACGAGGACGGCGACGGGGCCGGCCCGGACGGCCACGGGCACGGCTCCGGACCGGGGGGCGGATCCGGGGACGAGAGGGACGCGGACGCGGACAAGGACGGCAAGGGCAAGGGCGACCGGCCCCGCACCCCCGCGACCGCGGTGGACGCCGAGGGCCTCGCCGACCGGATCGTGCCCTTCCCGGTCGAGGCCGGCCGCTACTCGCGGCTGGCCGCCGCCAAGGGCGGGGTGCTGTGGCTGCGGCACCCGCTGGTCGGCGTGCTCGGCTCGGCACTGGCCGGGCCCGACGCCCATCCGCCGAACACGCTGCTGGAGCGCTACGACCTGACGCAGTTGCGGACCGAGGAAATCGCCGACGACGCGGACGACTTCGCGGTCACCGGCGACGGCGGCAAGGTGCTCATCAGCAACGCCGGCCGGCTGCGCATCTCGCCCGCCGACAGCAAGGCCGAGGACGACGCGGACCATTCGACCACCGTCGACCTGTCCCGGATCCGGGTCACCGTCCGCCCCGGCGACGAGTGGCGGCAGATGTACGCCGAGACGCACCGCCTGATGCGCGACAACTTCTGGCGCGCCGACATGAACGGTCTGGACTGGGACGCGGCCGGCGAGCGCTACCGGCCGCTGCTGGACGCCGTCGCCACCCACGACGACCTGATGGACGTGCTCTGGGAGCTGCACGGGGAACTGCGCACCTCGCACGCGTATGTCTCGCCGGCCGGCGGCTACCGCGACCCGCTGCACCGGCAGGGGCTGCTGGGCGCGGACATCTCCCGTACCCAGGAAGGTGGTTGGCGGATCGACCGGGTGCTGCCCGGCGAGTCCTCCGATCCGCACGCGCGCTCCCCGCTGGCCGCGCCGGGCGTCGCGATCCGGACGGGCGACCTGCTGCTCGCGGTCGACGGGCACCCGGTGGACCCGCTGGCCGGGCCCGGACCGCTGCTGGTCGGCACCGCGGGCCAACCGGTGGAGCTCACCGTCCGGCCGGCGGCGGGCGGGGCGGTCCGGCAGGTGGTCGCGGTACCGCTGGCCGACGAGGAGCCGCTGCGGTACCACGACTGGGTGGCCGACCGCCGGGCCCATGTCCACCAGGCGTCCGGCGGCCGGCTCGGCTACCTGCACGTCCCGGACATGGTGAGCAGCGGCTGGGCCGAACTCCACCGCGACCTGCGGGTGGAGGTGGCCCGCGAGGGACTGGTCGTGGACGTCCGCGAGAACCGCGGCGGCCACACCTCGCAGCTGGTGGTCGAGAAGCTGGCCCGCCGCATCGTCGGCTGGGACATCCCGCGCGGCGCCCACCCCTTCAGCTATCCGCAGGACGCCCCGCGCGGCCCGGTGGTGGCGGTCGCCAACGAGTTCTCCGGCTCCGACGGCGACATCGTGAACGCGGCGATCAAGGCGCTCGGCATCGGCCCGGTGGTCGGTACCCGCACCTGGGGCGGCGTCATCGGCATCGACAGCCGCTACCACCTGGTGGACGGCACCGGGGTCACCCAGCCCAAGTACGCCTTCTGGCTGGAGGGTTACGGCTGGGGCGTGGAGAACCACGGCGTCGACCCGGACATCGAGGTCCTGCACACCCCGCAGGACTGGGCGGCGGCCCGCGATCCCCAACTCGACACGGCGATCGCGCTGGCGCTCTCCGCGCTGGAGGACATCCGGCG
>NZ_FMCH01000448.1 GCF_900091855.1 Streptomyces sp. DvalAA-14
ATCGGCTACGAGGACGCGCTGCTGCTGCCGGACGGCACCCCGGCGCCCCACAACGCGGCCCTGGTCGAAGCCGCCCGGAACATCATCGCCGAGGCGGCGCTGGCGCACTGACCGCTGACGCACTGACCGGCGGAGCGCCGCCCGCGGGCTGCTCAACCGGCGCCGGCCGGCGGCCGGCGCGTCGCCGTCCAGTGCAGGAGCTGATCCGCCGTCCAGGTGGTGATGACCCGCTCCGCCGGGATGCCGGCCTGCTCGGCGCGGGCGCAGCCGTAGAGCTGCCAGTCGAGTTGGCCCGGGGCGTGGGCGTCGCTGTCGATGCTGAACAGGGCGCCGGCGTCGCGGGCCACAGCGAGCAGGCGGCGGGGCGGGTCCAGCCGTTCGGGGCGGCAGTTGATCTCCACGGCGGTGCCGCCGGCCGCGCAGGCGGCGAAGACCGCTTCGGCGTCGAACTGCGACTCGGGCCGCGTCTTGCCGCCCAGCAGCCGCCCGGTGCAGTGCCCGAGCACGTCCACCAGCGGATTGCTGGCGGCTGCGACCAGACGGCGGGTGAACTCCGGTGCGGGCATCCGCAGTTCGGAGTGGGCGGAGGCCACCACCACGTCCAGCCGGTCCAGCAGCGCCTCCTGCTGGTCGAGCGAGCCGTCGGACAGGATGTCGCACTCGATACCGGTGAGCAGCCGGAAGGGCGCCAGGCGCGGGCGCAGCTCGTCGATCAGGTCGAGTTGGCGGCGCAGCCGGTCCGCGGACAGGCCGCGGGCCACTTTCAGCCGCGGGGAGTGATCGGTGAGCGCCGCCCACCGGTGGCCGAGGTCGCGGGCGGCGCGCGCCATCGTCTCGACGGGGCTGCCGCCGTCGGACCAGTCCGAGTGCAGGTGGCAGTCGCCGCGCAGCGCCGCCCGCAGCGCCTGGCCGCCCGCGGTGAGCGGGGTGCGGGCCCGCTCCTCCAGCGCTGCCAGGTAGGCCGGGGTGCGCCCGGCCGATGCCTCGGCGATGACCTGGCCGGTCGTCTCCCCGATGCCCTTGAGATCGGTGAACCGCCCGGCGGCGGCCCGCTGCCGCATCTCCGGTGCGGGCAGCGCGGCCAGCACGCCGGCCGCGGTGCGAAAGGCCCGTACCCGGTAGGTGGGCGCCCCCGAGCGCTCCAGCAGGAACGCGATCCGTTCCAGTGCCTCGATCGGTTCCATGGTCTGCGCTCTTCCCGGCGGCGCGCGCCGCTAACAGCGGGCGGCCGCGCGTCACCCGTCGGGACCCGCTTTCCGCGGCGGCGCCTCACACATTGGGCACCTTCAGCGCGTCCCAGCTCTCCTTGCCGGGCGGCCACTTCAAGGCGGCGCCGGTCCAGCCCTTGTCGTGGTCGGTGCTGTACTTGCGCTGCCACGCCTCGTACGAGGCGACGTCGCCGGAACCGATCACGTCCTTGTCGGCGCTGCTGGCGTAGTGGTCGCAGCCGACCGCCACCAGCCGGTCGTGCATGGCGGCGACGATCGGCGAGCGGCGACCGGTGGTGAACCAGCCGGCGCCGGGGAAGGGCTCGTAGGCGGGCGCGGGCACGGCCTTGCGCGCCCACGCCTGAAGGGCGGCCTTGTCGGCGAAGCTGGCCACATCGTGGTCGATGCCGCCGGTCTCGCTGTACTGGTGGATGGTCCAGGCGTGCTGGACCCGCGGCCGGCCGGCCGGGGCGCTGGGATCGGCGATCCACAGGCCGTCGCCGCAGAAATCGGTGCGGTCGCGGTTCAGCCAGAAGTCGCGATTGCAGTAGAGCAGCACCCGGTGGCCGGGCGCGGCGGCCTGCGCCTGCTTGATCCAGGCGTCCTTGTCCGCGGCCGACATCCCGGTGTCCTCCCAGTCCAGCGCGAGGAGGTCCCCGGCCTGGGGGGCGGCGTTCCGCAGGAAGTACGCCACCTGGTCACCGACCGACCCGGCCCTGGCGAAGTGGTAGTGGCCGACCACCAGGCCGTGGGTGCGGCCGGTGGCGATCTGCGCCGCGTGCTTCGGGTTGACGTAGCCGGTGCCTTCGGTGGCCTTGACGATCACGAAGCCGAGCCCGGCGGTGGTGTAGGCGGTGTTCTGGTAGGACGCGACATCGATTCCGTTGACGCTCATGGGCGTTCCTTCGGTACTACGGCTGATGGCCGGCCGATGGGAGGGTCACTGCACCGCGCTGACGTCGAAGGTGTCACCGCAGACGAGCGGACTACTGGTGGCGAGCGTCAGGGACTCGGTGGATCCCGGAGGGTACACCTTCAGAAAGGTCGGTTTGCCCCAACAACTATTGCCCTTGATGCCCTTGTTGAGCGTGTGCAGATTGGCCTGGACGGTCTGTCCGGACGCGATACGCACCGCTGTGCCAGCGGGGCCCTGGCGGTCGGCGGGCTTGCCGATCACGCTGCCGTCCCCGCGGATGAGTGACACCCCGGGATAACCGTCGAGCGTGCAGGAGCTCTTGCCGGTGTTGGTGAAGGCCAGCGGGTAGTAGACATTGCCCGCGCCCGGGTCACCGCGGCCGAGCCGCATCCGCAGGTCGGT
>NZ_FMCH01000301.1 GCF_900091855.1 Streptomyces sp. DvalAA-14
CGGCGCCGCTGCCGCTGCCACGCCTTCCGGGCCGGTGACCCCGGCCGCCGCGGCGGCTCCCGGCGCGGTACTCGAGCAGCGCGCCGACAGCGCATCCGGTGCACAGATCCAGCTGATCCCGGCGCCCGCCGACGGCGCGACGGACGCCGCCGACGAGGCGGTCGACCTGCTGCTCGACAGCGGACGCGCCCCCGGCGAGATCCTGGTCCTGACCACCGGCGACCCGCATCCCTGGGCCGCGCACGAGTCCTCCTTCGGCGAGGACTCCTACTGGGCCCAGCACGACGCCAGCGACGACGTCTTCTACGCCGGCGCCAGTGCGTCCCGCGCCACCGGCAGGCCGGTCGTCATCGTGGCTGTCAACGGCGGCTCCGACGAGACAATGCCCCAGGTGCTAGCGGGCGCGCTCTCCCGAGCGGGCGTGCTGCTGATCGTCTGCGGGGATCCGGCACGGATCACCACCATGCCGGGAGCCGGCGTCAGCTCCTGAGCGTCACCGGGCGGCGGTGCGGCGCAGCGGTTGCGGCCCTCCGCCGGGAACCGCCGGTACCGGACCGCCCGCCCGCCGGGGGTACGAAGTCGAGTTGGGGGTGCGGCCGTTGCGGTTCTCCCCGATGATGTTCCAGCCCTCGCCGGTGAGCGTGACATACGATCCGCAGCGCAGGCCGTGCAGGGTGCAGGCGTCCCGCAGTCCCCACATCCAGGCGCCGTCCTCCTCGGTCCAGCCGCCCTTGCCGTCGCGGCAGACCATCAGCACCGCTGTCCGGACCGGCTGGCGCAACCGCAGATCGTGCGGGATGACCCGGCGCAGATGGGACAGCAGCGCGTTGCGCCGCTCCCAGCCGTCCGACACGTCGGCTCGGGCTGCGAACGAGGCGCTCGCCCTGATCCGCCCGTCCGGGTCGTAGACCGCGACCACCGCGGTCGACGGGGGCGGCTGGTGCCGGGAGTGCAGATCTTTGATCACATCCCGCGGATTGGCCAGCAGCGGTACTCCGACGCCGGTCCATTCGGCCGCTTCCAGATTGCGCGACGCGCGGGAGGTGATGGTGGTGGACGTCTCCGCTATGAAGCCGATAGTCACGGTCCTCCCTTCACAGATACACCCGTAGACCGGGCGCGGGGCGCACTCCGGTCGGAGGGCTCGATGAGCCGATCGGGGATCCGAAGGCAATTCTTCCTCTCGTAACTGCTTGCGGCAACGGGCAATTGCCGCCACCGACCGGTATGGACCTGTCCGCCCGCATAGATCCCTTCCGGGTCATGGCCCGGCATCACCCGATCATCCTTGAACGGCCAGGACCAGCGGGAACACCGCTGTCGCGCCCGCCTGCCGCAGCATCCGAGCCACGACGGCGAGCGTCCATCCGGTGTCCGCGAAGTCGTCGACGACGAGCACCGGGCCCGGCGCCGCCCGCAGTGCGGCCATCAGATCCGCCGGCAACCGGAAGGCCTCGTGGAGGGCGCGAACCCGTTGTGCGCTGTTGCTGCGCGGCACCCCGCCGGGGTCGCCGCCGTCCGCGTACTCCACCTTTCCCAGCAGCGGTATCCGGCCCACTTCGGCGATGCGGGCACTGAGCGAGTCCACGAGCAGGCCGCGTCGGCGGGAGGCGACACCGACCACTCCCACCGGTCGCTGCGGCGCGCCCGGCTGCCCGCTCGCCCAGCCTCCGGCGCCCCTGGCCCAGTCGGCGAGCACTTTGACCACCGCTTCGGCGGCCTCCGGCGGGACGGGCTGATCGACGGCGCCGTCGGCGAACAGCGGGCGCAGCCGATTGCCCCAGCCGATGTCGGACAATCTGCCGAGAGCCCGACCGCTCTCGGCCTGCTCGCCGGCGGGAATCCGGCCCTTGAGAGGAACCCCCGCCGCCTCCAGCCCCGTCGGCCACATCTTGCGCGGATCCAGCTGCACGCCCGGGCGGCCGAGGGCGGCCCGGGCCGCGTCCAAGGCGGCGGCCGAGACCTCCGTCGGGAAACGCGCCCCCGCGCAGTTGTCGCAGCGACCGCAGGGCTTCGCCTCTTCGTCGTCCAGTTGCCGGCGCAGGAATTCCATCCGGCAGTCCGTCGTACTGGCGTATTCGCGCATCGCCTGCTGCTCGGCCGCGCGCTGGTTCGCGACCCAGGCGTACCGCTGGGTGTCGTAGGCCCATGGTTGGCCGGTCGCTGTCCAGCCGCCGCGCACCCGTCGCACCGCACCGTCCACGTCCAGCACTTTGAGCATGATCTCCAGCCGGGAGCGGCGCAGATCGACCCGGGGCTCGAGTGCGGGCACCGACAGCGGGCGGTCGGCGGACGCCAGGACGTCCAGGGTGCGGCGCACCTGTTCCTCGGGCGGGAAGGCGAGCGAGGCGAAGTAGCGCCAGATCGACTCGTCCTCCGGACCGGGCAGCAGCAGCACTTCGGCGTGGTCGACACCGCGGCCGGCCCGACCGACCTGCTGGTAGTAGGCGATCGGTGAGGCCGGAGAGCCGACGTGCACCACGAATCCGAGGTCGGGCTTGTCGAAGCCCATGCCGAGCGCGGAGGTGGCGACCAGCGCCTTGACCCGGTTGGCCAGCAGGTCCGCCTCGGCGGCCTGCCGCTCGGCGTTCTCCGTTTTTCCGGAGTAGGAGGCCACCGGATAGCCGCGCCCGCGCAGGAACGCGGTGATCTCCTCGGCGGCGGCGACAGTGAGGGTGTAGATGATGCCGGAGCCCGGGAGCGTGTCGAGATGATCGGCGAGCCAGGCCAGCCGGTGGGCGGCGTCGGGCAGTCGCAGCACGCCCAGCGACAGGCTTTCGCGGTCCAGCGCCCCGCGCAGCACCAGCGCCCCCTCCTGCCCGGCTCCCACGGCTCCGGTGCCCAGCTGTTCCGCGACGTCGGCGGTCACGCGGGCGTTCGCGGTGGCGGTGGTCGCCAGCACCGGAACGCCGGGCCGCAGATCGCTGAGCATCGTGCGCAGGCGCCGGTAGTCCGGTCGGAAGTCGTGCCCCCAGTCGGAGATGCAGTGGGCTTCGTCGACGACCAGCAGTCCGGTCGATGCGGCCAGTTCGGGCAGGACATCGTCCCGGAAGTCGGGGTTGTTGAGCCGTTCGGGGCTGACCAGCAGCACATCGAGCTCGCCCGCCGCCACCTCGGCCTCGATCTGGACCCACTCCTCGGTGTTCGACGAATTGATCGTGCGGGCCTTGATCCCGGCCCGGGCGGCCGCCTCCACCTGGTTGCGCATCAGCGCGAGCAGCGGCGAGACGATCACCGTCGGCCCGCTGCCGCGTTCGCGCAGCAGCGCGGTCGCGACGAAGTACACAGCCGACTTGCCCCAGCCGGTGCGCTGCACGACCAGGGTCCTGCGGCCGTGCGCGACCAGTGCCTCGACCGCGCGCCACTGGTCCTCGCGCAGCCGGGCAGCGCCGGGTTCGGCGCCGACGAGTCGGCTCAGTACGGTGTCGGCGGCGGCGCGCAGCTCGGTGGTCGTCTGGTTCATGGCTCCATGCAACCCGATGGGACCGACAGTCCGCGAATTTCGTCTCGTGATCTGTGGATAACTCCGTTCGGAGTTATCCACAGGCATTCAGGGGGGTCTGGCGCGGTACGTGCGGGATACGTCATCGTCGAGTCATGACACAGAGCAACGAAATCGAGCACACAGAGTCATCAGGCGGAGACGACGATATTAAGGTCACACTGCGGGGCCCAGCAGAACTTGCGGACGCCTTGCCGTACTTGATGGGCTTCCATCCCACGGAGAGCGTGGTGATGGTGGCGCTCCACGGCGAGCGCGGCCGGTTCGGCGGGCGGCTCCGCCTCGGTCTGCCGCAGGACGAGCGCGAATGGCCGGAGGTGGCCGAGCAGCTCGCGGACTGCCTGGTGAAGAACAGTACGCGACGTGGCGCCCGGCCGGACGCCATCGTCCTGTTCTTCTGTCAGGACCCGCGCGAGGGCGAGCGCCCCTGCGCGGTCATGGAGCGGCTGCGACCGCTCGCCCAGCGCCTGCGGGTCGCCTGCGGGGAGCTGGACGTGCCCGTCGTGGAGGCCCTGTGCGTATCGGCCGGCCGCTGGTGGTCCTACTGCGGGCCCGAGGCGGCCGGCGGGCCGAGCGAGGGGGAGGAGCTGCCGCCGGCGGGCAGTACGGCCATGGCCGCCACCGCCGCATACGTCGGCCTGCCCGCTCCGGGGTCGCTGCGCGATCTCGAGGTACGGCTGAAGCCCGCCGAACGCCATCGGCGGCAGGAGATCGCCCTGGACATCGCCTCGGCCGAACTGCTGCCCAGAATGCTGGATCCCGAGGGCGGCGAGGATCAGGAGGAGTTGGTCAGGAAGCGCACTTTGACCCTGGCCCGCGCCGCGCTGGAGCGTTTCCGTGCGGCGCCGCCGATCAGCGATCCCGAAAGCGGGGACCGGCGCGACGACAAGCTGCTGGGTGAGGACGAGGCAGCGGCGATCATCCTCGGCCTGCAGGACAGAGAAGCCCGCGACCGGGCCGCGGAATGGATGGAGCCGGCGCAGGCCGACGCGGCTCTGCGGCTGTGGCGGGCGCTGGCCCGCCGCTGCGCCGGCCCCTACGGCGACCACGCCGCGGCGCCGCTGACCCTCGCCGGCTGGGTCGCGTGGTCCTCCGGCGACGACGCGGAAGCACGGGTCGCCCTCGGTATGGCTCTCGACCGCGAACCGCACTACACCTTCGCCCGGTTGCTGCACCATTCGGTGAATGAGGGGTTGGACCCCGAGCTGTTGCGGCGCTGCCTGCGTCAGGAGCGCCGCAAGCGGGTGGTCGCCGCCACTACAGCTCGCCGCGGGCCAGCCGGACGAGCCGGTCGAGGACCCGGCCGCCGCTCACCCGGAGACCGTCGTGTTCGTACTCGTCGGTGACCCAGGTCCGCAGGCCCCGCACCGCGCGGGCGGTGGCGAGCGAGTCGGCGGTGTCGACGTACATGTCGTCGTGATAGATCGCCGCCGCCACCGGCACCTCGTTGCGTGCCAGCTGAGCCGGATCATAGAGGTCGGGCCAGTGCTCGCGGCCCGCCAGCAGTTCGGCCGTCTCGCGCAGTGGTGCCAGCGCCGGAATGGTGTCGAACATCCACGGATGGATCGTCTCGCCGGTGAAGAGCACCGGTCCGCCACTCGCGAGCGCCGCGGCCGCGTCGAACTGCGGGAAGTCCCGCCGCACCCGCTCGGCCGCCCAGTCGGTAGCGCCGGGCGAGACGGAGCGCTGCCCGTAGATCGCCTCGTGCAGCACCGCGTAGAGCGGGTTGCCGGCGAAGGACAGATGCCCCTGAACCTCGGAGAGGAAGGAGTCGGACAGCGTCGGACGGGCCAGCCCCGGCACGAAGGCGTCCTCGATCAGATAGTGCAGAGTGTGCGAACCGTTCGCCGAGCCCAGCATGATGCCGAGCGCCTGGAATGCCTCGGGGCTGAGCCGCCCGCCGCCGGGCAGGGTGACCTCGGTGTCGCGCAGATGACCGGCGATCGCCCGGACGGCTTCGACATCGCCCGGGTAGCGGGCATAGTGGCCGCGGTTCTTGCCCTCGATCCGCGGATAGGCGGCGCGGTAGACGTCCTCCGCGCTGGACCGGAGGCCGGGCAGCCCGCCGGTGATCAGCACTTCCCGCAGCCCGTCGGATGCGAAGGACAGATAGGTGAGCGCGCAGAAGCCGCCGAAGCTCTGCCCGAGGACGCTCCAGCGCTCGTCCTCGCCGAGCAGCCGGCGCCGGATCGTCTCGCAGTCGCGGACGATGGAGTCGGCCCGGAAGCGGGACAGGTGGCGCGCTTGCGCCGCCGCGTCACCGCGGGCGGGAAGCGTCTGACGGGTGGCCGGGGTGGAGTGGCCGGTGCCGCGCTGGTCGAGGAGCAGCACCCGGTAGTCGTCCAGCGCGCGCTCCAGCCAGCCGTCCCGTCCGGCCGGGCGCGGCGAACGGCCACCCGGCCCGCCCTGGAGATAGAGCAGCCAGGGCAACGGATCCTGCTCCCGCCCGGCCGCCACGACCTCCCGGGCATAGATCTCGATCTGCTCCCCGTCCGGTGCGTCGTGGTCCAGGGGGACAGCGAAGGTGTGGTCGGTGAGTACGGTGCCGGGCTGGCGGTGGACGGCCATGGATCTGCCTCCGGAGGTGCGAGGAGTTGCGAGACGGTGCGAGGAGTTGCGAGACGGTCGGGGAGGTGCGAAGAGCTGCGAAGGGAGGCGTGCGGTGTCGCGGGCCGGGTGCTTCGGCTCCCCTCGGGGAACGGTAGACGGGCACTGGGCCGGGGCTCGACTGAGGGGCGCGCGGAGGAGGCTCCGCGGGCTGGCGGCGTCGGCGGGTACCCGGCGCTGGGCCCGGGAACGGCCCGGCAGGGCCCCGGACCAGCGGAGGAGTGCCGGGACGCGATGGGCGGCCGGCAGGGAGGAGGAGTGCCCATCGGAACCTGATCACGAAGAGCTGAGATCCGGCTGATTATCGTCAGGCAGACGACTAAGATCGCGGGCATGTCGCCCTACGACCCGTCGGCCTTCCCGCCCTTCGCCGTCACCGTCGACCTGGTCGTGCTCACGGTGCGCGAACACGCCCTGTGCGCACTGTCCGTTCGCCGCGGCGAGCCGCCCTTCCAGGGGCGCTGGGCGCTGCCGGGTGGTTTCGTCCGGGGCGACGAGAACCTCTCGCAGGCCGCGGCACGAGAGCTGGCCGAGGAGACCGGGCTGCGCGCGCAGAACGGCGCCCACCTCGAACAGCTCGCGACGTACGGAGACCCGCAGCGCGATCCGCGGATGCGGGTGGTCAGCGTGGCCCATCTGGTGCTGGCGCCCGACCTGCCGGCGCCGCGGGCCGGGGGTGACGCCCGCAGCGCCCGCTGGGCTCCGGTCGACGCGCTGCTGGCGGAGGGCGGCCCGGACCATCCGGGAGAGGCGGCCTCGCTGGCCTTCGACCACCACCGAATTCTGGCCGACGGTGTCGAGCGCGCCCGGTCGAAGATCGAGTACTCCTCGCTGGCCACCGCTTTCTGCCCGCCCGAGTTCACCGTGGGGGAGCTGCGGCGGGTCTATGAGGCGGTGTGGGGAGTGGCGCTCGACCCGCGCAACTTCCACCGCAAGGTGACCGGGACGGTCGGCTTCCTGGTGCCCACCGGGGGGACGACGACGCGTCAGGGCGGGCGGCCCGCACAGTTGTTCAGGGCGGGCGGCGCCACCTTGCTCAACCCGCCGATGCTGCGACCGGACGTCTGATTCTTGGGAGTATTTGTCCCATTTGCGAGTTTTAACAGTTATGGTACTGGGGTGATCCAGGCCATCGGATTGACCAGCACCTCCCGTCGCAACGCCCGGCCCGCCGTAGCCGACCTCACCTTCGACATCCGCCCCGGCGAGGTGACCGGCCTGCTCGGGCCGGCCGGCTCCGGCAAGTCCACCGTGGTCCGGCTGCTGCTCGGCATGGAGGCGGGCCGCGGATTCACCCTCGTGGACGGCTGCCCGCTGAACGATCTGCCCCACCCCGCCCAGGAGATCGGCGCCCTGGTCGGCGATGTCAGCGGCCACCCCCGCCGCACGGCGCGCGGCCACCTGCGCATGCTCTGCGCCGCCTACGGAGAACCGCTGGCCCGCGCGGACGAGGTGCTGCGCCTGGTCGGACTCGACGCGATGGCCGGCGAACGGCTCGGCAACTTCTCGCTCAGCATGGACCGGCGGCTGGGATTCGCGGTCGCCCTGCTGGCCCGCCCCCGCACGCTGATCCTGGACGACCCGGCCCGCGGGCTGCCGCCCAGGGAAGCCGCCTGGGTGCACGACCTGGCACGCAAGCACGCCGCCTCGGGCGGCGCCGTCCTGCTGACCGGAAGGGACGCGCGGGCCCTGGCCCGTACCGCCGACCGGGTGATCGCACTGGACAACGGCCGGCTCGTCGCCGACGAGTCCGCCGCCGACTTCGCCGGCAGCAGACTGCGTCCGCATGTGGCGGTCAGCTCCCCCTACGCCGAGCGGCTCGCGGGGCTGCTTGCCGAGGACGGCGCCGAGGTGGTCACCGCCGCCGGCAGCCGTATCGCCGTCTACGGGACGACCTCCGCGGCGGTCGGGGAGACCGCCTACCGGCACGGCATCCTGCTGCACCACCTCGCCGACGAGGCCGGCCCGCCCGTCGCGCCACCGGAGGCGGACATCGCCCAGGTGCCCCGGGCGCGGAAGGCACCGCCGACCCGGCTGATCGCCCACCGGACCGGACCGGAGCGCCCGTTCGGCTACGAGGTGCGGCGCGGCTTCGGCGTGCGCACCCCCTGGCCCACCGCGGTCGCGGCACTCATGGGGTCCGCCCTCGGCGTCGCGCTGATGACCCGGCTGGGCACCCCGCCCACCTCCTCGCTGCGGCTGGTCTCCGGCTGGGCGACCGAACTCCCGCTGCCCGCCGCCGCGATCGGTGCTGGCGGGCTCGGCGCGCTCAGCTACGGGCAGGAGTTCATGTACCCGGCGCTCGCCCCCGGATACGGCCCCGAACCCCGCAGTCCCCGGCTGCTCGCCGCGAAGCTCCTGGTCAGCGCCGCCGCGGCTGTCGTACTCGCCGTGCTGGCCACCCTCCTCGACTTCGCGCTGCTGCACAGTGCCTCCGGCGCACCCCGGCACTTCGAGCCGCTGGCCCACCCCGCCGCCCTCGCCGCCTGGGCCGGTCTCGCGGTCGCCTGCGCGTGGGCGGGAGTGCTGGCGGCGGCCGTCTTCCGCACCACCGCGCTGGGACTCGCCGCCGTGCTCGCCGTTCCGGTACTGGTCGTACCAGCGGTCCGAGCGGCCATCGGCGGGCATGCGTCCCGGGAACTCGGCGACGCCGCCGGGGCGTTGTGGTCGGTGCTGACCGGTGTCTCCCAGGACGGGGACGCGGTGTCCGGGGCGCTGCGGTTCGCCGGACAACCCCTGTTCCTGGCCCTGGCGTTGTCGCTCGCCGGGCTGGTCGGAGCGTATGCGGCCAGTGCGTTGCGCGGGCGGCGCCGTGGCCGCCGGTCAACCGCGCTGCGCACCGGCGGCCCCGCCACACTCACCGGCAAAAAAGGCTGATTCGCCCCTGAAAAACGTCAATTATCAGGTGATGAGCACTCACCCTTTCGTGTGCTTTTCAGCAAAGCCCTCAAGGCCCGCATCGGCATCGCCGACAAAGGATGCGTGAGTACCCTTGCGCATTCCATGATGACCGCGGCCCGTTCCGCCGACTCCGGCGTGGCCGGCCCGGGCGAGCTGGACCGCTACCCGTATCCCGACGCCCCCGGCGCCGACCGCCCAGGACTTCCGGCCTGGGAGGGCGTGGAGCCGGACATGAGCCGGGTCGGCCGCCGTGCGGGCGGCAGCCGCGGCCGTGGTCTGCACGGCCAACTCGTCCAGCAGCTCGGACAGATGATCGTCTCCGGCGACCTCGGCGCCGACCGCCCGCTGGTGCCCGAGGAGATCGGCCAGCGCTTCGAGGTCTCCCGCACGGTGGTGCGCGAGTCCCTGCGCGTGCTGGAGGCCAAGGGCCTGGTCAGCGCCCGCCCCAATGTCGGCACCCGGGTGCGCCCGGTCAGCGACTGGAACCTGCTCGACCCCGACATCATCGAATGGCGCGCCTTCGGTCCGCAGCGCGACGAGCAGCGCCGCGAATTGCTCGAACTGCGCTGGACCATGGAGCCACTGGCCGCCCGGCTCGCCGCCGGCCACGGGCGCGAGGACGTCCAGCAGCGGCTGGCCGACATGGCGGAGATCATGGCCCACGCCGCCGCCCAGGGCGACGCGCTCACTTTCTCCCGGGCCGACGCGGAATTCCACACGCTGCTCCTGCAGATCGCGGGCAACCGGATGCTGGAGCACCTGTCCGGCATCGTGTCATCCGCCCTCCATGTCTCCGGCGGCCCGGTCACCGGCTGCGACCGACCCGCCGACGCCTCGGTCGGCCTGCACCACCGCATCGTCGACGCGCTGGCCGGCGGCGACGGCAGCACCGCCGAAGCGGCGATGCGCCAGCTCCTCGCGGTGCCGGCCGAGCAGCAGGCCGCCGGCGCGGCCGACCACGTCGTCCCCGCCCCTCGCGAGCACTGACAGCCCTCCGGGCCGCTGCGGGCCCCGCCCATCGGGACCCGTGGCGGCCCTTGTGTGCGAAAGATGTCCCTTTTGATGCCTGTGGGTACGATTCGGGGTGTGACTCGGGCCACGTAGGTAGGGCGTAACGCTTGGCGAGGCAGTGCGATGACTTAAGAGGTGGCAGCCGCACGAGGAATATTCGGCGTCGAGTTTGACGCTGAGTCGCTGTGCGGTTCCACCGAGTCGTTCCCATCGTTCCGAGAGGTTGTTCGTGTCGGCCAGCACATCCCGTACGCTCCCGTCCGAGATCGCCGAATCCGAGTCTCTGATGGCGCTCATCGAGCAGGGTAAGGCCCAGGGCCAGATCGCCGGCGACGACGTACGTCGGGCGTTCGAAGCGGACCAGATTCCGGCAACCCAGTGGAAGAACGTTCTGCGCAGCCTCAACCAGGTCCTCGACGAGGAGGGTGTGACGCTGATGGTGACTGCCGCTGAGGCGCCCAAGCGCACCCGTAAGAGCGTCGCAGCCAAGAGCCCGGCGAAGCGTACTGCCACCAAGACGGTCGCCACCAAGGCGGCCCCTGCCAAGAAGACCGCTGCGCCCACGGCCGCCGCCCCAGTGGTGACGGCCGAGGCCGAGACCACGGTGGAGCCATCGGTGGAGGCGGAAACCCCAGCCAAGAAGGCGCCCGCGAAGAAGGTCGCCGCCAAGAAGTCGGCCGCCAAGAAGGCCCCCGCGAAGAAGGTGGCGGCGGCCAAGAAGACCACCGCCGCCGTTCCGAGCGAGGACGAGGCGGTCGCCGAGACCGACGAGCTGCTCGACGAGGCCGCCCCCGGCAAGACCGGGGAGGACGAGACCGAGAAGCCGGAGTCCGAGAGCTTCGTGCTCTCCGACGACGACGAGGACGACGCGCCGGCCCAGCAGGTCGCCGTCGCCGGTGCCACCGCGGACCCGGTCAAGGACTACCTCAAGCAGATCGGCAAGGTCCCGCTGCTCAACGCCGAGCAGGAGGTCGAGCTCGCCAAGCGGATCGAGGCGGGGCTGTTCGCCGAGGACAAGCTCGCCGCGGCCGACAAGCTCGCCCCCAAGCTCAAGCGCGAGCTGGAGATCATCGCCGAGGACGGCCGCTGGGCCAAGAACCACCTGCTGGAGGCCAACCTCCGCCTGGTGGTCTCGCTGGCCAAGCGCTACACCGGCCGCGGCATGCTCTTCCTGGACCTGATCCAGGAGGGCAACCTGGGCCTGATCCGTGCGGTCGAGAAGTTCGATTACACCAAGGGCTTCAAGTTCTCCACCTACGCCACCTGGTGGATCCGGCAGGCGATCACGCGCGCGATGGCCGACCAGGCCCGCACCATCCGCATCCCGGTGCACATGGTCGAGGTCATCAACAAGCTGGCCCGCGTCCAGCGCCAGATGCTCCAGGACCTGGGCCGCGAGCCCACCCCGGAGGAGCTGGCCAAGGAACTCGACATGACCCCGGAAAAGGTCATCGAGGTCCAGAAATACGGCCGCGAGCCCATTTCGCTGCACACCCCCCTGGGTGAGGACGGCGACAGCGAGTTCGGTGACCTGATCGAGGACTCCGAAGCGGTCGTACCGGCCGACGCGGTCAGCTTCACGCTTCTGCAGGAGCAGCTCCACTCGGTTCTGGACACGCTCTCCGAGCGGGAGGCGGGCGTGGTCTCCATGCGCTTCGGCCTCACCGACGGGCAGCCGAAGACGCTGGACGAGATCGGCAAGGTCTACGGGGTAACGCGCGAGCGGATCCGGCAGATCGAGTCCAAGACGATGTCCAAGCTGCGCCACCCGTCGCGCTCCCAGGTGCTGCGCGACTACCTGGACTGATCCCCGGGGCGCCCCGGGCGGACTTCCACCGGGAATTCCGCTCCGGGCGCCTGCCGGGCACCAGCGGTCCGCTTCTGCGGATGCGGCCTCCGGCCCTATCGATGACTCTGGGTGTTCAGAGTTGTTCACAGGGTCAGGAGGCCGTATGCGTTTCCCCTTTCGTGCCGTGATGGCGGCGGCGGTGGCACTGCTGCCCGCCGTGGCTGTGCCCCTGGCGGGGCCCGCCGCCCCGGCAGCCGCGAACGGTGTGATCATCGGCGGCACCCCTACCACCACCGACCAGCAGCCGTGGGTCGTCGCCCTGTCCAGCCGCTCGCGTTTCGGCGACGCCCGATCGGGCCAGTTCTGCGGGGGCGTGGCCGTCTCGGCGCGCACGGTCGTCACCGCCGCGCACTGCTTCGGCAAGGAAGCCCTGGGCGTGTCCGACTGGCGGCAGCTGCCCGATCTGCGGGTCATCGAAGGGCGCACCGATCTGACCACCGAGGCCGGCGAGGAGCTGCAGCTGTCACAGGTGTGGGTGAATCCCGACTTCGATCCGTCCACCAATGCCGGGGACGTCGCGGTGATCACGCTGGACCAGCCGCTGCCCAGCGCAGCCGCCATCACGATGGCGCAGCCCTCGGACACCGATCTCTACCAGGACGGCACGCAGGCCGAGGTGTACGGCTGGGGGGACACGACCGGGCGCGGCGACTACGCCGACGGCCTCCGGGTCGCACCCGTCACCGTCTTCGCGGACACGACCTGTGAGAAGGCGTATCCGGGGAGTTCGGACGGGACATACGTGAAGGCCACCATGATGTGCGCCGGAGCGCCTTCTGGTGGCCGTGACGCCTGTCAGGGCGACAGCGGCGGGCCGCTGGTCGTAGCCGGCCGCCTGGTAGGTCTGGTGTCGTGGGGCAGTGGATGTGCGCAGGCCGCGTATCCGGGCGTCTACACGCGGGTCTCCGCCGTTGCCGCACTGGTGGCGCAGCACATGTGAAAACCCGGGTGAGAGCCGGCGTCCTCGGAAAACCCGCGGGCAGACACCCCCTCAAGGGGTCCGTCCGCCCGCGGGTCCGATGTCGTAGCTGCTGCGGTGTGTCAGCGCTCGTCGTCTCCCGCCGACGCCTGGGTCTCGGTGAGCCTGCCGGTCTCATCCTGTATTTCCGCTGCGATCTTCTTCAGCTCCGGCTCGAACTTGCGGCCGTGGTGAGCGCAGAAGAGCAGCTCTCCGCCGCTGAGGAGTACGACGCGCAGGTAAGCCTGAGCGCCGCAACGGTCGCAGCGGTCTGCCGCTGTCAGCGGACTCGCGGGGGTCAGAACAGTGGTCACGTCGCCTCTTCTCTAGCTCGACGAGCTGTCGTACCAGGGTCAACATCCAACCAGGCCGAAAACGTTCCCGCTCACGGCATTTCCTGCGAAACGGTCTTCAGAATGACTGGGTGTTACCGATTGGCGGCGAATAGCAGTCAGTTACGTCAGATGTCTCATGTGGGGCAGTTGTCCCGGACTCTCGCCCCCGGCTGGCTGTCGGGTTGTTGGAAGGGACGTGCCCGGAGCCTAAATGGTTCATGCCTCTTTGGGAACGTGACATGTGTATCACTCGCGCGGGTTATCGAACGGGTGCTCGATAAGGACTAGTATGGGCCTTCCGGATGCCGGGTCGCGGCGTTGCCCACCTGCCCGGCATCGGTACCCTCTCACCGATGCGACCGAGTTTCGGTTGACGAACTTCATGACATCTGGATCGAGGAGCTGCCCGCGTGACCGCCGAAACAACCGTGCCGTCCTCCGCGCTGCTGGCCGGCGCGGATCGTGACGGCTCCAACTACACTGCGCGGCACCTGCTGGTCCTCGAAGGCCTCGAAGCGGTACGCAAACGGCCCGGTATGTACATCGGATCGACCGACAGCCGCGGTCTGATGCACTGCGTCTGGGAAATCATCGACAATTCCGTCGACGAGGCCCTGGCCGGCCACGGGGACCGCATCGAGGTGATCCTCCACGAGGACGCCTCGGTCGAGGTACGGGACAACGGCCGGGGCATCCCGGTCGACCTGGAGCCCAAAACCGGGCTGTCCGGCGTCGAGGTCGTGATGACCAAGCTGCACGCCGGCGGCAAGTTCGGCGGCGGCTCCTACGCCGCTTCCGGCGGTCTGCACGGCGTCGGCGCCTCCGTGGTCAACGCGCTGTCGGCCCGGCTGGACGTCGAGGTGGACCGCGGCGGCCAGACCCACGCCATCAGCTTCCGGCGCGGCGTCCCCGGCATCTTCACCGAATCCGGCCCCGACGCGCCCTTCGACCCGGCGAGCGGCCTGACCAAGATCAAGAAGGTGCCGCGCACCCGTACCGGCACCCGGGTGCGCTACTGGGCGGACCGCCAGATCTTCCTCAAGGACGCCAAGCTCTCGTTGGAGCACCTGCACCAGCGGGCCCGCCAGACGGCCTTCCTGGTGCCCGGCCTGACCATCGTGGTCCGCGACGAGCGGGGCCTGGACACCGACCGGCCGGTCGAGGAGATCTTCCACTTCGACGGCGGCATCAGCGAGTTCTGTGAGTACCTCGCCCCCGACAAGCCGATCTGCGACGTCCTGCGGCTCACCGGCACCGGTTCCTTCAAGGAGACCGTGCCGGTACTGGACGAGGTCGGCCACATGACGGCCACCGAGGTCACCCGGGAACTCGGCGTGGACATCGCCCTGCGGTGGGGCACCGGCTACGACACCACCGCCCGGTCCTTCGTCAACATCATCGCCACCCCCAAGGGCGGCACCCATGTGGCCGGATTCGAACGGTCGGTCGCCAAGACGGTCAACGAGGTGCTGCGCGCCACCAAGATGCTGCGCGTCGCCGAGGACGACATCGTCAAGGACGACGCGATGGAGGGCATGACGGCGGTGGTCACCGTCCGCCTCGCCGAGCCGCAGTTCGAAGGCCAGACCAAGGAAGTGCTCGGCACCTCGGCGGCCAACCGCATCGTCGCCGCGGTGGTGGCCAAGGAGCTCAAGGAATTCCTGACCTCGGCCAAGCGCGACACCAAGGCGCAGGCGCGGGCGGTGCTGGAGAAGGCCGTCGCCGCCGCCAGGACCCGGATCGCCGCCCGCCAGCACAAGGAGGCCCAGCGCCGGAAGACCGCGCTGGAGACCTCCTCACTGCCGGCCAAGCTCGCCGACTGCCGCAGCGACGACGTGGAACGCAGCGAACTGTTCATCGTCGAGGGCGACTCGGCGCTGGGCACCGCCAAACTGGCCCGCAACTCCGAGTTCCAGGCGCTGCTCCCGATCCGCGGCAAGATCCTGAACGTTCAGAAGGCATCCGTCTCGGACATGCTCAAGAACGCCGAGTGCGGCGCGATCATCCAGGTCATAGGAGCCGGCTCGGGCCGCACCTTCGACATCGACCAGGCCCGCTACGGCAGGGTGATCTTCCTCGCCGACGCCGACGTCGACGGCGCCCACATCCGCATCCTGCTGCTCACCCTCTTCCAGCGCTACATGCGCGCCATGGTGGAGGAGGGCCGCGTGTTCTCCGCGGTGCCGCCGCTGCACCGCATCGAGCTGGTCCAGCCCAAGAAGGGCCAGGAGAAGTACGTCTACACCTACTCCGACAACGAGTTGCGCCAGACCCTGCTCGACCTCCAGCGTCGCAACGTCCGCTACAAGGACAGCATCCAGCGCTACAAGGGCCTCGGCGAGATGGACGCCAACCAGCTGGCCGAAACAACGATGGACCCGCGCCATCGCACCCTGCGCCGCATCAACATCAGCGACCTGGAGGCCGCCGAACAGGCCTTCGACCTGCTGATGGGCAATGAGGTGGCGCCGCGCAAGGAGTTCATCACCAACTCTGCCTCGACCCTGGATCGCGCCAGAATCGACGTCTGACCTGCGGCGGAGCAAGCACGCCGCCTGATCTACCCCCTTGCGGTCCGCAAACAGTCCGCAAGGGATCTGCCGCGGGGCCGGCGCGGGGGAGTGGCTATGCCGCTTCCCCGGCCGGCGTCTCGCCCTCGCCGGGGCGGTCCGCGTATGCCTTGTCGACGGCGGCCCGGGTCCGCTCTTCGGAGTCGGGCCACAGGTGGGTGTAGATGTTCAGCGTCATGGCCGCGTTGGTGTGGCCGAGGCGCTCGGAGACGGTCTTCACCGACTCGCCGTGGTTGATCAGCAGGCTGGCGTAGTGGTGCCGCAGAGCGTGGGGCCCGCGCCCGTTGCCCTCCGGTATGCCGGCCTTCTTGCAGGCGGGCCGCCAGACCCGCTTCATGAACTCGTTGTAGGCGATGGCCCCTCCCTCGGGCGCGGTGAACAGCCAGCCGTCGGGGCCGGCCACGGGGAACGCCTTGAGGTGCGCGGTCAGCGCGTCCACCGCCATCTTCGGCAGCGGCACGATCCGGTGCGAACGCTCGGTCTTCGGCGGCCCGATGAACACTCCGTGCTTCGTCTGCTGCACCTGCTGTTCGACGCTGACGGTCGCTTGCAGCAGGTTCACGTGGCGAAGTTGGAGTCCGAAGACTTCCCCGGGGCGAAGCCCGGTGGCAGCCGCCAGGAGGATGAGGGCCTTGTAGGGCGCGGGTATTTGCTCGGCCAGGCTTCTTACCTGGTCGACGGTCAGCGGGATGACCCGCTTCCTGGGGATGGCCGGCAACTTGACGCCGGTGCACGGGTTGTGGGGGATCATGCGGTCCCGGACCGCCGCGCTGAAAACGGCGTTCACCGTGTTGAAGACGGTCCGGGTGGTGCTTGCCGCAAGTCCGCTGCTCGTTACCAGGCGGGTTACCCAGCGCTGGACGTCGCCGGGTTTGATCCCGCCCAGCGTCCTGCTTTCCCACGCCGGGTACGCGTGGCGCCGAGCATCCCGACGGTGTCCCGGCGCTGCCCTCTCGCCCCAGGCACTGCAGAACCTGACACTCCTGTGCGGGTAGCTGCTGCGCGAGATCCACCGGGTGGGGGTGAACCTCAACCAGATCGCCCGCGCCATCAACATGGGCACCCTGCCCGACACGACCGACGATATTCTGGTCGAGGTCCACGCCTTGGCCCGCGCCGGCCGCCTGGCCCTGGAACACGTCGTTTCGGGGTGGCGCCATGGTGCCTGACGTCTCCACCGGCTCCCGCACCCGCGGCCTGCTGTCCTACCTCTTCGGCCCCGGCCGAAGCGACGAACACACCGAGTCCCACGTCGTTGCCGCCTTGGCTATACCCGGCATCCCCGACTCCGGCCGCGCCCCCCTGGACCAGCACCACTCCATGCTCACCGAACTGGCCGACAACCTCGACCAGCCCGTGGGCGTGCGCGAGCAGCGCACCGGCAACAATGTCCCCCAGCACGTGTGGCACTGCCCCGTGCGCACCGCACCTGGCGACCGATACCTAATCGACGAGGAATGGGCGCAGGTCGCCCGCCGTATCGTGCACGCGCCCGACGACGGCGACGCCGCCACACGCCGGTGGACCCAGGAACGTAGTTCCGCCGCTGAGTCCGCTGCACCAGTTGTTTGCCGCCGCGGTTCAGCACACCGTGGGCGGCGCCAGGGGCGCGGTCGAGGCCGGTTCTGTCATCTTCCTGCCCCCTGCGCTGTCTTGCTGAACGAACTGAGGAGAGGATCAGCTGTCAGTTCTTGCTCAACGCACGGGTCACTCCCGCGACGACCGCCGTGGTCAGCAGCCAGCCCGCCGCAATCAATGCGTACGCCAGCCACTGCGCAGCCCCTGTGCTGAAGTACCACGCGCTACGTTGTCCCAGACCCCCGATCGGGATCAGCAGGTCCAGGGTATAGACGAGGGCGTGAAACGGCGGACCTTGATCTTTCTGGACCTGTTCCGGTGTCTGGGTACTGAAGACAACCGTGCCCAGCACGGTCAGGGCCGCGATCCAGATTCCTGCCAGCCAAGGACGGTAGCCGTGCCCGACCATGGCATCGATCATGTGGCTCCACGCCCGCCCCGCAGGACTCAGCGTGCTGCGGCGGTGGCGCTGCTTGGCCAGAAGCACTCTGCGGGCGTCGTCGTCATGGCCAATCTGCCGGTACCAGGTCGCCAGTTGCTCGTACTGTCGCGGCACGTACCCCGGATCCCGCCGTATCCAAGCCACCCGTCGCACCACGCTGTCCTGCGCGGTCGGGTTATCCTCCAGCAGCGCGTCGTAGGTGAACCCCTGCAACCTCACGACGTCCGGCCAGGTGCCGTCCCGGTCATGAAGGGTAGCGACGCGGGCACCGCGGAGGTCCACCGCGCCGGAAGGTGGTGCGGCTGGGGTGAAGACGAAGTCCCCCGCCTGCATACGTGTGCAGTCCAGCGCCGTTCCCTCGGCACCGAGTACGGCATTATCGAAGGCTAGCTGGTCTGCGATCTGTGCGCCGCGCAGGCGTATCGTTCCCTGGGCGGTGAATCCCCGGGTAAAAGCCATCGTCGACGCCCTTGCGTGATCGGCGATCACGGCGTGGGAGCCCGGATTGTGCACCCGCGCCTCCTTCATCGAGAGGCCGCCGGGCAGTTGGGCTCCAGGAAGCCGTATCCCGCCGTGTACGATGGACCGGTGCAAAAAAGCACCCCCTTCCATGACTAGACCACCTGCGAATAGTGCCCACTCGCCAGGAGCGCACAGAGTGGCGTCGCTGAGAACCAGTTCTCCGGCGATCCGGGCGTTCACCAGCGACACCCGGCCTCGTACAGCGGATCCCCGCAGTTCTAAGCGACCTGCGATCCGCGCCATCGTGGCGTCGATCCCCGGGATCCGACTGCCGCTGAGTCCAATGGTCCGGGTGGCCGCCCCGTAGGCACTAATTCCTTGCTCGAACCAGCAGTCCTCCAGCCACAGCCCGTGCGCGATTTCCGCACCGCTCAGGTCGAGTCGACCGCTTATGCGAGCACCGGTCAGCCGTAGAGCTGGGACAACCTCAGCCCGCCCCGGGTTGGCACCCAGCAGCAGCGTCGCCAGGACAGTCGCCCGGACCGTGCGCTCCGGCCCCCAGGTCTCGCCGGACTCAGGGTCGTCCTCGGGCCCGCGGACCCGTAGATCCGTTGGGTGTCCGGTGGGATACGCGTCCCAAACCTCTCGCTCCGGCGACGTCAACTCCTCGTAGGACAGCACTCCTAGAGGCTACTCAGGTTGAACTGAGATCACGTCCGGTGGCCCGACGATCAGGTCGGTCTCAGCCCGGAGTCTGGCACAGAGAGTGGACAGCCGTTGGCCTGGCCATCCCCGGAAGGGGACTTGGCACCAGCTCGTTCTCCAGCATGGCGAACAGCGCGTCACTCAGCTTCGGGGCCGACGCCGGCCCCGTCGAACGCACCCCGTCGCTCCTCTCTCCTGCCAGGCCTGCCGCCACCGCTGAACCGAACGCACACGTTCGTGGACGACGGAAACTACGTTTCCCTGGGTTCTGGAGAAGACCGGGTGGAGGTTGCTTACTGCATTGCCGGGAACAGGACGGATTTCCCAGAACGATCGCAAATTCCGTCGAGCTGGTGGTGCAAGCGGTCAAGGAGTTCTTGGCGTCGAAGGGCAGCCGTCCGAAATGCGTTCAGTGGCAGGTTCCCGAGATCTGGTGACGTCGTAGGTTCTGCCGCCCGATCTCAGGGTGCGGCTGACCACCCGCTCGCTCACTGAGAATTCCCGATCTACAGCGTCCCCTGCTCGGCTACGGCCGGACTAGCGGCTTTCGCCATGCCCGCTGTCGGTGGCGACGGTACGTTGGCGGGATCCCGTGCTGTGGCGGGCAGGCTGGTTACACCCTGTTTGGTTGAGCGCCCGGGCGAGCAGGAACCGCGCTGATTGCGGGCCGGACGTCCGGCTTCCCGGAAGCTCGTACTTGGACCACACCGGATGTCCGGTCAGTGCCGTCAGGGGATCCATCGAGTCGGCGACGTCGAATGTCGCTACGCGCTGCTCCGGCCCAGTCGAGGCTCGTTTCACCCGGCTGGCTGGGAGCCCGCAAGACTCCGACCCGCTTCGTTCGGTCGTCCGCGGCACGACGAACATGCCGTGATGTGTCTGCTGCACCTGCTGTTCGACGCGAATCGTCGCCTGCTGCAAGGTCACGTGGCGGAGTTGGAGCCAGCGGACTCCTCCGGGGCGAAGGCTGTGGCAGCAGCCGACGGGTGGTCCGGAGGCGGGGAGGACGCGGGGTGGGTGAGGATGCGATCGGCTTCCGCCGTGGCCGCCGCCTAGGCTCTCGGCATGCGGCGCGGCGATGTCAGGCAGGACGACGGCACGTGGGTGGGCCTGTCCCTGGACGTACAGGATCGCCGCCTGCCGGGGCTGTGCGTGCTTATGGTCGGGGCGCGGCTGCTGGTCTCCCGGCTGTCGTGGCCTGTGTTGCTCGCTGTCGTCGGGGAGCAGCTGCAAGGCGTGGACTTCTGGCGCACTGACGAGTACCGCTCCTTCGTCCCCCCGCTGCGCGCCGATGTGGGGCGCGCCCTGGCGGGCAGCCCGGAACGGTGGGCTCACCGCTTCGCCCGGTACCTCGGCGACGCGCCGGACGGTCCGCTGCACGACGGCCGATGGCTGCTTTCGGGCGAGAGTCCGCTTCCGCGCTGGCGTCAGGCCGGCACTTCGCACGCTGAGTACTGGAGCTCGATGCTCGTCGAGGGCCATCCGGACGGATACATCGACTGGTTCTTCCACTCCGGATCGTGGGAGGTTCTGCCGCTGCGGCCGATGCCCGGTGCTGACGACAGCCGGGTCAAGGCGTACCGCAGGCAGGCCCGCGAAGGGACGCTCCCACCCGTCCTCGACCTTCGGGGGGAGGTGGCGCGCGCGGGACCTCCCTGATCGGCCGTGATCCCGCGGCCCACGTTGCGAGGAATTGCCCGGTCCACCAGGTGGAGTTCTGCGATTTCGGCAGTCGGGCGCACCCGGATCCCGCTGGTCCGGGCCCAATCCGGCAGACGGAGCAATTCCGGCGGGACCATCGCCTCGACGTGTCGGCCTTCGTCGGGGTCCCGGTCGTGACGGCCGCTCAGAGATGAATGATCTCCCTGATGCCGGTCTGATCGGTGGCGCGGAGCGCAGAAAGCAGGTCATGCAGCTTTTTGGGCAGGCCCCTGCGGTCGAGTTCGGACTCCCAGCCGATATCCATATTCACGCAGAAGACGGCGACCAGGTGTCCCGACCCGTCCAGGACGGGAAGGGTCGAGGATTTGATCGGGCGACCATTGATGTCGATGCGATAGGCGGTGAAGTTTTCCGCGATGCGATCGTGCGCGTACTTGCGTATGACGCTGAGACCGAAATTCGTGTTGCTCGAGAAGACGGTCCGCCCGGTGATGGACTCCTCGATGCTGATCACGGAGTGGATGGGGTTTCGAACGTCATGGAGTACGAACTCGATGGCGCAGTGTCTGAACATCGCGCCCAGGCCGTGAATTGCTGAGCTCACAGCGGTGACGACCCCGTCCCGTTCTGCTTCGAATCCGCTCCGGGCATCCTCCGGAACGACCGCACGCAAGCGCTCCAGAAGGTGCGGGTCGAGCGCCGGACCGTCCTGGTCCAGCGTTGCCCCGTAGGTGTTGATGGTGTCGACCAGGTAGATCAGCTCATAGGCGGCGTACTGATTCGCTTCCCTCACCAACCGCTGGGCGAGCGCACGCGCGTAATCCGGTCGGTAGAACAGTGAGCCGTCCGCGCGCACGCCCACGGGATACTCCGCGTAGCTGGCGAGCTGTGGAGTCCGCATCCTTCGCGGCGAAGACGACGGAACGGCCACTGCGCTCGGGGCGGTCAGCGAGAATATCCGGTCGGCGGCGCTGTCCTGATCGACCGCGGTCGTGCTCGCGCTGACCCGGATCGGTTCCGTCATGCCGATATTGGTGACCGGGGCAAGTCGTTCGCGTCGGCCCATGAGGACACGGCCGACGGACATGTAGAAGCCGATGATGTCGGCAAGGATGACCGGAGCGGTCGCCAGTCGAGCCGAATCGGAAAACGAGCCGGAGTCGAAGATGATGATGCCGGACACCACCAGGACGATGGGGAGCACGATCACTGATGTGCGACCCATGATCAGTTGCAACCGAAACCACTTGGCATCCTGCGACTTGAGCGTCTCGAAGGTTTCGGTTTCCTGTCGCAGGCGTTCCCGCTCGCGAGGTGAAAGATCACTGGAGCCGTCGGTCATGGGTCGTCCCGTGGAAGTCGCTGCCCGAGGAGCCTTGGTAGGAGCAACGCATCCAGGAAGACTGCGGTTCCTCAACCCTGCCACTATCAGTAAACGTTGGTCCCGCGTCTTCCCCTCACGGCCCGGCAGTTGACGGATCTGCACTGTCGGCACGCGGTTCTCACGGCGTCGGACGGGCGCTCGCCACCGGAGACAACCCTGGACTCGGCGTCGGATGATGATCGGATGAAAGAAGACGACGTCGCACGGACACCGGTGATCCTCGGCATTGACGATCTCCGACCGCTCCCCAGAGCCACCCGCATCGCCCGTACCAGCCGCGAAGGCATCCAACTCCTGGAGGAGCACCGCGACAGCTTCATCGACGAGCTCTGGCTCGACCACGATCTCGGCGGCGACGACAGCATCATGCCCGTGGTGACCCTGATGGAAGAAGCCGCCTTCGGTGGACGGCCCTTCCGCATCGGAACCATTTTCGTTCACAGCGCCAACCCCATCGGCGCCGAGACGGTCGTCCGGGCGCTCACCCGCTGGAATTACCGCGTCCGGCGGACATCGGCTGAGCACTCCTGACTCCTGACTCCTGCGTTTCTGCCGTCGCGGACCTGCGGGTGGTCGAGAGGGCGGCCCTCCTCGCGTGCCGATTGCCGACTGACGTCCGCCGATTCGCGAGTGGCTACTGCCGCCGTCGGTCGTCGCGCGGGCGAGCGCGAGCGGCGGACGGTCCACCGGTTGGCTGATGATCCCGCTCCGGGCTGTCCGCCTCCCATCAACGTTCGTTGCGCCAGCAGCGGATCGGGGCCGAAGGGGTCTCGCCGACCTCCGGCGTCCGGAACGCCGGCGGCGGGAATCACCGGGGCCGGCGCGGACGGCGCGAGCGCGGTGGCCCGCGCCCATTGGCCCCGGGCGGCAACCCCGCCTCGCTCGGGCTCGTTCGGGTCGGCTCGGCCTGTCGTCCGGCGGCCCGCGCCCATTGGCCCCGGGCGGGCAACCCCGCCT
>NZ_FMCH01000371.1 GCF_900091855.1 Streptomyces sp. DvalAA-14
TCCGGCGGGCGGTCCGGCGGGCGCGCCGAGCCGTGCGGGTTGGGCGGGCGGAGTCGGGGCACGCTTGAGCCATGGATTTCCGTGCGCGTGAGATACGTGGCCCGGCGTTCGTGCTGGGCGGCGGCGGCGCGCTCGGAGCGTACGAGGTCGGCATGCTCAAGGCGCTGTTCGCCGCCGGGATACGGCCGGGCCTGGTGCTGGGCACGTCGGTCGGTGCGATCAATGGGGCCGCCGTGGCCGCCGATCCGTCGCAGACCTCGGTGAGCCGGCTGATCGACCTGTGGACGGGGCTCGGCCGGGCGGGGGTGTTCGCCGGGTCCCTGATGGGCCGGCTGTCCACCGCGGTACGCAGCCGTACACACCTGTACACCCCCGCGCCGCTGCTCGACCTGCTGCGCGACCATTTGCCGGTCACCCTCATCGAGGAACTCGCGGTGCCCTTCCAGTGTGTGGCGGCGAGCATCGAGCACGCCGCCGAGCACTGGTTCGACAGCGGGCCGCTGGTCGAGGCGGTGCTCGCGTCGTCCGCCGTACCGGGGTTGCTCCCGCCGGTCGGACTCGGCGGCGAGCACTTCGTGGACGGCGGCCTGGTCAACAGCATCCCGGTGGGCCGGGCCGTCGCCCTGGGCGCCCGGGAGATCTACGTGTTGCAGGTCGGCCGGATCGAACGCCCCCTCACCCCGCCGAAGTTGCCGTGGGAGGTCGCCACCGTCGCCTTCGAGATCGCCCGCAGGCACCGCTTCGCCCGCGACATGGCCGATCTGCCGTCGCACGTCACCGTGCACGTACTGCCCAGCGGGGCGGCATCGGGCGAAGTGGGCGGCACCTTGGGGCAGTTGCGCCACCGGACGTTCGGACAGACGACGCAGCGCATCGAACGCGCCTACGCCGCCTCCTCGGATTACCTGGCCGCCGCCCTCGACACCGCGGACGGCGGCCGGAAGTGAAGCGTTCCGCCACGGGCGACGACCAGGTGGAGCCGGCCCACCGGGTGGAACCCGGCACACCGCCGCAGCCCGTCAGCCGGGGCGCGGCGGCTACGAGCCTGCCGGGGCCGTCCCGCCCGGCCGACCAGGCCCTGCCGGACGCCGACGCCGCCCGCCCGGCCCGTCCCCCCCGCCCGGCCGACCCACCGCGCCCGACCGACCCTTCGCACCCGGCCGACCCAGCGCCCCCGCAGCACACCGATGCGGCCGGTGCCGCCGGTGCGGCCGGCGCCCCCGGTGCCGCCACCGCGCTGATCACGGCGGCCCGGCGCACCGCCACCACCGCGCTCCTGCTCGCCCTGCTCCCGGTGGCGGCCGCCGTACTGGTCGCCGTGACCGTCCTCGGCGCCCCCATCACCCTTGCCACCCGCGGACCGTGGCGTCCCACGCGCATGGCGGGCTTCCTGCTCGTGTACCTCGTGGTCGACCTCGCCGGGCTGCTCGCGGCCTCGGTGCTCTTCCTGCGCGGCCGGCTCGCCGGACCGGCCGCGCGGGACCGCCGGGCGGCTGACGCCTTCGCGCTACTCGCGCGACTGCTGGCCGTCCTGCGCCGGACAGCCGACCGGTTGTTCCGCCTGGAAGTGGCGATGACACCGGAGCTGCCCGCCACCGACCGACCGCCGGACGCGCCCTTGCTGGTCCTCGTCCGGCACGCGGGGCTGGGCGACTCCTTCCTCCTCCTGCAGATCCTGCTCACCGAGGCCCAGTTGCGGCCGCACACCGTGCTGAAGGGCGTCCTGCGCGCCGATCCGTGCCTGGATGTGCTGCTCGGCCGGGTGCCGCACTGCTTCCTGCCTCCCGCGCGCGGCACCGCCGAGGACGCGATCGCCGCGCTGGCCGCCGGGCTGCGGCCGCGCGACGCGCTGGTGATCTTCCCCGAGGGCGGCAACTTCACCCCGAGCCGTCACCGCCGGGCCGTCGCCCGGCTGCGCCGGCTCGGCCAGTACCGGCGGGCCGCCCGCGCCGCCCGGCTGCACTACGTCCTGCCGCCCCGGGACGGCGGAAGCCTCGCGGCGCTGGCGGCGGCGCCGACCGCCGACGTGGTCTTCGTCGCCCACGCCGGACTGGACGTCATCGCCTCCGCGCGGGCCGCCTGGACCTTCCTGCCGTTCCGGCGGCCGGTCCGCGTCCACTGGTGGCGCATACCGGCCGCCGACATCCCCAACGGCCAGGAGGCACGCAGCGAATGGCTCCTCGGCCAGTGGGAGCGGATGGACCGCTGGACGGCCGAGCAGGCGGTCGCGGCGACACCGCACGTCTGAGACCTCTACAACCTCTACAACCTCTAAGACCTGTTCGATCTTTACGAGCTTTACGACCGAAGAGGTCGGCTTACAGGGTGCGTTCGAGGCGGTCGGCCATCAGCTTGACGAAGCGGGCCGGGTCCGCCGGCTCGCCGCCCTCGGCCAACAGCGCCAGGTTGTGGATGAGTTCGGCCATCTCATCGAGCCCGCTGTCGTCCGGGCGTTCGGTACGGGTCCGGTTGAGGCCGATGACCAGCGGGTGTTTGGGGTTGAGTTCGAGGATGCGCTTGGTGTGCGGGATCTCCTGGCCCATCGCCCGGTAGAGGTTCTCCAGGGCCGGCGTCACGTCGTGCGCGTCGGAGACGACGCAGGCGGGGGAGACGGTCAGGCGGGAGGAGAGCCGTACCTCCTTGACGTCGTCCTTCAGCCGGTCCGTCATCCACGTCAGCAGACCCGCGTACTCCTCCTGCTGCTTCTCGCGCTCGGTGCCCGCCTCCTGCTTCTCCTCCTCGGTATCGAGGTCGATCTCGCCCTTGGCGACGGAGCGGAACTGCTTACCGTCGAACTCCGGGGCGGTGTCGACCCACACTTCGTCGACCGGGTCGGTCAGCAGCAGCACCTCGATACCGCGGGCCTGGAACGCCTCCATGTGCGGCGAGTTCTCGATCGCCTGCCGCGACTCGCCGGTCAGGTAGAAGATGTGGTCCTGGCCGTCCTTCATGCGTGCCACGTACTGCGCGAGCGTGGTCGGCTCGTCCTTGTCGTGCGTGGTGGCGAAGGAGGACACCCCGAGGATGGTGTCGCGGTTCTCGAAGTCGCTGAGCAGCCCCTCCTTCAGGACGCGGCCGAACTCCCGCCAGAATGTGGCGTAGCGCTCGGGTGCGGCGGTCATCATGTCCTTGACCGTCGACAGCACCTTCTTGGTCAGCCGGCGATGCATCAACTGGATCTGGCGGTCCTGCTGGAGGATCTCGCGGGACACGTTGAGCGACAGGTCCTGCGCGTCGACGACGCCCTTGACGAAGCGCAGGTACGGCGGCATCAGCGCTTCGCAGTCGTCCATGATGAAGACGCGCTTCACGTAGAGCTGGACGCCGCGCTTGTAGCCCTGGAGGAAGAGGTCCTGGGGGGCGTGGGCCGGGACGAACAGCAGGGCCTGGTACTCGAAGGTGCCCTCGGCCTGTAGCCGGATGGTCTCCAGCGGGTCGGTCCAGTCGTGGCTGATGTGCTTGTACAGCTCGTGGTACTCGTCGTCGCTGACCTCGTCGCGCGAGCGCGCCCACAGGGCCTTCATGGAGTTGAGCGTCTCGGGCTCGGCCGGCGCGCCGCTCGTCTGCCCGGCGGTCATCGCGTCCCCGGTCGTTCCGGTCGTCCCGGCTTCCCCGGCGTCCCCGGCGGTCGCGGCCTCGATCCCGGCATCGCTCCGGGGTGCCGGCTGCGCGGCCAGCCGGATGGGCCAGGTGATGAAGTCCGAGTACCGCTTGACGATCTCCCGGAGCTTCCACGGCGAGGTGTAGTCGTAGAGCTGGTCCTCGGTGTCCTCCGGCTTGAGGCGCAGGACGATCGAGGTGCCCTGCGGCGCGTCCTCGACGGTCTCCACCGTGTACGTGCCCTCGCCGGCCGACGTCCAGCGCGTGCCCTGCCGCTCCCCCGCCCGCCGGGTCAGCAGCGTCACCTCGTCGGCCACCATGAAGCTGGCGTAGAACCCGACACCGAACTGGCCGATCAGCCCCTCGGTCTGGGCGCTGTCCCCGGCCTCCTTGAGGTCCCGCAGGAAAGAGGCCGTGCCCGAGTTGGCGATCGTCCCGATGAGCTGGACGACTTCGTCGCGCGACATGCCGATGCCGTTGTCCCGCACGGTCAGCGTGCGGGCCTTCGGGTCGGCCTCCAGGGCGATGTGCAGGTCGGACACGTCCGCGCCGAGCGAGTCGTCCCGGAGCGCTTCGAGCCGCAGCTTGTCGAGGGCGTCGGAGGCGTTGGAGACGAGTTCGCGCAGGAACACGTCCTTGTTGGAGTAGATCGAGTGGATCATCATCTGCAGAAGCTGGCGGGCTTCCACCTGGAACTCGAACGTCTCGGTGGGCATTGTCCGTTGGTCCTTCTCGGGTCACCGGGTGACAGGTACTGACCTCAGCACTGTAGATCAGCCGATGCTCCGGTATGACCGCGTCTGTCACCACCTCGGCCGCCGAAGGGGGCGGCGGGCCCTGCCCGGGCGCGCTGCCCATGTCCCGGGCACGCGGGATTCGGCCGTTTCGTCTACCGGGCAGGCCGCGCGATGCGTAGGTGGAGCCGATCCGGCACCTCGGCGGATGGCCCGGAATTACGGTGCGGGGCATGGAACGACGTCGCATATCCGCAGTAATGGTCGCCGGATTCGCCGCACTCACGCTCACCGCCTGCGGTACAGCCGGGGCAGCGCGGCCGGCGGACGGTACGCCGACAACGAGCTCGCTCAGCACGGCCGCGGTGGCCGATACGCCCACGCCCACGCTCTCGCCCACGCCCATGAGCGCGTCGCCGAGCGCGTCGCCGTCCACCAGCCCGTCGGCCGTCCCGCCCGCTTCGAGCGCCACAGCCGTACGCACCAAGGCTCCCGCCACCCGGCCGGCGCCCACCCACCGCCGTACCACCGCACCCCCGGTGCACCACACCACCGCGCCGGCCGTACACCACACCACGGCTCCCGCGGTGCACCACACCACCGCCCCGGCCGCGAGCGGCGTGTGCAGCATTCGCTCCAACGCGGGGAACTGCTACCGGGCGGGACAGTTCTGCCGGAAGGCCGACCTGGGAGCGACGACCACCGACGCGAGCGGCCGCTCCATCACCTGCGTCATGGAGTCCGGGAAGCCGCACTGGCATTAGGCCCTGTCCGGGCGATCTTCTCGGGCCCGCGACGACAGCTGCGGCACCTCGCTGCGTTGTCGGAGTCGTCCGAGTACGGCCCAGTACAAGGACGATCTCCCCCAGCTATCGCTGGGAGGTGCCCCCACCGCCTTGCGATGCACCGCATCTGACGCCGCGGGCTGATCCTCAAAGATCGCCCGGACAGGGCCTACTGAAATCCCGCCGCGGGACGCCCGCCGGATCGCGGAGTCGGGCGCCGCTCCGCGGCCCGGTGCCGCTTTTATGCGCCGCCCCGGAAATAGCTGATTCTGACGGGTAGTTACCTCATCACCTGTCAGATACGCGCCTTTGCTCACCTTGACGTAATCCGTGTCCTCTGCATACGCTTCACGGCGAGTTGAATCCGACGGAGGGACCGAGCGCTGTGACCCCACGCCTCTCGGCAGAAAAGGTTGCGCGCTTCCCGCGCGACCCCGGCGGAATGAGGTCGGCGGCTGCGTCACCGGCCGCGTCGACTCCTTTGCTCGACGGCCGGACGCCGGTCCCCCTGGTGGGGCGCTCGCCGAACTAGGCGCTGAACATGAGCGTGGATTACCGCCCCGCCCCACCCTGTTCCGCCCTGCCCCGGCGCACCTCGTCCGGTCATCCCGCTCCGCCGCGGCGAATTGCGGGTTTCCGGGAGATGAATTCTGCCCGTCCGGGCCCTACGGCCATCATATGGCCGAGAATTCGGCGCCTTGCGAGGTATGGGGCGAAGTGTCGTCGCGCCTTGCTCACAGTTGATTACCAGCGGTTTTTGGAAGGAATATCTTGCACAAGCGAAAAGGAAAGCGGTGGCTGGCGGCCACCGTCGTGGGCGGAGCCCTCGCGGCCGGTACCTTCACCCTGCTGCCGGCCTCCGCGCAGGCCGGGCCGGTTGACGCGGCGGGCGGGCAGTCGGCCACCCAGGCGGACTTCGCCGCGGCCGCGGCCGAGTACAAGGTCCCGGTGTCCGTGCTGCTGGGCGTGGCCCGCGAGGAGTCGGGGCTGCAGTCCCACACCGGCTACAGCAACAACGCCGGCTGGGGCTTCATGAACCTCACCGACGCGACAGCGCAGATGCTGGCGCAGGGCCCGTCGGGGATCCCGGCCCACTCGGACCTCACCTCCGCGGCCAAGCACCCCGAACTGCACACGCTGCTCGCCGCCGCGAAGCTGACCGGTATCCCGGCCGACAGCCTCCGGCACAACCTGCGGGACAACCTCCGGGGCGGCGCCGCCCTGCTGGCCTCCTACCAGAAGCAGCTGACCGGTGGTACGTCGGACCAGCCGTCCGACTGGACCGCGGCGATCGCCAAGTACAGCCAGATGGCCGACGAGAAGGCCGCGACGTCCTTCACCTCCGACGTCTTCGCCTCGATCAGGTCCGGTGTCCGGCAGACGACCTCGGACGGTCAGCTGGTCACCGAGCCCGCCGACCCGTCCGCCGCGCCGGTCACCGGCCAGTTGGGCGAGCTCAAGCTCACCAAGGCGGTCGGCCCGTCGACCCCGGCCGAGTGTCCCAAGTCGCTGGACTGCCAGTTCGTCCAGGCGTCGTCCACCGGCCTTCAGGTGTCCAACCGGCCCGCCAACGGCATCACGATCAACCAGATCGTCCTGCACACCACCGAGAGTTCCTACGACTCGACCATCCAGACCTTCCAGGGTCCGAACGCCGCCGCCGCGCACTACGTGATGCGCTCGTCGGACGGCGCGGTCACCCAGATGGTGTCGGACAAGGACGTGGCCTTCGGCGACAACAACTACGACAGCAACCTGCACGCGATCCAGATCGAGCACGAGGGCTTCTCGGCCTTCGGCGCGGACTGGTACACCGACGTCACCTACCAGCAGACGGCCAAGCTGGTGAAGTACCTGGTCGCGCGGTACAACATCCCGCTGGACCGCCAGCACATCCTGGCCCACGACAACGTGCCCGGCGGCAAGACGGCCGACCTGGCCGGCCAGCACTGGGACATGGGCGACCAGTGGGACTGGACCCGCTTCATGAAGCTGATCGGCGCGCCGTTCGACGACAAGTCGAGCGGGGTCGGACCGGTCGGCAGCGCGGTGACCATCGCGCCCACCTTCAAGAAGAACCTGCAGACCTTCACCGTCTGCCCGGCCGACGACCCCACGGGTGCCACCACCGCCTGCACCCCGGTGACGATTCCGGCCAGCTCGCTCTTCGTCCACCAGGGCCCCAGCGAGGACTCCCCGCTGATCCTCGACGCGAACGTGCACCCGACCGCCACGAGCGGCACCAATGACGTCAGCGACTGGACCACCACCGTGCAGGCCGGTCAGCAGTTCGTCGTCGCCGACCAGCAGGGCGACTGGACGGCCATCTGGTTCGACGGCCAGGAGGGCTGGATCGACAACCCCAACGGCACGAACACCATCCCCGCCACGGGTGTGAAGATCATCCAGGCGGCCGGCACCACCGCCGCCCCCGTCTACGGCACGGCCTTCCCGGACCCGTCCGAGGTCCCGACCGGCTGGGGCGCGGACCCGCAGAACCCGCTGACGGCGCCCAACTACGCCATCCCGGCCGGTCAGGCCTACGTGGCGGACCAGCCGCCGGTCAACGGCCAGGACTTCTTCCCGAGCCGGCAGGGTGTGGTCAACGGCGCCAAGCAGTACTACACGGTGCAGTTCAACCACCGCTACGTCTACGTGAACGCGGCTGACGTCACCGCCACCGCGGTCTGAGGTCCGGGCTCCGGCGGTCGCCGGACTGATGGCCGCAGCGATCGCCGCACCGATTGCCGCACCGATCGCCGCGTCAGGGGGGAGAGGGACCACCGTCCTTCTCCCCCCGCTCGCGTCCCGGGGAGGCACGCGGGGGGCCGGGGAGGGGCGCCGGCCGTCAGGAAGACGTGGCGCCCTCCACGGCCGCGAGCACGGCGGCCCAGGGCAGTTCCCGGGCCGCCGGGTGGGCGCGCGGCTCGTGCAGCGGCCAGACGTCCGGCCCGTGGATCAGGCGGACATCGGCCGCACGGAGCGCCGTGAGGTGGCGTTGCCACGCCGGGTGCCGCGCGTGCGCCGCGTTCACCTGCGGGAAGACCACGACCGGCAGACCGATGGTGCCCAGCGCCTCGCACAGCTGCGTCAGCGCCTGATTGTCGGCGATGCCCGCCGCGAGCTTCGCCACGGTGTTGGCGCTGGCCGGTGCGAGAACGAAGCAGGTCACGGGCGGATGGGGACGCGCCTCGTCCGGGAAGCGCGGCTGGTCCCGTACCGGCAGACCGGTCAGTGTCTCCAACCGCGCGACCTCACCGGTCCGTCGCAGCCAGGCCGCCGCTGTCGGCGTCAGTGTCACCGCCACCCGCCAGCCCCGCTCGATCGCCGGCCCGACCAGGCCGGTGCGCAGCTGCTCCACCCCGCCGGCGGCCGAAGCGACCACTCCCAGCACCCCGCGTGACCTCGTACTCACCGCTGCGCACCGCCTCGCGTCGACATCACTCGTCATCGCCTCACTGAACCACCGTCGCCGGTACGGCCCCTGGTTCCCTCGGATTCTCGCCCATCCGGTCGGGCTGATCCGGCCGGCCGGACCTCCCCCGGGCCGGGAGTTCGGGACCGGCGGCGGTGGGCGAACCGGCGCCGGTCCGACGGCTGCGGCTATTCTCTGGTGGAGCCAGAACCGGCAGCCGTGTGACGGTGACGAAGAAGAGGCGCGGGCATGGAAGACACGCGAACGGAAGGCGCCGACGGTCCCGTTGGTGCGTCTGGGCGGCCGTCGCCGGGCTTCGAGGGACAGGCGTCGCCGGCGGCTGACGGTGGAACCCGGTGGGACGAGGCGTTTCCGCAGCAGTCCCCGCAGGGCGCACCGCAGCACGGCGTCGGTGCCGGCCCCGGTCCGGTCGCCGCCGAGCCGGCGCCGTACGGCGAAGCCCCCTATGTGCCCGAGGCACCTCCGTACTCGATCGACGTGGTCGTCCCCTATCCGGCGCCGGTGACCGAGGCGCTCGGCGACGCGCGGACGGTGGCGTTGGGATCCGACGCGGGTGAATGGGGCCCCGGGACCGTCGGCGCGTCCGGGACGGGATCCGGGTCCGGGTCCGGGTCCGGGCCGGGGTCGGGGCAGGGGTCCGGCCTGGCGTCGGGGCCGGGGTCCGGGCCGGGCAACGACGCGGACGACGACGAACGGACCGCCGCCGAGGGCTCCAAGAGCCGGCGGCAGCTCTTCGCGGTGCTCGCCATCGGGGCCCTGGCGGTCGCCGCGGTCATCGGCGTGACGATGTCGGGCGGCTCGCACGCTCCCACAGCCGCGGGCCCGGCGGTCAGCGGCTCCACGACCGCGCCCGGCTCCGTGAACACCACGGCGGCGACGCTCGATCCCTCCGCCGACGGCGGCCGGCACCCCGAGGCACTGGGACAGGGCGCGGCAGGCATGTCCGCCCGCCCCGGCTCCTCCCTCCCGGCGTCGCCGCCGGCCTCCGACGGGCCCGGCTCCACCGTCCCGGCGGGATCGGGCGCCGGCGCGCCGGCACACACCGCGCCCGGCCCCGGCGCCTCCGGGACGCCGGGAGCCCCGCCGCAGGGATCCGCCTCGCAGCAGCCGACGGCGCCCTCCTCGCCCACCGCCCCGGGCGGCGCGGGTACGTCGCTGACCATCCCCTCCACCTGGGTCCTGACTCCCGGGCAGTCGGTGCACACCGACCGCACCACCCTGGCCATGCGGTCGGACGGCAACCTCGTGGTGCTCGGCAGCGACGGCGGCGTTCTGTGGTCCGCCGGAACGGCCGGGCTCGGCGCCAAGACGGTGTTCCAGGCCGACGGCAACTTCGTCGTCTACACCTCCGACTCCAGCACCGCCTGGTCGACCCGTACCGACGGCCACGACGGCGCGCTGCTCGTCATCCGGTCGGACGGCAACGTCGTGATCCAGTACGGGGGAGCCGTCCTCTGGCAGGCGGGCACCACGCACTGACCGCTCGCCCCGCACCACTGTCTCCGCGCGGCCCCCGACGGGTCCGGCGCCGTGGAAAGCGGCCGGTGTCCGGACTGTTGCGGGCGCGGGCGCGGGCGCGGCGGCATGGTCCGGGACGGGATCGACGGAGGGGCAATCGGGCCTTCACCGAGCCGGCTTTCACCGAGCCGCCGCCCCGGATGCCCGGCAGGGCCGTGCTCAGCTGGCCAGGAACACCGGCCGGCGGCGGACACTGCCGTCCGTGAAGGCGTCCGCCTCCTCATCGAGGCCGGCCGTGCGCAGGCTGGTGATCACATCGGTGGAGTCGATCCGGCGCCGGCGGCCGACGTAGCCGAGCAGTTGGCGCATGTCCTCATGCCGGGCGCCCGCGTCCTTCAGCGCCTGTACCACCGAGGGGACCCGGCGGTCCGGCAGGCACTCGGGGCTGAGCAGGGCCCGCAGTTCGATCTCCAGCACGGCGGGCAGGTATGTGGCGCCGTGCACCTGCGGCAGCCAGACGAACTCCTCCCAGCCGAAGGCAGCGAGCACCGCGCCCTCCACGGCGTCGCGCAGCGCCGCGTACTGGTGGGCGGCCAGCAGCCGGCCCACCAGGGCCATGATCTGCTGGGTGTCACGGCGTTCGGCGAGGCGGCCGATCAACTCGCGGATGGACTTGCGCCATTCCTGCGCCGCGTCCGGCCGCCGCTGCAGGGCGAGGATGAGTTCGGCGATCTCGGCGCCGTCGGCGCGGCGCTCGCCGAAGTCGGCCACGGCCAGCCGGAAGAGCTGTTTGGCCAGGCCCGGGTACGCGGTGTCGGTGAACCGCCGCGCCAGTTCCTCCATGCGGGGCACGGGCCAGGTCTCCGCCACGGCGGCGGCGACCACTTGCCCGCCGTCGGCGGTCCGGCTCCGTGCCCACAGGGCGAGTTCGTACGCCTGCTCCACCGTGCAGCTCGTCGCGACCACCCCCAGCACCCGGTTCAGCTGCTCGGCGCCGGGTCTGCGGGTGCTCCGGAACAGGTCCAGGCTCTCGCTGAGCGACGCGGGCCGCACTTGGGCGACGGTGCCGTGCAGCACCCCGGCGGCTTCGTCCCGCAGCCCCCGGTCGTGCAGCAGGATGAACAGGTGGAGGACCTGGTCGGCGCGGGTGACGGCGACGACGTGTTCGACCGCGGCGGCCACGAGTCGGGGGTGGCCCAGCTCGCTCAGCCGGTGGATGAGGTCGGCCACCGCTTCGCTGTCGGCCCGCAGGGCACGCGCCATGAGGGTGTCGACGGCTTCCCCGTCCGCGTACCGGTCGAGCAGGACGAGCGCCTCCGCGACTGCCGCGACCGGGAGTTGTACGACGAGGTCGGCCACGGCCTGCGCCATCGCGGCGGCCGGCCCGCCGGAGTGCCGCAGTATCAGCAGGGTGCGGGCGACATCCCGGACGGTGCCGTCGGCGGCGGCGGCGGTCAGCAGCAGATCCGCCGCCGGGCCGCCGCGGCGCTCCAGCAGCCGCAGAAGTTCGGCGAGGAAGGCGGGCGGGCGGCGGCGTACGACCGCGGTCCGCAGCAGGCCGCCGGTCTCCGGGGGTGTCCGGATCCGCTCCGGTGAGTTCCAGCAGGTCGGCGAGATCCTGGGCGGTCCTGGTGCCGGCGGCCGTTTCCAGCAGGACGACGGCCAGTTCGGGCGATCCGTGGCCGGCCAGGCGCGCGGCGAGGTCGAACAGGGCGCGCGGGGCGGCCGGCCCGGCCATCCGTTCCACGATCGCGGCCGCTTCGATCCGGGCGCCGGACGTGGCGGGCCCGGGCTTCCGCCGGGTGGTGGCGGTGGCGGGGCCGGCCCCTTGCCGGGCGGTGGCGGTGGCGGGACCGCCTCCTCCTGGCCGTCCGCGGACCACAGGTGCGCGGCGACATCCGCGAGCTGCGGGGCGGACAGCCCGGCGAGCAGCCGGGCACGTGGCGAGCGCGCGGCGGGGGCGGTGCGCCGGTCGCCGGCCGGGCGGCCCGCTTCGGCCGCCTCCCCTCCCCCGTCCGGGCCGGCGGCCAGCCCGTCCAGCAGCGCGACCAGCCGGGCCGCACTCCAGTCGCCGGCGGCGACCCCTGCCAGGAGCGAGTCGGCGAACTGCCCGCAGATGTCGCAGGCGTTGGCGTGCAGCCGCAGCACGGTCGAGGCGAACCGCTGCGGCGACGTGCCGTTCAGCGCGGTGGACAGAGCAGCCGACAAGGCGGCGGACAGGGTGGCGGACACGGCGGCGGTCCGAGCCGAGGGCCGTGCGGCGGACCCGGCGGCGGGCAGCGCCGAGGCCGACCCGGCGGGGAGGGCCGAGGGCGGCGCGGTGAGCGGCGCGGTGAGCGGGGCCGAAGGCGGCGGCGGCGGTTGGAGGCCGAGGGCGAGTGC
>NZ_FMCH01000295.1 GCF_900091855.1 Streptomyces sp. DvalAA-14
CGCGCCCGAGATGGGCGGCACGATCCACGACCACTCGGCCCCGACCTCCCGGCCCTTGCGTCCCTCACGGGCCAGATGCTGCAGGAAGCGCCTCGACTCGCTGTGGTGGTCGGTGATGGTGACCCCGGCCCGGTCGAAGGAGTGCAGCACCGCCCGGTTGAGTTCCACCAGCGCCCGGTCCTTCCACAGCGAGCGGTCGTCGCCAGTGTCCAGGCCCAGGCTCTCCGCCACCCGCGGCAGCAGGTCGTACCGGTCGGTGTCGGCCAGATCGCGCGCCCCGATCTCGGTGCCCATGTACCAGCCGTTGAAGGGCGCCGCCGGATAGTGGATCCCGCCGATCTCCAGGCACATGTCGGAGACGGCGGGCACCGCGTGCCAGCGCAGCCCCCAGCGGGTGCTCCAGTCCCGGTCCGGATGGTCGATCGGCACCTCCAGCACGGCGTCGGGTGGCAGCGGGAAGATCCGCGGCCCGTGCGCGGCGTCCTCGACGATCAGCGGCAGCACGTCGAACTTGGTCCGCCGGTCGGCGGCCCAGCCCAGCCGCAGGGCCAGATCGGTCAGGACCGCGTTGTGCGGGTCGCCGGTCACCCCGCCGCCGGAGTCGCGGTGGCCGGCGTAGCGGATGAGCTGGTCGCTGCGGATCCGCGGGCCGGGCTCGTCCGGCGTGTCCGGCGCGAACACCGAGATCACCGGCCGGATCCGGCCCTCGTTGGTGGCCAGCCGCAGATGGTTGGCGCACTCCACGGCGACTCCGGCCGCGTCGCCGACGTGGCGCAGATCACGGACCTGGAGCGAGCGCCAGTACAGCCGGCCGATGCAGCGGTTGCTGTTGCGCCAGGCGACCCGGGCGCCGAACGCCAGTTCCTGCGCGGTGTGCCGGTAGCTGCCGGTCGCGGCGAGTTCCGCCTCCACCGCTGTGAGCCTGCGCCCCAGCGGGCCCGCCGGTTCCTCCTGGTGGTGCAGGCGCAGGAACTCCTCGGCCCGCCGCCACACCTCCGCCCGGTCCCGGTGGCCGCCCCCGCCCGCGCCCTCGCCGCCCGGCGGCTCGTCCTGCTCCGGTTCGGTCTTCCCCGGCCTGCTGCGAAGTCTCCGTATCACGCGGACTCCCGTTCGACGGCGCTGGGACGAGGCCCGACGATGCCCCCCTTCCGGCTCCGCCGCGTGCATTTATCCACAACCGTCCGGAGCTGGTCCCGCCCGGCCCGCATCGGATCACCGCTGGCCACGCGGCGGACCGGAACCGATCACTTCGCGGCCATCGGCGACCGCCGGTTCCCGACACCTGGCCAGGCCATCGTCATGTTTTCGGGTTCGCGGGGCAGACGAGCGGATACGTCCGCCGGGAGTGCCTGGCCGGAAGGTGCTGAGGGGGCAAAGGATGCAGAAGTGGAATGGCCGTCCCTTTCCATTGGGGGCCACGTACGACGGCGCGGGAACGAATTTCGCGCTTTTCTCGGAGGTCGCCGAGAAGGTGGAACTCTGCCTGATCGACGATGCCGGGCGCGAGCAGCGGGTGGAGCTCACCGAGGTCGACGGATTCATCTGGCACGCGTATCTGCCGGGAGTGGGTCCGGGTCAGCGGTACGGGTTCCGGGTGCACGGTCCGTACGATCCGGGGCGGGGGCACCGGTGCAATCCGGCGAAGCTGCTGCTGGACCCCTACGCCAAGGCCGTCGACGGCCAGGCCGACGGCGACGAGTCGCTGTTCGGCTACCCGTTCGCCGACCACAACGGCGTCAACACCGCCGACAGCCTCGGGCACACCATGCTCTCGGTGGTCGTGGACCCCTCCTTCGACTGGGGCGGCGACACGTCGCCGGGTCACTCGTACCACGACTCGGTGGTCTACGAGGCGCATGTGCGGGGGTTGACGCAGCGGCATCCGGGGCTGCCGGAGAAGCT
>NZ_FMCH01000303.1 GCF_900091855.1 Streptomyces sp. DvalAA-14
GCGCGGGCGAAGGCGACGCCGACCACTCGGGCCCAGCAGAACACGCAGAGCCGGAAGGCGACGTCGGCGGTCCCGACGAAGCCCGCCGTGCCGGCCCGGAAGGCGACCCCGGCAGTACCGGCGGTCCCGGCGAAGCCACCCGTCGCACCGGCGGCGATGGCCAGCCCGGCCACGCCGGTCACCCCGGCCACCCCGGCCGCGCCCGCGCAGCAGACGGCACCGGCCACCTCTCCCGCGCCGGGACGCAACGCCGCGGCGGCGAAGGGGACGAAAGC
This sequence comes from Streptomyces sp. DvalAA-14, assembly GCF_900091855.1. Lineage (GTDB taxonomy): Bacteria > Actinomycetota > Actinomycetes > Streptomycetales > Streptomycetaceae > Actinacidiphila. The sequence goes on from NZ_FMCH01000303.1 coordinate 276, forward strand.
CGTGAAGACGGCGAAGGCGGCGAAGCCGGGGAAGGCCGCAGCCGCAGCCGCTACGCCCGCGGCCTCCGACGCGACGAACCCCCAGGAACCCGGTACCGGTGCGGTCGCCGGCCAGCCGGCTTCCCCCGCCGGGCCGCCCTGGCAGCTGCCGGGCTACGCGTACGAGGGCGACCTCGGCGCCGGCCCCTCGGCCCGGGTGGTGCGGGCGCGGCACGAGGAGTCCGACACCCCGGTAGCGATCACGTACCTGTCGGCGGCCGTGGCGGAAGACCCCGCTTTCCGGACGGCGTTCCGGGCCGAGGCCGAGCAACTCGCCGCCCTCGACTCGCCGTACGTCGCGCGCGTGTACGCGTACGTCGAGGACGGCCCGCACGCCGCGGCCGTGACGGAACTCGTCGACGGCGCCGGCCTCGACGCCCTGCTGCGGGCGAAGGGCGCCACCGCCCCGGAGTCCGCGCTCGCCGTCCTCAAGGGATCGCTGCTCGGGCTCACCGCCGCCCACGGCGCCGGCGTCCTCCACCGCGCGGTCGGTCCCGCGAACGTACTGGTCACCGCCGAGGGCGCCGTCAAGCTCGCCGACTTCGGCGTGGCGGCCCGCGGCGGGGACAGCGCTGAGCCGGTGGTCCACCCCGCCGGCACCGCGCCCGAGGTGTGGGCGGGCGCCCCGGCCACCGCCGTCTCCGACCTGTACGCGGCGACAGCGACGTTCGCGGCGTGCCTCACCGGGACGATGCCGTACGCGGCCGGCACCGCCGAGGAACCCGCGGTGCCGCACGCCGAGGCGCCGATTTCCGACGAGCAGGCCCCGGAGCCGATCCGGCCTCTGATCGCCCGGGGGTTGGCCCAGGACCCGGCCGAACGGCCGCAGAGCGCAGCGGACTTCGCCGCCGAGCTGGAGGCGGTGGCCGTCGCGGCCTACGGCGAGGACTGGGAGGAGCGCGGGCAGCGTGAACTCGCCGCGTCCGTAGGGCTGTTGTCGCAGTCCCCGTCCGGCCCGGAGGTGGCGGCAGCCGCCCTGCCGCCGCATGCCGCCCACCCGCAAGCAGCGGCAGCAGCCGCGGCAACGGCCGGTGCCGCTGCGGGCCC
>NZ_FMCH01000443.1 GCF_900091855.1 Streptomyces sp. DvalAA-14
ATCCGTCACCACTGGCCGCCACCGGGCGGGCAGGCCGTGCGCCCGACACCCGGTCGCGGGACCGTGCGCCCCAACCTCACCATGCTCCCCGCCGGCCCCGCGACCAACCCTCCGGGCGGCCGTGTCGGGTCCCGGGCCGGACCCGCGGCCGAGCGGCGGCCCCGAACACCCCCGGTGCGACCGGTCAGCGGTAACGTCTGTCCGGTACTGCCCGGAGAGCGGACAAGGCGAGGGACTGACGAGTGAGTGACATCCAGCGCGTCGGAGTGGTGGGCGCGGGTCAGATGGGGTCCGGTATCGCCGAGGTGTTCGCGAAGGCCGGGCTGGACGTCCGGGTCGCCGACACCACCGCCGATGCGCTGGAACGGGGCCGCGGCCGGCTCACCGGCTCGCTCGACAAGGCCGCCGAGCGGGGCAAGATCAGCGCCGCCGACCGGGACGCGGCCCTGGACCGGCTGACCTTCACCACCGACCTGGGCGAATTCGCCGACCGCGATCTGGTGATCGAGGCGGCGGTGGAGAACGAGCAGGTCAAGACGGACATCTTCGTGGCGCTCGACCAGGTGGTGACCCGCCGGGACGCGATCTTGGCCTCCAACACCTCCTCCATCCCGCTGGTGCGGCTCGCAGTCGCCACCTCGCGTCCGGACCATGTGCTGGGCATCCACTTCTTCAATCCGGCGCCCGTCCAGCGCCTGGTGGAGCTGATCCCGGCCCTCACCACCGGCAGCGACACCGTCAAGCGCGCGGAGCACCTGGTCACCGAGGTGCTGGGCAAGCACGCCATCCGCGCCCAGGACCGGTCCGGCTTCGTGGTGAACGCGCTGCTGGTGCCGTATCTGCTGTCCGCGATCCGGATGTACGAATCGGGCATCGCGACCCGCGAGGACATCGACAACGGCATGGAAATGGGCTGCGCCCACCCGATGGGACCGCTGCGGCTGTCCGATCTGATCGGCCTGGACACGGTGGCCGCCATCGCCGACTCGATGTACCGCGAGTACAAGGAGCCGCTGTACGCGGCGCCGCCGATCCTGCAGCGGATGGTGGACGCGCGGCGGCTGGGCCGTAAGTCCGGGGCCGGGTTCTACACGTACTGAGGCGGCCGGGCGGGCCCGGGCGGGCGGCCTAGGCCGTGTCTGACAAATAGCGCCGTCCGCCCGCAGGGCGGGGCCCCGCGGCGTCTGGTGCGTGCGATCGCAAGGCGGAGGGTCGTCCTCGTAGTGGGCTACTCGGACGACCCCGACAACGCAGCGAGCGCGCGTGCCAGGCGTCGCGGGGCAGGCGAGATTTGTCAGATA
>NZ_FMCH01000308.1 GCF_900091855.1 Streptomyces sp. DvalAA-14
CGGCCGCCCACGGCACGCGCCGCCGGACCCGATCCACGGGTCCGGCGGCGCGTCGTTTCCACCGGGGCGGCGCAGGGCCGGCGCGGGCCGGCCGGCGGCTCAACTGCCGGGCTGCCGGCCCAGATAGGCCACCAGCCGATCGCTGGGACTCGCCTGCGGCGGGACCGGGACGGGCGCGGCGAACAGCAGCGGCCGCGCTCCGTCGTCCACGAACAGCGGAGCCCACTCCAGCATGGCCAGGGCCAGCGGTGTGGGGATCGCCCGCCGCGTCCCGCAGGACTCGGCGATGTCCCAGCCGTGCACGGCGATCTCGACGGCGCCGACGAAGGCGACCGTCTGATCGGCGAGCGACAGCCCGCCCACCTCCATCTCCGGGCGGCCCGCGGCCCTGTGCCGCCAGGCCAGGAGCAGGTCCAGGGCGCCGTCCCGGAAGGCGGCGACCCGGTCGGGGACGCCGCTCGCACCGGGCGGCCGGGGGCGGCGGTCGGGTGGTCCCAGCCCGATGCAGTGGCTCTCGGCGCCCTCGCGGAGCGCGGACATCGACTCGTTGACATGGCACAGCAGCATGTCCAGGTCCCAGCCGGCGCAGGGCGTCGGGCGGGACAGCGCGTCGGAGCCGACGCCCTCGACGGCCCGCAGACCGTAGTGGACGGCGTCCTCCAGCAGCCGGACCGCCTGCGTCAGACCGACCATGACGGCGCCGGCGGTGTGGCGGTGTGCAGTTCCCTGGGCAGACCGAAGAAGGGGAACAGCGACGGGTCGCGGAAGGCGATGATCCGGGCGACCCGGTGTCCGCGCAGCGTGAGCAGTTGCAGGGCGTGGGCGTGGTAGCGGCCGTCGGCGCCGAGCCAGTAGGTGGCCATGGCCGGCTGCCCGTCGTTCGCGGTGGTCTGCACCAGCCGCTGGGCGCCGGAGCGGGTGAAGACGCGCTCGCCGAAGAACCGGCCGACCACGTCGCGCCCGGCGAACCAGACCGGCTCGGGCGGCATCTCCAGCCGTACGTCCTCGCGCAGCAGGTGGAGCAGCGCGTCGACGTCGGCGTTTTCGAATGCCTTGGCGTAGCGGTCCAGCAGCAGGCGGTTCTCCCCGTCCAGCGAGTCGCTGATGTCGTCCTCGGCGGGCGCGATCTGCTCCAGCTGCGCGCGGGCGCGCTGCAGTGCGCTGTTGACCGCCGCGGTGCTGGTGTCGAGCAGCTTGGCCACCTCGGCCGCGCGCCAGGCCAGTACGTCCCGCAGGATCAGCACGACCCGCTGCTTGGGCGGGAGCTGCTGGAGCGCGACGATCAGCGCCAGCCGTACGCTGCCGCGCGAGGCGACCACGGCGGCCGGGTCCGGCGGGATGTCCGGGAGCGGCTGGACCCAGGGGATCTCCAGGCCGGCCGGATTGAGCGGGCCGGTCGGATCGTCGCTCGCGGTGCTCAGGCCGGCCGGCACGAAGCGGCGGCTGTGGTGGTCGAGTGCGGTGAGGCAGGCGCTGGTCGCGATGCGGTACAGCCAAAAGCGCAGCGAGGACCGGCCCTCGAAGCCGTCGTAGGCGCGCCAGGCGCGCAGATACGTCTCCTGGACCAGATCCTCCGCGTCCTGGACCGAGCCCAGCATGCGGTAGCAGTGGGCCAGCAGTTCGGGTCGGAACTGGGCGGCCCGGCGCACGAAGGCGTCCGCCGGCATCTCCGTCTCGGCCTCCTCGACAGGTCGCTGGCCACTCAACGTGTTCACCAGAACTCCCCCCAGGTCAGTGTGATGCACCTCCACCCAATAAAGACCTGTCGCGGACGGAAAACTCATCGCTCGCCGCCCGCCCGCTTTCCGGCCCCTGCTCCCGGACATGCTTCCGGCCCTGCTCAAGGCCCTGCTCAAGGCCCTGCTCAAGGCCCTGCTCAAGGCCCTGCTTCCGGGTGCGGGACCGACCGGCCGTCGGGGGTGCCCGGGATGTCCGGGCGCCCCCGACGCGGTGGGCGTCACGCCGCGGGGTCGCGCACCGTCCTGGCGGCCGGTGCGGGCCCGGCGGCCCCGGCCGCTGCCGCGGTCCAGGAGCCGACCCGCCGGGCCGCGGTGAACGCCGCCCAGGACAGCAGCCCGAGCAGCTGGGTGTCGTCGCGGTGGCCGATCCGGTAGGCCACCACGTCCCGCTCGGTGACCTGGTGCGGGGCCAGCGCGGCGAGCAGCGCCAGCCGGGCCGCGGGCTGCTCGGCCGGCGGCAGGTCCCGGCCCGGCACGTCGGCCCAGGCCGCACTGAGCGGCATGGTCTCGCCCTGCCAGTCGCGTACCGCCTGTTCCACCACCGCCCGGGCCCCGGTCGGTACCGCGCGGTCGGCCGCCCGGTCGAGGGTGGCCGCGACCCAGGCCAGGGCCGCCGAGATGGCCGGCGAGCCGGACGCCCACGCCAGGTCGGCGGGGAGCGGGGCGGCGGGGGCCGTCCGCAGCCCGACCGACGCACCGGCCGCGTTGACCGCCCCGACGTTCTTGGCCATCATCTTGCCCGCCACCCGGCGGGAGATGCGCTTGGCGCGCTCCGAGCCGGGCAGGAAGCTGCCGTTCAGCAGCACGTTGATCACCCGGTTGAGGAAGTGGAAGTACACCAGCACCCCCATGAACTCCGGGGTCTGCTCCGGGGTGAAGGGCGCACTCGTGGTGGCGGTGGCCGCCGCGGAGGTGGCGCGGGCCCACCGGACCAGGGCCTGGTACTCCCCGGACACGTCCTGGGTGCCGCCGCTGTCGAGCAGTTCGCCGGCGAACTGGGCGGCGCCGCCCCCGTAGAGCATGATCGTGTGGGCGTCGACGCAGAACGGGCACTCGTTGAGCTGGGAGACGGTGGCGGCGATGGCCTCCTTGGCCACCCGCGGTGCCGCACCGGTGGCCAGCAGGGGTTCGCGGAATCCCGCCCAGGTGGCGGCGAGCAGTTCCGGGTCGGCGGAGAACATCGTGACCGCCTCCACCAGCCGGCCGACCTCGTGCTTGGACTGGCTGTACACCTCGCCGACCACCCCGGTCGCGGCCCTGGGGGCCACCGGGGTGACGTACTTGACGATCTCGGGCATCTGGGTCTCGCTCCTGTCCTGGGATAGGGTCCGGGCGCCTATGCGGCGCCGGGCAGGAGGCGGTGGAAACGGCCTCCGTGGAACAGCAGGGCGTGCTCGCCGGTGCCGTGGCCGAGGTCCAGCACCGAGCCGAGGAAGATGGAGTGGTCGCCGCCGTCGTAGACCGCGGCGAGCCGGCACTCCATCCAGGCGAGCGCCCCGGCCAGCACCGGAACGCCGGTACGGGGTCCGGGCACCGAGTCGACGAGCGCGAACTCCTCTTCCCCGCGCGGCCTGCTGTGGCTGGCGAAGTAGGTGGCCAGCGGCTCCTGGCCGGAGGAGAGCACCGAGACGGCGAAGACCTGGTCGCGCAGGATGACGTCGTGGATCGCCGCGGTGCGGTCGACGCACACCAGGTTCAGCGGCGGTTCGAGGGACACCGAGGTGAAGGAGTTGGCCGTCATGCCGAGCGGCGCGTCGCCCCGGGCCGTCACCACGGTGATGCCGGTGGCGAACGCCCCGAAGACCGAGCGCAGATGGCCGCGCTCGTGCCGGGGCTCGCCGACGGCCTGGATACGGGTCCCGGACCGGAGCTCGGCCGGGACGGTGGAACCGAGGATCTGATCGGCACTGGTCACGGTGTCAGCTCCGTCCCGGTGCGGTGGTCACGGGCTCCGCGCGGCCGGCTCCGGCCGGCAGCCGGCCGGGCAGCACCCCGGGGCCGGCGTAGGGGGCGAGCGCGTTCAGCAGGGCCTCGGGCACTTTGGACGGCCGGGTGTCGGTGTTCGGGCCGCGCATGCACGCCACCCGCTGCCGTCCCCGGGCGATCAGGTCCTCGGCCCCGTCCTCCCGTACCCGTACGTAGTCGAAGGCGAAGCCGATCTGCGTCTGGGTGAGGTCTTCCAGGCGCATCCGGATGGACAGTTCGTCGAAGGCGGTGATCTCGGCGAGGAACTCGCACTCGCACTTGAGGGTGAACAGCTTCAGGTCGTCGCGGATGTCGGCGAGGACCGCCGGTGCCCGCTCGCGCAGGAACATCTCCCGGCACCGGCCCTGCCAGCGCAGGTAGTTGACGTAGTAGACGTTGCCGACCAGGTTGGTCTCCTCGAAGCCGACCAGATGGCGGTACTCGTAGTAGGGACTCGGCATCAGACACTCCCTTCGGCGCACAGGGCGAACACCACCGGCTCGCCCGCCGATCGCAGCGTGGTGGCGAATGTGGCCACCGTGGAGTCGCCGGACCGGAGCATCACCCAGCGGCCGTTCCCGGCGGCGCCGGCGGCGACCAGCTCCACCCGGGCGTGGCCGGTCTTGCGCAGGCACTCGATCGCGCACCAGACCCGGGTTGCCGCCAGGTCCGGACTCTCGCCGTTCTCCTGAGCCAGCAAATCGGCCAGGGCGGCGCCGTCCGCGCCGAGCAGTCCGGCCCAGTCCTCGGCGGCGCGGCCGATGACCGGCTCCACGTCGCAGCCGACCTGCCCCGCTCCGGAGACGGCGAGGGTCACGCCCGCGCCGTGCGAGGCGGAGATCCCGGCCCCGCCGATGCCGGTCGCCTCGGGCTTGCCGTCCGGCCGGTAGCGCACCTCGGCCGGGGCGCCGAGGGCGATCCGGACGGCCGCCGCGGTGGCGGCGCGGCGGGCGGCGACTCCTTCGAGCGGCCCGTCGGGGTCGGCGTGGACGGCCACCCGCAGCTCCTGCGGCAGGAACTGCTCGGTGCGGCGCTGCAGATAGGGGCCGAGCAGGGCCGGCACCCACGGCCCGGCGCCGTCCTGCTTGCGGACCGCCTGCAACCGCAGTCCGGTCCAGCGCTCCAGCAGCCGCCCCTCGGGGTCGGTGACATCCAGGTCGTAGAGGTAGGTGTCGCCGGTCCGGGACCGCTCGGTGGCGTGCAGCACCAGCTTGTCCAGGCCCTGGACCGCCGCCGGGTCGGCCAGGTGCAGCCGTTCGATCCCGGCGGGCAGCAAGGTGGCGTCGGGGACGCAGCACTGCAGGGCGTGCATCATCGTGTCGCGGGCGCCCGGGTCGGACAGCAGCAGGTCGCCGGGGTGGAAGGTGCCGAACCAGGTCGCGCCCGAGTGGGAGGACACCTCGGCGACGCAGCCCTTGGCCTGCAACTGCCGGTAGCCGAGGAGTTGTTGGAAGCGGCCCCCCTGGAAGAGCACCGGACCGTAGAGCTCGGTGTGCGGGTCGAGGGCCAGCAGCGGTTCGGTGGCGATGCCCGGTGAGACCTCCGGCAGCCGGTCGCCGTAGTCGAGCACCGCGCTGAAGTGGTCGGCCTTGAAGCCGGTCTCGCTGCTGCGGATCACCGCGCGGACGGTGCGGTCGTCGTCGGCGAGTACCGCGACGCGGATGGTGGTGCTGCCGTCGACGGGGACGACGATCGGCCGCAGGAACTCCATGTCCCGCAGGGTCGGGACCGTGTCGCGTCCGGTGAGGGCGCGGGCGGCCTGGGTCATGGCCTCCATGCCGAGGACGGCGGGGAAGAGCAGGTCGCCGTCGAGCAGGTGGTCGGGAAGGTACAGGTCGTCGGTGGCCGACAGGTCGGCGTCGGCGACCAGTTCCACCCCGGCGTAGTGCACCTGCACGCGCTCCAGGAAGCGCAGCAGGGGCAGTTCGCGGTGCGGCAGGGTCAGCGTCGGCAGGCCCTCGGCGCGGCCCATGACGACGACCGAGGTCGGCGCCGCGGGATCGGCCAGCAGCTGGCCCAGGACGGCGATGCCGTGCTCGGGGGAGATCGGCGCGATGCCGTCGCGCATCAAGGACTCCAGCACGCCGAGGCGTTCGCCCATGCCGGCGCCCGACCAGACCGACCACTCCAGGGCGAGGCAGCGGATGTGCGGGTGCTGCTCGTGGACGCGTTCGGTCAGGTCGGTGAGCCAGTCGTTGGCGGTGGCGTAGTCGCCCTCGCCGCGCAGGCCGGCCCGCCCGATGATGCTGCCGAAGGTGATCAGCAGCTTCAGGTCGGCCGGGTCGGTGGCGGCGAGCACCGCCTCCAGTCCGGAGATCTTCGGGGCCAGCGTCCGGCGGAACGAGGACTCGTCCAGATTGACCAGGCCCTGCGGTTCGTTGCGGCCCGAGCCGTGCAGGACCGCGGTCACCGTGCCGAGCCGTTCGGTGGCCGCCGAGACGGCGGCCTTGACCTCGTCGGCGGAGGTGACGTCGGCCCGCAGATAGGCGAAGGTGACGCCGGCCGCGCGCATCCGCTCCAGGTTCATCGCCAGCTCGGGGTCGGTGGCCGGGTCGGAGCGGCCGAGCAGCGCCAGCGAGGCACCGGAGTCCCGGGCCAGCGCGAGCGCGCACTCGGCGGTGATGCCCTTGCCGCCACCGGTCACCAGCAGGACGTCCCCGGCGGTGAGCGCTTGGCTGCCCGGCTCGGCCGCGCCGGCCGGCGCCCCGTCCGGTGCGGCGGGCTGGAGCGGGCGCAGCACCGGCACCGTACGGCCGCCGGAGCGGTCGTAGAACACCTCGCTGAAGCCGCTGGTGGCGGCCACGTCCGCGCTGATCCGCCGGACCCAGTGCCGTATCTGCTCCGCCGACAGGTCGCCGGTCGGGGGCAGGGTGACGAGGGTGGTGGCGACGTCCGGCGACTCCAGGTGCAGGGTCTTGGCCAGTCCGGCCGCGCCGCGCCGGTGGCCCACCGCCACGAAGCGGGTACCCGGCTGGGCCAGCACGGCGCGGACCGCCGCCAGCATCAGCGGGGTGTGCTCCTCGTCGGTGTCCTCGGGCAGGCACAGCAGGACGCCGGAGCCGAGCGGGCGGGCGCTGAGCTCGGCGGCCAGCGCCTCGGCCAGCGGGTGCCGTTCGGAGGAGAAGAGCGTCCAGCTGCCGGCGGCGGTGTCGAGGGCCGGGCCGGCCGCGGCCGGTGTCCGGTCCACCGCGAAGGCGCGGACCCAGGGTCCGACGCCGGGCGCCGTGTCGGAGCCGGCCGCGTCGGCGGCCGTCTCGGTGGCGGCGAGTTCGTCCAGCATCGCGGCCAGTTCGGCCAGGGTGGAGGTGGCCATCGCCGAGGTGGCCAGCGGGGCGGTCACGCCGAGTTCGCGGGAGGTCTGGGCGAGGATCTGGCCGACGGTGATCGAGCTGAGGTGCAGTTCGTCGATGGCGTTGCTGTCGGCCCGTACCGCTTCCAGGGGCAGTTCGGCCCGTTCGGCGGCGAGCCGGAGCAGGATGTCGAGCGTGCTTTCGCCGGGTTGGCCCGCGGATGCGGCACCGGCGGCCTGGCCGGCCGGCTGCTCCGCGGCGCGGCCGCCCCTCGCGGGGGCGGTGGCGGTCGCGCCGGCGGTGACGGTGGCGGCGGTGGCGGGGATGGCGGTGAAGTCCCCGTCAGGCGCCGATTCCGTGGGGCTGGCCAGGAACTGGAACACCTTGTCCAGCGGGAGCGGCCGGGTGAAGCGGTCGGCGAAGAGGGCCTCGGTGCTGACGGCCGCGCCCAGCGCGTAGGCCCCGGCCAGCACCTGGAGGGTGCCGGTGAGCGAGTCGCTGTCGGTGTCCATGGAGATCACCGGTACGTCCGGGCAGATCTCGGCCGCCAGGCCGCGCAGGATCCGCCCGGGTCCGACCTCGACCAGCAGGTCGGCGTCGGCGGCGAGCGCGGTCAGCGCCTGCTCGAAGCGGACCGGCTGGACGACCTGCCGCTCCAGCAGTTCCGCCACATCGGTGTCGGCGGCCAGCACGGAGCCGGTCACCGTGGAGGCCACCGCGCCCCGCAGCGGGGCGAAGGTCTCGGCGGCCAGGTGGGCGCGCAGCGCGCCGGCCGCCGGGGCGACACCGGACGAGTGGAACGCGTGCGAGACGGCGATCGCCGACACGTCGAGTCCCAGGCCCGCCGCCTTGCGGCTGACCCGGGCGACGGCCTCGGCCGGTCCCGAGACCACCGTCTGCTGGGGGCCGTTGACCCGGCGATCACCACCGGCTCCCCCGCCAGCAGCGGAGCGACCGCGCCCGCGTCGGCGCGGACACCGGCCATGGTGCCGTCGCCGTCGCTGGCCTCGCGCATGATCCGGCCCCGGGCCGCCGCGGTCCGCAGCAGCGCGGCCTCGTCCAGCGCGCCCGCCCAGTGCAGGGCGGTGAGCTCGCCCAGGCTGTGGCCGACCGCGCCGGCCGCGCGGACCCCGAGCGCGTCGAGCACCCGCAGCCCGGCGGCCGAGCCGGTGGCGATCCTCGGCTGGGCGACGGCGGTGTCCACCGGGTCGCCGTCCGGCAGCGGGTTGTCCTCGTACAGCGCGTCCACCGCGGCGAAGCGGCGGCGGATCGCGCCGCCGTCGCCGCGCCGTCCGGCGCCCTGGCCGGGGAAGAGCAGGCCGATCCGCGGGGCGCTGCGGGTGTTGCCGAGGAAGATGCCGTCCTTGGTGTCGACGGCGGTGCGGGCTCCGTTGTCCAGCAGGGTCAGCAGCTTGCCGAAGCGCTGCGCGGCCTCCTCCGGGCTGCGGACGACGACGGCCGCGCGGACCGGCCGGCCGGCCAGCCGCTGGTGCAGGGCGGCCGCCAGGTCGGCGAGTTCGGCGTAGGACAGCTGGGCCGCGAATTCGGCGAGGTGGGCCACCTGGCCGCGCAGGTCGACGGTGCTCTGGGCGTCGAGCAGCAGCACCTCGGCGTCCTGCCGGGAGCGGACCAGTCGGCGGGTGACCCGGCCGAGCGCCTCGCGGGGGGCGCCGTCGGCGTGTTCCACCACGATGTGCGCGTTGATGCCGCCGAAGCCCATGGAGGAGACCCCGGCGCGGATGGCCGCGCCCTGCGGCCACAGCTCGGCCCGGTCGGGCACCCGGAGCACCGGGCGGTCGCCGAGCAGCACGGGGTGGTCGGTGACGTGGCTGGTGGCCGGCGGGATGACCTGGTGGCGGACCGCGAGGATCGCCTTGATCAGACCGGCCACGCCGGCCGCCGCCTTGGTGTGGCCGAAGTTGCCCTTGACCGTGCTGATCGCCGCGGGCACCCCCGCGGGGTCCGCGGCCAGGCGCTCTTCGGTGAAGGCCCGCAGTTCGGTCTCGTCGCCGACCGCGGTACCGGTCCCGTGGCCCTCGATGTAGCGGACCGTGTCGAAGCCGAATCCGGCGGAGGCGTAGGCCCGTTGGATGGCGAGCCGGTGACCGCTGGCCTCCGGACGGGTGATGCCGCCCTTGCCGTCGGAGGAGTAGCCCCAGCCGGCGATGGTGGCGTAGCGGAACAACCCGCGCGCCACCGCGTCCTCGTCCCGCATCAGGACGATCATGCCGCAGCCCTCGCCGGGCCAGAAGCCGTTGGAGTCCTTGTCGTAGACCTTCATCTCGGTCTTGGCCAGCGCGCCGGTCTTGGCGAAGCCGATGACCTCGAAGGGGTCGATGCTCAGGTCCACACCGCCGGCCAGCGCCACGTCGAGCTGACCGCTGACCAGCGCGTTGCAGGAGGTCGCGACCGACAGCAGGGACGAGGAGCAGGCGCCGTCGACGGTGAAGCCGCCGCCCTTGAAGTCGAAGTAGTTGCACACGCGGCCGGCGATGGTGTTGGCGAGGCCGCCGGCCAGGGTGTCCTCGTCGATCGGCGGGAACGGGCTCTTGTAGCGTTCCTCCAGTTCGCCGAGGAACTCGCCGAGCCGGGTGTCGTCCCAGCCCTGCTCGCGCAGCGCGGCGCCGACGGTGCGCTTGACGTAGGGCCAGCGCAGCCGCATCAGATTGGCGCGGCTGAACTCACCGGTGAGGGTGTTGCCGATGATCACGCCGGTGTTGGAGCCGGCCAGGCCGGCGCCGTCCGGGAAGCCGGCGTCCTCCAGGGCGCGGGCGGCGGTCTCCAGGGCGAGCCAGTGGGTCATGTCGGTGGAGCGGAAGGTGCTGCCGGCGATCTTGTGCTTGATCCGGTCGAAGGTGAAGCCTTCGAGCACGGCGGCCTTGTCGGTGTAGAAGCGGTCCGGCGCGGCCGGATCGGGCGAGTAGTAGTCCTCGCGCCGCATCCGGACATCGGGCAGTCGCCGGAAGGCGCGGCGCCCGGCGAGCACGTTGCGCCACAGGTCCTCGGGTCCGTCGGCGTCGGGGTAGCGGCAGGCGATGCCCACCACGGCGACGCGGCCGTGCTGCGGGGTGCTCACGCGGCCACCGCCTCGGCGCCGACCGTGCTGTCCGGCAGGCCCGCCGCGGGCGTCCGGGCGGCTTTGCGCCGCTGGTAGAGCGCGGTCATCCACCAGCCGATGCCGCGCGAGGCGCAGACCACGGTGGTGGCGAAGAACAGGGTGTAGACGACGTTGAACTCCATCAGGACCGCGTAGACGGCCGCCACCGACCCGCCGAACATGAACTGGTTGCGGAACCTGGACGGTGTGGTGCCGGGGTCGGTGATCATGTAGTTGGTGAAGAGCACGAAGGCGACACCGGTCATCGGCCCGAAGGCGGAGAAGAGCGCCACGTGCCAGATCGCGTGCCGCACCAGGGCCTGGATGAAGAAGCCGCCCATCCAGCCCATGATCAGGCCGACCCGCTTGGTGAGCACGCCGTTGATGACGGTGCCCGCGGTGGCGATGATGATCGGGATCATGACCCGGAAGAAGGTGTCGGCCCGCTCGGTGAACTCGTACGGCGGCGCGATGCTGATCCAGGAGCCGAAGCACACCAGCGACACGGTGATGCCGAAGTTCGACGGGTTCATGAAGTGGCGCATCCGGCCGGCGATCGGGGCTTGCAGCGCGTGCTTGCCGGCCACGCCGACGAACACGCCGAAGATGACCGGCATGATCTGGTTGTTGGCGTAGAGCAGCATGTTCACCGCGAGGGCGGTGATGTGCGAGGGGAGCAGGAACTCGTACAGGCCGCGGGCGCCGTTGCCGCGGAAGCGCGGCTGCCGCTGCTGGGCCCAGGAGCTGATCACCTCGAAGATGATCTCGGTGGTGTAGGCGGTGGCCACCGCGATGAAGGGCCACAGCCAGGGCTGTTCGAAGCCCAGCACGGTGTAGCCGAGGATGTTGAAGATCGAGATGCTGATGGCGAAGTTGCGCAGCGCCAGATAGCGCGGATCGGTGTTCTTGGCCCGCTTGGCGGGCTGCTTCGCGTGGGCCGGCGCGGCGGGCTCGTCGGGCGAGGCGCCGCTGGACGACTGTTCGAGGACGGTGTTGGTCATCGGCTCGAGATCTCCTCGGCGTCATTGGACAGCTGGAGGGAGTGGCTCCCGGGAGTGAGCTGCAGCGTCTGCTGGTGCAGAACGCCGCTCGCGTCGTGCCATTTCAGAAGGACGGAGCTGGTGCCGCTGAACGAGCCGAGGCCGAAGCGGACGTCGAAGCTGCGGAAGCCGCCGTGGCCGCCGCCGCCGTCGAGTTCGGCGACCTGGGTGCCGTTCGCGTTGGTGATCGTCGCGGTCGCGCCGTAGACGGGCGAACCCGGTCCGGCCAGGCCCTGGTCGGGCGCGGTGCCGTCGAGGGCCGGACGGTAGAGGCTGAGGTTCAGGTAGTTGCCGAGCTTCGGCGCCTTGTTGGCGTAGAAGGCGGGCGCTCCCCACTGGCGGGCGACGGCGAAGTCCAGCGCGCCGGTGCCAGTGGTGTCGGCGGTGGCCATGGCCCGGGTCGGGGTCGGCACCGCCAGGCCCAGCTGCTTGCTGATGTCGGCGTACTTGCCGCTGGAGGTCTTGGCGTAGAAGGCCAGGGCGTTGTCGCCGGCGACGTCGTCACCGGGGCCGACGTTGGGCCACATCGCGGGGTTGACCAGCAGGTCGTCGTTGGTCATGGCCATCTCCTGCAGCCACGGCCACCGGTCGATGTGCCCCTTGACGAAGCCGTCGGCCTGGATGACGTCCAGGTCGCCGTTGTTGAGGAAGTCGCCCATCTTGACGTCCCAGCACCAGCCGGTCCACGCCAGTCCGTACTGCTGGGCCTCCTGCTTGAAGGGGGCGATGCCGTCGCTGAGCTTCGCCTTCATCTGGGCCTGGTCCTTGGCCTTGTTGATCCAGACGAAGTTGCTCTCCTCCAGGCCCCATGCCTGGTCGATGTTGCTCACCGTCATGTCGAAGCTGCCGTTGTGGTTGATGTCGCCGAAGTCGACACCCATGCCCTTGAAGGAGTCCTTGCCCAGGACGAACGACTTGGGGGTGGTCGGGGTGCGCTGGCCGGTGGCCTCCTTGAAGGAGATCTTCCCGGGCGTGGAGGTGTTGTAGAGCAGGTGGTCGTGGCCGAAGTCGTTGGCGATGAACAGTTCGGGCAGCCCGTCGCCGGACAGGTCGGCGCCGGAGACGGCCAGGGTCCATCCGCTGGAGTCCTGGAAGTCCATGGCGTCGTGCTCCTCCACGTAGGAGGCGGACGGGTGTGTCCCGGTGGTGGCCCCGTACCAGCGCAGTACGTGGTCGCCGCCGGCGTTCTTGGCGCTGGACAGGGAGTTGTTCATCGACACGTTGGCGAAGCCGTGCGGATCCAGGACGTCGGAGTCCGGGAAGTAGTTGCCGATGACGATCGCGGGGTGGCCGCTGCCGTCCAGGTCGCCGACATAGGCCGCGTCGGTGTTCCAGCGCGGGCCGTGGTACTTGCCGTCGGGCGCGGCGGAGGGCACCAGCTCCTGGGCGGTGTAGGCCGCGGGCGACAAGGTGGTGGCGTTGGAGTTGGCCAGGAACAGCACGGGGGTGCGGCCCCAGTAGGTGGCCAGCAGGTCCATCCGGCCGTCGCCGTTGAAGTCGCCGGGGGTGCAGCCGGTCGGCGCCATCGTGTCGTCCATCGGGATCTTGCCGGCGTCCAGCACGAACGGGGTGAACCGGTCGGCGGCGCGGGCGGTCGGGGTGTACGTCACCACCAGCTTGTTGGTGCGGGTGTCGACGATGCACATGCTGTCGGGCAGGCCGTGCCCGGTCAGGTCGTTGATGGCGATGCTCGCGCCGACCGAGGAGATCCAGGCCCGGATCTTCTCGTAGGCCGGGTTGACCTGGCGGATCGTGTTCATTTTCTGGTTGTTGTAGCCCGGCGGCATGGCGATGGGCATCTGCTGGAACTTGTAGTTGTCGGCGGTGTTGCCGGCGTCCGGTATGGCCACGGCGCTTTGGACACCGAAGAACAGGCCGGTGGCGACCAGCAGGGTCGCAACTCCCGGGACGAGTCTGCGCAGGCGCTCTCTACGTTCCATCACGTTCTCCTCATCGACGGGGATGAGCCGCGCTCAGCGGAAGTGCTGCTGGATGCGCTGGCGGAAAACCTCGTAAGCGGGGACCGCGCCCTCGTCCTCGGGAAGGTCGATGACGCACTTGGCCGCGATCTGGGCCGCCTCGTCGGCGGTCATGCCGCAGAAGATCTGCGCGGCCATCTCGTTGTGCTCGGTGATCAGGCCCGACACCTCGCGGGCCCGCAGGGCGAACACCGCCCCCTGGGAGACCTCCGGCCGGTACGCACCGGCGCCGCGCAGCAGCGCTTCGAGGTCGTCGGCGCCGACACCGCCGGCGTAGGACGCGGCGAGGCCGGCTCCGGACAGCAGATCGGGGTGCCGGCCGGGCGGGAAGCCCTTGATCCTGGCCAGCAGGCGCTCGACGTCGCCGCCGCAGACGAACCACATGCCGCGGCCGACGCCCTGGTCGATGGCGCGCTGGGTGTAGGCGGGGTTTCCGGGATACGGGTAGCCCTGGCCGACGAAGTGCCGGTCGACCCACTTGGGGTGGTGGAAGAAGGCCTCGTGGAAGCCGTAGCCGTCCATGATGAGCCAGCTCAAGG
Organism: Streptomyces sp. DvalAA-14; assembly: GCF_900091855.1. Classification (GTDB taxonomy): domain Bacteria; phylum Actinomycetota; class Actinomycetes; order Streptomycetales; family Streptomycetaceae; genus Actinacidiphila. The sequence goes on from NZ_FMCH01000308.1 coordinate 13,650, forward strand.
TGGGGTGGTCGGCGAGCTTGCGCGGGTCGGGCAGTGCGCGCCGCCACATCGCCCGCGGCAGCCGGGCCAGTGCGAAGCCGACACCGAGGTAAGCCATGAAGATGTGCCGGGAGCCGGGGCCGTCGTCGAAGCCGGGGCCGGCCAGGAAGGTCTCGGTCAGCCGGTTGCCGGGGGACGGTGACATGGCGTCGCGCAGGGCCAGCGCCATGGCCGCGCCCTCGAAGGCGAAGCCCTGGTACTCGCGCTCCAGCGTCCGCAGCCGGGTGACGATCTCGCCGTGTCCCGAGTGCTCGATGGCGAACTCGAAGCCGACCAGGAACTGGAGCGCGCTCATCTCCAGGCGGGCCTTGGCATCGGGGCTGAGCGCCTCGAAGCCGCGGGTCTCGAAGGTGATCTCGGTGGTGGCGGGGGTCACCAGGCGCTTGCGGACCGACCCCAGGATGGTCGTTGACATCAATCATTCCTCATCGGAGAAGACGCAGGGGACGGCCGCGGCCCCGGCCCCGCCCGCCGGTCGTCCGGCGGTCGGGAGCCGGTCGCCGGCGCGCGGGGCGCCGGCGGTGGCGCGCTGAGCGGTGCCGCCGGGCGGAGGCTAGGTGGTCGCGAACTGGGCGGGCTTGCGGCCTTCGCCGGCCGGACCGCGGTAGGCCTGGGCGATGTCCAGCCAGTGGTCGGCCAGGGAACCGGTGGCCGTCAGCGCGAGGTCGTCGCGGTGCCGGCGCCGGGTGATGAGCAGGCAGAAGTCCGCGGCCGGACCGCTGACCTTCTGCTCGGCGTCCTCCGGGCCGAAGGCCCAGACCTGCCCGGAGGGCGCGGTCAGTTCGAAGCGGAACTCCTCGGCGGGCGGCTTCTCGCCCCGGGCGAGGTAGCCGAAGTCGCGGGTCCGGGTGCCGAAGAAGGCCAGGTGGCCGATCCGGTCGGTGGGGACCCGGACCAGGCCCAGCGCGTCGAGGATGTCCTGGCCGTGGGCGTAGACCTCCATCATCCCGGCCGCCGCGAGCACGCCGGACGGCAGCGGGTTCACCAGCCACGGCACGATCGCGCCGGCCGGCAGCGCGGCCAGCGCCCGGTCGGCGGCGGTGCGTTCGGCGCGCCAGCGCTCCAGCAGCTGCTCGGGCGGGTCGGCCAGGTACTCGGTGAGCTTGGCGTCCACCGTCCCCTGGAAGTCGCTCCTGGCGGGGACGGCGGCGGCCTCGAAGGCCGCCGGGTCGCTCACCGCGAGTCCGGCCAGGTGGGCGATGAAGGCCAGGTGCGCGATCTGGTGGGCGATGGTCCAGCCGGGGGAGGGCGTCGCCAGGTCCCACTCGTCCGACGTCAGGTCGGCGACGACGGCGTCGAGTTCGTCTCCCTCGATGACCAGGTCGGTGAATACGTCCTGCATTGCGGGCACGTCTTTCCCCTTCGATGAGGGATGAACGGAAAATTTGCTCTGCTGCGGTCCCGAACGACGGGCACCGCACTGTCCCGTGTCACGGCGTCACTGGGAGGCCGATCTGGTGGACGATTCTCCGGGCCCGGCTTGACGGTGACTTCTCTGTGCTTGCTTTGGTTTTGTCGGTGGTACGGGAAACGTGCTCGGGCACCTCGAATAATGCGATCTTGCGGCGGTCCACAAAACGGATGGATCGGTGGCGGTGCACGGTCCGGCACGGGACTTCCTGATCACCCGGGGCGTGGTTCCCGCGCCGAGAGCGCAATACGGAAGATGCGTCAGGTCCGGCCCGCACCAAGGATGTCCTCCAAGAGCGCCAGCCGCGTGGTCACCCGACCCCCGGCGCCTCGCACCGACAGGAAGGCAGCGCACCATGACCGAAGTCGAGACCGCCGTCGGTACCACTCTCACCGACGCGGACAAGGCGGCCATCGGCGGCCTCGCGGCGAGCATCAGCGCAGCGTGGGCGGCACAGAGCGGTGAGCAGTTCGCCGCCGTCTTCACCCCCGACGCGACCGCGCTCCTGCCCGGGGACGTGTTCCTCCAGGGCCGGCAGGAAATCGGCGACTACATGGCGAAGGGCTACGCCGGGCCGTACAAGGGCACCGGGGTGGTCGGCAAGCCGCTGAGCATCCGCTTCATCGACGGGCACACGGGCGTGATGGTCACCGAGGGCGGAGTGACCCTGCCCGGCGCGGACACGGTTGCCCCCGCGCAGCTCATCCGGGCCACCTGGGTGTGTGTCAAACAGGACGGTGAATGGGCTATCTCCGCCTACCAGAACAGCCCCGTCAATCTTCCGGGCGCCTGATTAGCACCTCGATAAATCCGTCGGCTCGCAGAGGAAATACGCCTCGGCGGGCCGACCGTTGAGGGCGTTTCGAATCGCCCATAACACGGATGGGAGAAATGCTGTGCAATCGGCTGAGGATCCGGACGGAGCCGAGTGGACCGCGACACTCGAAGCGTTCGCGGACACCATCATTCCGGGTGAAAAGCGGTCACCGGACGACCGGGCGATAGCCGGCGTCTCCGAAGGCGGTGGAGCGGTCGCGGCCGGTGCACTGGCGCTGCTGGAAATGCCGGAGGGCGGCATGGCTCCGATGCTGGAGGATCTCGCCTCCTCGCTGGACACCTACGCGGAGAAGTACCGCGACGACCACGGTCTGGGCGTCGACGACACGGCGCCGCCCTTCGTCACGCTGGAGTATTCGGACCGGGTGGCGCTGGTGGAGGAACTGACCCTGCCGGGGCACCCGGAGAAGGTGCTGTGGACGGGTCTGGCGCTCTTTTGCAACATGGCGTTCGACACCGGCGCGCACCTGCACACCACCGAGGCGATCGCAGCCGGCCACGTGGGGCTGCTGGCCATCGGCTACCAGCCCCCGAACGCCGACGGGCTGTGGCGCTTCCCGGACTTCTCCTACCGCAAGCCGCTGGCCGAGCTGCACCCCGACACCATCGCCTCCGGGAGTCTGGCGTGACGACGAGCGAGCAGACGGACGCCCTGATCATCGGCAGCGGCTTCGGCGGCGCCATCGCGGCCTACCACCTGGCGGCCGGCGGCGCGAAGGTGACGGTGCTGGAGCGGGGCCCCTGGCTTCAGGCGCAGGACTTCGACCACGACTTCCGGCTGGGCACCTCGTCCACCCGCGCCTTCGAGTTCGTCGTCGGCGACGGGATGAGCGTGCTCAGCGGCAACTGCGTGGGCGGCGGGTCGGTGGTGTACTTCGCCGCCATGCCGCGGGCCCCGCGCTTCGTCTTCGAGCGGCAGGGCAGCATCGGCCGGCGGATGTGGCCGGGCAGCATCAACCGCGACGCGCTCGACCCCTGGTACGACCGGGTGGCCGAGGCACTGCCCATCACCCCGTCGGACTGGAACACCGCGACGTACGCGGGCGGCCTGTGGGCGGCGGCCTGCAACGCGGCGGGACACACCGCCAATCCGCTGCCGACCGCGATCGACGACGCGCTGTGCACCAACTGCAACTGGATGATGTCCGGTTGCCGTTTCGACGCCAAGCGCTCGCTGCTGCTCAACTACCTTCCGGCCGCGCAGGCGCACGGCGCCGAGATCCGCCCGCTGCACGAGGTGCAGAAGATCACCCGGACCGAAGGCGGCGGTTACCGGGTGCACTACGAGACCGTCGACGAGGCCGACTACCGGGAGCACCCCGAGCGCGGCACCATCGACGCGAAGATCGTCATCGTCGCGGCCGGCGCGGCGGCGACCCCGGTGATCCTGCAGCGGTCCGAGCCCGAACTCGGGCCGATGCCGCACGGGGTGGGACGGTACTTCTCCGGCAACGGGGAGCGGCTGAACACCGCGGTGCTGGACGAGGACAAGGTGCGCGAACTGCTCGGCCTCAGCCGGGACGAGAGCGTGGCCTTCGCCGCCAACCAGATCGGGAAGGGGCCGAGTGTCGCCTCCTGGGACTATCTGGACGGCTCCCGCCCGGAGTTCGAGCGGTACTCGCTGGAGCAGCTGTACTTCCCGCCGGGCCTCGGCACCATCCTGGCCCAGGTGCCGGACGCGACCGGGCCGACCTGGTTCGGCAAGGAGAAGAAGGAACTGCTCAAGCACTGGCAGTCCTGGATGACCATCTTCACCATGTCCGAGGACGACAACGAGGGCGTCTTCGGACCGCCCCCGGAGACCGGCAACTCCGACCGGATCTCGCAGCAGATGCTCGGACTTGGCACAATCAGCTACCAGCCCACCAAGAACACCCGCCGCGGCTGGGAACTGTCCGACGCATCGGTGAAGGAGATCCTGGAGCGCGATGGGCTCGGCAGGGTCATGCCCTGGACCAACGACGTGGTGGGGGCGTACACCGTCCACCCGCTGGCGTCCTGCCGGATCGGCGACGACCCGGCAACTTCCGCCCTCGACGACCGGCACGAACTGCGCGGGCATCCCGGCATCTTCGTGACCGACAGCGCGGCGGTGCCCGGTGGACTGACGGTCAATCCCGCCTTCACCGTCGCGGCGCTCGCCGAGCGGGCGATGCCCGGCATCGTCAAAGCACTCCAGGACCGCGGGGTTTCGGTGAGCTACGGCGCGCCGTCGCCGGACGGAGAGACCAGCGCCCGCCGTGGCACCGCCGCGCTGGCCGCGGATCTCGCGCACTGACCGCGGACCGGCCGGCCGCGGTGGACCGACCGGTCCGCCGCGGCCTCGCCGCAGCACCACCGGCACGATCCGTCCCGGCCCGGAGCCCTCCGGAGCGCCGGGAGCCGTCAGGAATTCCGCGGAACGGCGCAACGGTCCCGATCCACAGAGGGCTCCGGGCGGCACAGCGGCCCGGACCAGTCGCGCGAGTTCCCCGGGAACCGATTCCCGGGGAACCGAAAGAAACGGGGAGCAGTCGTGAGAGCCCGGCTCGTACGGACCAGCCTGAGGGAACTCTCCCTCGTCCAGATCCGCCATGTGGCGAAGGTCCCGTTCCGCACCTCCGAGCCGGTGGTGTCCCGGGTCTACCGCGACGGAGAGCGGGAGTTCGGCGTACTGGCGCCGCCGCTGGCCCTGCACGCGCCGAGCCCGGAGGTGACCGCGGCCGTCTGGATCATGCTCCGGGAATCGCTGGTCAGCCCGGGCCTGGTCGGCCGGCGGGAAAAAGAAGCGGTCGCGGCGATGATTTCCGACGCGAACACGTGTCCTTATTGTGTGACGATGCACACGTCGATGTGGGCAAGCCTGGGCGGTGAGGCCGAGGCATCGGACGTGGCCGGCTGGGCCAGGGCCAACGCGACCCGCGGGTCGGACGAGGACGGCGATCCCGTCCCCTTTCCGGCCGAACACGCCCCGGAACTGGTAGCGGTGGCGGTACTGCTGCACTACCTCAACCGGATGGTGAACATCTTCCTGGGCGATGCCCCGCTGCCGCCGAAGGTGCCGGTACAGGCACTGCGGGTCGTCGGGCCGGTGCTCAACTGGCTCCAGCACGCGGCCGAACGGGACACCGCACATCCCGGCTCCAGCCTGGACCTGCTGCCGCCGGCCCCGCTTGCCGAGGACCTTTCCTGGACGGGCCGGAACACCGTGCTCGTCCAGGCGTTCTCGCGAGCGGCCGCCGCGATCGACGCGGCCGGCGAACGCGCCCTGTCCCAGCCGGTCCGCCGGCTGGTCCTGGACCGCCTCAAGGTCTGGGACGGCCGGCCGGTCGGCATCAGCAGGGGCTGGGTGGACGGCGCGGTCGGGGAACTGGCCGCCGCGGACCGGGCGGCGGGGCGGCTGGCACTGCTCACCGCACTCGCGTCCTACCAGATCGACGACGAGGTGATCCGTGGTTTCCACGCGGAGACGCCGGACGACACACGGCTGATCGAAGCGACGGCGTGGGCCGCGATGGCGGCGGCCCGCGAAGCCGGCGCGTGGATGCGCACCTGGCGCTAGGCGGCCGGGGCACCGGCACATCCGGTGCCACCGTCTCCCGCGCGCCGCGAGGACCGCAGACCGCGCTTCCGTTGATCGTTCCGAAATGAGCACATCTCAGTGCGCGCACTTTCAGAGAACGCAACTGTAATCATCCACGGTTGGGGGAAGCCGGATGCAGATGGCGGCAGAGGAAGCGATCGAACGGACCATCACCATCATGTGGAATCGGTACGCCGATCCACTGACACTCGAGGAACTGGCTGAGGCGGCGATCTTCAGTAAATTCTACTACTCCCGGGTATTCCGGGACGTCACCGGGACGTCTCCCGGCCGGTTCCTCAGCGCGATCAGGCTCTTCATGGCCAAGCGCCACCTGCTGGAGACCCCGTCGAGCGTCACGGAGATCTCCTACCGGGTGGGCTACAACAGCCTGGGCACCTTCACCAGCCGTTTCACCCGCAGTGTCGGCATCTCGCCGGCCCGGTACCGGTTTCTCGCCGAGGACGGGCTGCCGCAGATCACACCGTTCGGAATGTCATGCCCTGACCAGAAGTTATCGTCCCTGAGCGGGCTGCTGGCCATTCCGGAGGGCTTCGGACCGCTGCGGATCTATGTCGGGGCGTTCAACACCCCCATCGTGGAGGGCCTGCCGCAGTCCTGCGACATCCTCGACGGGGCCGGCCCCTTCCAGCTCAGCATTCCCGACGGCGAGTGGTTCGTCCGGGCGGCGGCCGTGTCGACCCGGGACCAGGAACCGGACGGGGGACCGCGGATCCGGACTCCGCTGCTGATCGGGGCCGCCTGGCCGGTGACCGTGTCCGGCGGAAGTGCCTACACCACCGATGTGGCCTTGCGGCCGGTGGGGCCGTTCGACCTGCCCATCCTGCTCGCGCTGCCGGAACTCGACGGCCGGGAACGGGCCCTGGCGGCGACGGCGACCTGAGGGACCGTGCACCGGACGGCGCCCGTCTCGTGAGCGCCGTCCGGGGCACGGGGTCTACTCGACGGGCACCTGCGGCGGGCTGAACGGGCCCCAGCGGAACGCGTGGAGCCAGGGCGAACTGTCCTGGCTCCAGGTCATGGCCGAGATCTGCCCCGCGCTGCGGCGGCCGCTGAGCGAGCGCAGCAGATCGTGGCGCGGCCCGCTCCAGCGGGCCTGCGGCCGGCCGGCGCCCGCCGTCCACTGGGTACCGGGGGTCTCGATCAGCAGCGGCGGCAGGCCGTGCCCGCGCACCGAAGCCGAGAAACCACCCGTGACCACTGCCAACGCGGTCGGGTAGGAGGGGTGTTCGGCGGGCGGGGCCACCGCGAGGGCCCGCCGGATGTCGAGTTCGTGGCTGAGCGCGTCCATTACCAGGATTCCGTTCCCACCCCGCGTACCGTTCTCCAGCAGGCCCTCGGTGACCGCGCCGACACGCTCCCAGGCCGCCAGCAGGGGCGCCGCGTCCTCGCCCGCCACCGAGCCCGGCTCGGGCCCGTCCGCGGGGAGTTCGGCCACCGAGCGGCAGATGCCCAGCAGATGGACCACCACATCGCGTACCGACCATCCGGGGCAGGCCGGCACCGGCAGGTCCGCGTCCTGCGGCCGTTCCGCCAGCAGCGCGGTGATGTACTCCCGGGAGAAGCGGTAGGCGAGGTGATGCGGGGCGCGCTGCCAGTCGGGTGTGGACAAACCGGGTCTCCTTCGGGGCGGGAGATCGGCCAGGTGGAAAGGCCGTCACGCACACCGGCACGGCAGTCCCCCCGGTGGGCCGTTCGGCCCAACTCCCCCTGAGGGAACCAGTGTTGACGCCCCGGCAAGGCCGACACTTCTCCCGCCGTGCCCGATCCGGGCCGCCGGGCGGTGAGTCGGCAGGTGCGGGAAACATCGCGGGATCAACTCCCGCTGACCCACTCGGTCCGCAGGCCGTGCGGGACGCGGGCCGGCAGCGGGACCACCGCGACGGGCGGGCCGGTGAAGTCGTCGTTGTCGATCACGACGAGTTCGCTGCGGTCGGTGGCCGCGTCGTGGACCAGGCTCAGCAGCCAGCCGTCGCCCTCCGCCGCGCAGGCGCTGCGCGGCACGAACACCGGCTCGCCGGCCTCCCGTCCGGGGCCCAGGTCGTGCACGTCGGTCCGCAGGGTCCGCAGGTCGTGGCGGATCAGCCGGGGGCCGGCCAGGGCGGCGGCACGGTCCGGGTCCAGGCCGACCGACCAGGTCCAGCGGTGCGGCCCTCCGCTGTAGCGGTCGTCGATCCGGGCGAACTCCTCGACCTCGTTGAAGAGTTGGCGTTCGCTGACGCTGCCGCTCAGCCGGTCGACCGTCCAGCGCCACATGGTCGGGGCGGACTCGCTGGGGTGCAACCGGTCCCGGTCGAAGGCCCGTTCGTGCCGGATCACGTCGACGACGATCTCGCGACCGCGCTCGTAGGCGTTGACCGGATGGAAGACGAAGCAGGGCTCGATGTCCATCCACAGCACGTCGGCGTCGCCGCCGTCGCGCGGCAGCACGCCGAGCCGGGCGCCGTGGCTGTCGTTCCAGGCGTACGGGACCCGGGAGCCGGCCGCCGCGGCCTGCTCGCTGTAGGTCACCGGCAGGTCGTAGAGCACGACGTGACGATCCGTCAGGGACATCGCCTGCATCATCGGCGTGCCCTTCACCGCGACGGGCTCCGCGGTGCGCACCCGGCCCTGGGTGTCCAGCACGAGGTAGGTGACGTGGTCCGCCTCGTGGTCGTAGGCCACCGCGTGGAGTTCACCGGTCAGCGGGTCGGTGACCGGGCGGGCGCTCAGGCCGCCGGGAAGCGTGCCGTCGAAGTCGATCCGGGCGATCGTGTCGAGTTCCGGGCCGAGCTGGTGGGGCAGCACTCCCCCGTCGCCGAGCGCGAGCAGCTTCCCGGCGTGCTGGACGAGGCCGGCGTTGGCGTTGTCCGACAGGCCGCGGCGCGGGCCCGGGGTGGGCAGTTCGCCGAGTCCGGCGGCCACCCGGTCGGTGCGCAGCCAGCGGTTGCGGTACCACTCGGCGCGGCCGCCGCGCAGCCGCAGCCCGTGGATCATGGCGTCGCCGCCGAACTGGTGGTCGGTCGCCGGGTCGTAGGAGCCGAGCGAGTTGGCGCCGATGCTGAGCAGGCGTCCGTCGAGCCCCTCCGGCAGGGTGCCGCGCACCGCCGGCTCCAGGACGGTGAGTTCTTCGGCGACCGGCCGGTAGGGCGCGGTCAGCAGGTGTGAAGTGCTGTGCTTGCGAGGCGCGTTCATGGCCGTCCGCCTTTGCATATCGTCGTTATATAACACCGTTGTTGTACAGATTGGCAGCGGCGTGGAATCATGTCAAGGGTGAGCCCACGTCACATCGACCCGAAGCTCGGCGAGAACCTCATCGAGGCCGCGGCGAAGCTGCTGGCCGAGGAGGGGCCCCAGGCGCTGTCCACGCGGCGTCTGGCGGCGGCGGTGGGCACCTCGACGATGGCGGTCTACACCCGCTTCGGCGGCAAGGAGGACCTGGTCCGGGCCATGGTCCGCGAGGGCTTCCAGCTCCTGGACCAGGAGATGACGGCGGTCCATGAGACGGCCGACCCGGTCTGCGACGTGGTGGCCCTGGGCTGGGCTTACCGGCGCAACGCGCTGGAGCACCGCAATCTGTACGGCGTCATGTTCGGCGGCCCCGGCCTGGGCGGCTTCGCGCTGACCGACGAGGACCGCCAGCACGGGCGCTACACGCTGAGCAGCGTGGTCCGCGCGGTGGAGCGCTGCATGGAGGCGAAGCGTTTCCACGCCGGCGACGCCCAGCTCGTCGCCCACCAGCTGTGGATCGCCCTCCACGGCCTGGTCACCCTCGAACTCGGCGGCTACCTGATCCCGCCCTACGACGCGGACACCTGCTACGAAGCGCAGATCTCGGCGTTGCTGGTCGGCGCCGGGGAGGATCCCGCGGAGGCCGCCGCGGTCATGAAACGGGCGCGCGACCGCCGGGACTGAAAGATCCGGGACGGAAAGATCCGGCCGACGGCTGCGTCAGCTCCCGCCCGGACACCGGGCGCGCCGGCACAGGCCGGCCGCGTCCCGCCCGGACACCCGAGGTAAACGGCGACGCCGTGCAGCGGCAGGCGGGGTCGGGCCCCGCCCGCCGCGGCGTGCTACGCGTTCCAGGGGGCTGTCGGCCACCACAGGTAGCCGAGGCGGCCGGAGAGCCGCAGTTCCCAGTACGCCAGGGTGAAGACGCCGGCGACGAGGAAGGCCGACGCCGTCACCGTGCTGATCCGGCCCGCCTTCGCGGCCATCCACTGCTGGAGGCGGCCGCCGGTGCCGTAGGAGAGCAGGATGAAGAGCAGCGCCATCACGACGATGTTGCCGATGGACTGCAGGGAGAAGGCGACCGCGCCGAAGAGCGGGTTGTGGGTCTCGGCGGCGTGGCGGAACAGGTTGTGGAAGAGCGGGTAGGGCCGTCCGACCAGGAAGCCGCCGATCAGCGCGCCCATCACGATCAGGGGGGCGTTGGGGAAGCGGCGGGAGACCGCGCCCAGCGGGTCCGGGACGACGCCGGCGGCGGCCAGGCCGAGGATCACCATCACCACGCCGACCACGCCGAACGCGATCATCGCCTGGGCGATCTTGGGCGAGATCCCCGGTGTCGCGGCGTTGGAGAACTGCGGCATCCTGGTGCCGACCAGGCCGACGATGATGCCGTAGACCGCCGACACCGGAATCATGCCGGCCGCCACCCAGCCGAGCGGCTTGACGGTGCTGATGAAGCGGTCCCGGCGGGTCTGCTGCTGGCCCACCAGCGGACCCACCGCCCCGAAGGCCGCGATGTTGCAGGCGGTGAAGGACCCCGCCATACCGGAGACGAAGGCGAAGACGATGCCCGAGGCGACCCCGCTGATCGGGGCGGTCGGGTCGTGGCCCAGCACGCTGTGCGCGGTGTTGACGCCTATCTGGTCGTCGACCAGGTCGGCCGACCACGCGTACGCGAGCAGCAGACCGGCGATCAGGCTGAGCAGGAGCACGAGCCACCGGCGGTGCGGAAAGCTTCCGGTGACGAACAGGGACGTCCGGGGCGGGGCTTCCGCCGGCGCCCGGGACAGATCGAGATCGGTCACGGTAGTGGGCCTCCTAGGCCTGTGCGCAGACAATCGGACGGGATCGCGCCGAACCAGGGCCTGCCCCGCCGGCCGCCGGCCGCGCTGCCGGTGAACCGCGGGCTGAGGTAGGAGAAGTCGGGAGGTGGCGGGGGGAGCGGCAGGTCGGATGCGCGCCGCGGGCGCCGATGCCAGAGGCGATGCCGACGCAGGAGCCGACGCAGGAGCCGGCGCCGACGCCGACGCCGGTTACCGGCCGGAGAAGAAATGCGCGCCCGGCGTCCGGAGCGGGGGTCTACGGACACCGGGCACGCGTCTGGGGGTGGGCCGGGGCCTGGTGCCCGCACGGGCGGAGCGGCCCCCGGGCCTCACGGCACCGCGGGAGTCCTCTCCCGGCGCAGTTCGTCGTTGATGTCCTCCAGCCGGCGGGCCTTGGTCTCCGGACCGATCCACAGGAAGATCACCGCTGCCAGCAGCAGGGGCACCGCCCCGATGAGGGCGGTCGCACCGATCGACGGCACGGCGGCGGCGGCCACGGTCAGCGCCAGGATCAGCACACCGCCCGCCTTCGTCATTCCGGCGGCCAGCCCGGTGCCACGCGACCGCACCAGCGTGGGATACACCTCGGCCGCGTACCCGGCGACGACCGCGACCACCGAGCTGACCCCGGACAGCGGCACCACCAGGAGCAGCGAGAGCAGCAGATGGTTGTGGGCCAGCGAGTTGCCCGCGATCACGAAGCCGATGAGGGTCAGCCCGGTGACCCCGGTGACGGTCACGATGGTCTTGCGGCTCCCCCACACCCCGTACATCCACGCGCAGAGCACGGTCAGCGGCAGTCCGAGCAGCGCCGCGTTACGGATGACGTAGTCGGAGTTCACCGCCGAGTAGCCCAGATGCTGGAGGTTCGTCGGCACCCACAGCTGGAAGCCGTACGTCATCAGCCCGACCCCGACGCCCAGCAGGGTGATCGCCAGCGTCGGCCCGAGCAACGCGCCGCGGAACAAGGTGAGGTAGTTGCCGCGCCCGGCGACCTCCCGGGCCTGTTCGGCCTTGATCTCGTCCGCGTCCATTTCCTCGGCCACCGCGCCGTAGCGGCCGAGCACCTCCTCGGCCTCGCGGCGGCGGCCGGTGGCGAGCAGGAAGCGCGGGGACTCGGGAATCCAGCGGTTGAGAGCGATGAACAGCAGCCCGGTCGGCAGTCCGATGAGCCACAGGATGCGCCAGCTGTAGGTGGGCGTCAGCCGGGCCGCGAGCCAGCTGGTGATCACGTACGCCCCGGCGATGTCCCCGCCGATCAGCACCATCAGCCAGCCCCGATGGCGGGCCGGAATCGTCTCGGCCATCAAGGTGAAGGTGATCGGCAGCATGCCGCCGGCGCCCATGCCCATGATGAAGCACATCATCAGGTTCCAGCTGAAGCCCGGCATCGCGCCGCAGATCGACGTCGACACGAACAGCATGCCGGCCAGGATGATGGAAGCGCGCCGCCCGATCCGGTCGCCCAGCCAGCCCCACACCAGCGAGCCGACCACCGTGCCGGCGATCCCGCTCAACGGAAGCCAGGAGACCGGGATATGACCGTGCGGATTGGCGGGTGACTTGAGCCCGTACTCCTGCGCGACGCCCGGTGCGACGAAGGCCAGCGCGGTCGGCTTCATCACGTCGATGGTCACCGCGATCGCCATCACCACGACCAGCGCCACGTGTTGGCGGGTGATGGGCGCGTCGTCCAGGGTGCGGACCCTGATCCGTGCGGCCGTCGCCCCGATACGGCGTCCGCCGCGCGGGAGCACGCCGTGCAGGGCGGCGAGCATGCCGACCACGATCAGCACCATTCCGCTGATCATCGGCAGGTCGGGCTTCATCCCGTTGAGGTGGTAGCCCATGTCGCGGGCGCCGATGTACATCGGCAGGTGCAGCAGGACGCCGACCGTACACAGCGCCGCGCCGAGCCAGAAGACGACCGGGTGCTCGAAGGTGCCGTGGCTCTTCCCGCGGGTGTGCTCGTCGGCCGTGGCCATAGCTTCTCCCCGTTGTTGGTGAACGCGTGTCTCGGCAGTGGCACGTGGCAGCCATCGTGGTGGGTGCCGGGAGAAGCTGACTTCTCGTGTATTGCTCATAACGCGTCCGACACGACCCGGTCCGAGCGCTATGACCGTTTCCTTCGGCGCGGCGGGTGCGACAATCTCCCCCGCGCGCCATCCTCCCGCCCTCGCCGGCCGCCGCCCGGCTCCGGTTGCGGGTCCCCTGCCGCCGCCCCAAGCTGGATCTGTCCGCGGCCGGGCCCGGGCTCGACGACACGCCGGCAGGACCGCACGTCGTCCCGATCACGGAGGCCGCTGACATGGCTCGCATGGAACGCGCCGCTTTCCCCCGCCTGGACCTTTCCCGGCTGGGCCTGGGATGCATGGGGATGTCCGCCGTCTACGCCACCGATTCCCCGCGCGACGACGCCGAGTCGATCCGCACCATCCACCGGGCGCTCGACCTCGGGGTGGATCTGCTGGACACCGCGGAGTCGTACGGCCCCTACATCAATGAGGAGTTGGTGGGCCGGGCGGTGGCCGGCCGCCGCGACCAGGTGGTCATCGCGACGAAGTTCGGCGTCATCTCGCATCCGCACGGCGACAAGGTCGGCACCCTCGACAGCAGCCCGGAGAACATCAGGCTGGCCGTGGACGGTTCACTGAAACGGCTGCGTACCGATCACATCGACCTGTACTACCAGCACCGGATCGACCCCGACACGCCGATCGAGGAGACCGTCGGTGTGATGGGCGAACTCGTCGCGGCGGGGAAGGTCCGGCACCTCGGTCTTTCGGAGGTGCTGCCGGACCGGATCCGCCGCGCGCACGCCGTGCACCCGATCACCGCGCTGCAGTACGAGTACTCGCTGTGGACGCGCAATCCGGAGGCGGAGGTGCTGCCGCTGGCGCGGCGGCTCGGCATCGGCGTCGTCGCCTACGCCCCGCTCGGCCGGGGCTTCCTGACCGGCCGGATCCGCACCCGGGAGGATCTCGACGCCAGCGACTGGCGCCGCGGCAACGCGCGGTTCAGCGCGGAGAACTTCGACCAGAACATGACCATCGTGGACGAGGTCAAAGCGGTCGCGGAGGACGCGGGCGTCACGCCCGCACAGGTCGCCATCGCCTGGGTCCTCGCGCAGGGCGACGACATCGTGCCCATCCCGGGTACCAAGCAGGTGGCGCGGCTCGACGAGAACGTGGCGGCCCTCGACGTCCGGCTGACCCCCGAGCAGCTCCGGCGGCTCAGCGGGCTCAGGACTCCGGTCGGCAGCCGCTACGAGACCGGCACGTACGCGACCCCGGAAGGGGAATGAGGTCGCCGGCGGCCGGCGCCCGGCGGCTGGCGCCCGTGACCGGCCGTGGCGGCCTCACCGGTCGCATCACCCGGTCGCCTCACCGGTCGGGGGCCGCCGGCCGCCCCGCCGCCAGCCGCCGGGCGGAGTCGTCGATCTGCACCGGATACCCCGCCCGCAGGGCGGCGACGCTCGACGGCGGGGTGATGACCTCCGCCACCCCTTCGCCGGGCCTGGGCCGCCGGGCCCGGTAACCCTCCGGGCCCCACTCGACCAGCTGCTCGCCGAGCACCAGGGCGCTCACCTCGCCGATCCGGACGAACGTACCGTCGGGCAGCCCCGCCCAGGGCAGCGCGTGTGTCCGCCTGCGCCGGGTGCCGCGGACGATGCGCTCGCCGTGCAGCCGCTGGTTCATCTGCCGCGCCGACGGCGGCTCGCCGCCCAGGGCCTCGGCCCAGGCGGCGCGGTAGGCGTTGTAGGCGGCCCGGCGGCACTCGGCGCACGGGCGGTGGCCCGCCGCGAGCGAGACGGCCTCGTCGTGGAAGTACAGGAACGTGTAGTGGTGGGGCAGCCACTGGTCCGGGTGATGGCGGCCGCGGAATTCCAGCGCGCAGGTGATCCACAGGTCACCGGCGTGCGGGCGGACGATCTCCCGACCCGCGTGCAGGATGCCGCGGTTGCCGGTCCAGGCGCCGCGCAGC
>NZ_FMCH01000486.1 GCF_900091855.1 Streptomyces sp. DvalAA-14
AACTTCTCCGGCAACCCCGGATGCCGCTGCGTCAACCCCCGCACATGCGCCTCGTACATCACCGTCTCGTGGTAGGCCCGCTTCGGCGGGTGGTCGTCCTCCCAGTCGAAGGCCGGGTCCACCACCACGCCGAGCAGGGTGTGCGCCGAGTCGTCGGAGGCGCTGGGCCGGTCGGGGTCGTCCGGCCGGTAGCCGAGCAGCGACGGGTCGCCGTCGGCCTGGCCGTCGACGGCCTTGGCGTACGGGTCCAGCAGCAGCTTCGCCGGATTGCACCGGTGCCCCCGCCCCGGATCGTACGGACCGTGCACCCGGAACCCGTACCGCTGACCCGGACCCACCCCCGGCAGATACGCGTGCCGGATGAATCCGTCGACCTCGGTGAGCTCCACCCGCTGCTCGCGCCCGGCGTCGTCGATCAGGGCGAGTTCCACCTTCTCGGCGACCTCCGAGAAGAGCGCGAAATTCGTTCCCGCGCCGTCGTACGTGGCACCGAGGGGAAACGGATGACCGGTCCATTTCTGCATTCTGCGACCCTAGCCGCGGTAGCCGCGTTCCCATTCCACATACCGGCCCGACTCGCGGATGATTCCGGTCAGGAACCACAGCGCCACCGCGCCGTCGTCGGTCCAGCCCAGCACCGGGATGAAATCGGGGATCGCGTCCACCGGCGAGACTATGTAGACCAGCACGAGCGCGCCGAAGAGCAGCAGCTTGCCCCGGGACAGCCCCGGGTAACGGCCGCGCAGCACCGAGAAGATCAGCCGCGGGGTGGCGAACAGCCGGCGCAGCAGTCCGGGGGCGCCCGGGCGGCGCGTCTCGCGGTACAGACCCCAGGCGGAGCGGCCGGTGCGTACCCGGGCCGGCACCCCGGCCGCCTTGATGTCCTGTGTCTTGCGCACGGTCTCCACCATCCTTCGTCGTTCCTCGACCGATCCTTGCGTTGACCGGGCGCCTGAGCGGGCAGGCGCAACGGTACGGCGCCGACACCGCGCCTCGTACATCCGTCATCCACCGATGAAAGGCGGTGCCCTCGTGAGCTGGCAACAGAAGGCTGCCTGCCGTACCGAAGACCCCGAACTCTTCTTCCCCGTGGGCCAGTCCGGCCCGGCCCAGCTGCAGGCGCGGCGCGCCAAGGAGATCTGCGCGCGGTGCCCGGTCAGGGAGTCGTGCCTGAGCGACGCTCTCGACGCGGGTGACACCAGCGGGGTGTGGGGCGGGACCACCGAGGAGGAGCGCCGGGCCATCAGGCGCCGCACCGGCCGCCGCCGTACCTCCGCGAGCGGCCCGAGCGGGCACGGCGGGAGATGACGCCGGGCGGCCGGACGGTCCGGCGCCCGCACCGGCTTCACCTGCGGTGCGGGCGCCGGTTGCTGTCCAGCGCCGCGATACCGTTGGCGGCCGGGCCGACTGGGATCAGCCACTCGATCCAGTCCGCGCCCTTGGTGCTCCGCACGTCGAACCCGGCGGCGACGGCGGATCCGATCAGCGCGGCCACGGTGCCGATGATGACGGCGCTCACGACTCCGGAGATCTCCATGGCGTCCTCTTCTTCTTTTGTCGGCGTCTTCTGTCGGCGCCCGGCACTTCCTCATGACGGCTCATGACGGCTCATGACGGCCCGAGACGGCCTACGACGGCTCAGGACGCGGCCGGTGACGGCCCGTCGGACCTGTCAGCGGACGTGTGCCCGCTGCGGGCCCGAACACGCGCCGCGGGCCGCCCCGGTGGCCGCGCCGACCTCGGTCACCGCTCGACGGCGACCGTCTGATCGGTGATCAGCCGGACGACACCCTTCACCCCGTCCCGGGCGAACGCCCGCGACTGCCGCTGCGCCGGGCCTCCTTCGGCCAGCAGCCGACGCACCAGCGGCAGCACCTGCCGGGTGTCGCCCGCCGCGTCCAGCGCCGGGGTGAGATGGTCCACCAGCCCCGACACCACCTCGCGGGCCGGCCGCGCCACCCCCTCGGTGCCGATGAGGGTGTCCGTCAACCCGTACCGCGCCGCATGCCAGTTGGCGACCTGCAGCAGCTCCTGCGGCATGCTCCGGTAGGGCACGGAGCCGGCGTGCTCACGCAGCGCGGTG
This sequence comes from Streptomyces sp. DvalAA-14, assembly GCF_900091855.1. Lineage (GTDB taxonomy): Bacteria > Actinomycetota > Actinomycetes > Streptomycetales > Streptomycetaceae > Actinacidiphila. The sequence continues at coordinate 2,084 of NZ_FMCH01000486.1, forward strand.
ACCACCAGCGCCCGTATCAGACCGGCGAACAGCACCGTCTCGTCGACCCGCAACTGCACGTCCAGCGCCCGGACTTCGAGCGTCGGGTAGCGGTCGGACAGGCGGGCCTGCCAGTAGACCTGGCCGCGGTCCAGCACTGTGCTCTCCACCAGGTCCCGGATCCGGGTCTCGTAGTCGGCGGCCCCGGCGAACACCGGGGGCGGTCCGCTCACCGGCCAGCGGTCGAAGACGATGGTGCGCCAGCTGGCGAAGCCGGTGTCCTTCTCGTGCCAGAGCGGGGAGTTGCCCGCCATCGCGACCAGTACCGGCAGCCAGGGCCGGATCCGGTTCAGCACCGCCACCCCGGTCGGCCGGTCCGGCACCGCCACATGGACGTGCATGCCGTTGATCAGCTGCTCGTCGGCCAGTTGGGCGGCCCGCTCCCGGGTGGCGCCCGCCCGGGGAGCGCCCGACACCGGTACCGGCTCGGCCGGCGCCATCGGCGGGGTCCCGCTGGCGGCGAGCACGCAGCCGGCCCGCTCGGCCGCGGCGCTCACCGCGTACCGCAGGCGCAGCAGATGCCCCGCCACCTCGTCCAGACGCAGACAGACCGGGGTGGCCACCTCGATCTGCGCCTGCAGCAACTCCTCCTGCACCTCGTGCCGGCCGGCGGCCGGTTCCAGTCCCGCCGCGGCCCGCACCGCGTCCACCCGGGGTGCGGGCAGACCGGTGTCCGGGTCGAGCAGGAAGTACTCCTCTTCCACGCCCAGCGTGATCATGCGCTGTCAGCTGCCCGGTGCCGGTGGCCTCAATCCGGCGCCGCGGTCACGATGCGGAGTCGGCCTTCTCCGCCTCGGCCACCGAGGGGTAGAGCGGGATGATCCGGTCGGCGCCGGTGATCTCCAGCAGCCGCAGCACCTGCGGCGGCGCGCCCGCCACCCGCAGGTCGGTCAGCTGCCGTACCCCGAGCAGGACGGACAGGAAACTGGAGTCGGCGAAGGTGACGCCGGTGGCGTCGAGCACGACCACGGGCCCTTCGGCCGCGGTCTCCAGTGCCTGCCGCAGCGGACCGAGGTTCTCGATGTCGAGATCACCGTGCGCCGCCACCACTCGCACCGGACGGGCGGACGAGCCGCTCTGAGAGGAATCACCATGCGTGGGCATGGCGGAAGTATGCACGAATGTTCGGTGCGCCCGGGGCCGGAGGAGAATCATGAAGTCGGGGGTGTGGAGCGCCACCGCTCGGGTAAACGCCCGATCGGTCGTGCACGACGACCGGACAGGGGCGCGACATGGACACAGGGATGGCGACCGACCGCAGCCGGCGCGGGTCGGCGGGTCAGGGCATCTGGGCCGGAGCTGCGTACGACGGCCAGACCGGGGCCATCGCCGAGGCACGCTCCTTCACCGCGGCCTTCCTGGCCCGCGCCCGGGACGAGCACGGCGCCGAGGTCCCCGCCCAGGCCGACGCGGACGCCCAGCTGGTGGTGAGCGAGCTGGTGACCAATGCCTTCAAGTACGCCCCCGGCCCCTGCGCGCTGAATCTGGAGATCCGCGGCCCGGTGCTGGAGCTCACCGTCTGGGACACCAACACCGCGCTGCCCATCGCCCGGGCGGCGGAACCGGGCCGGATCGGCCAGCACGGCCTGGAGATCGTCTTCGCGGTCGCCGACGGCTTCGACGTGCGCCGCGAGCCGGTCGGCAAGCGGATCACGGTGACCCTCGCGCTGGGTGCCATCGGTCCCTTCGACGTGTAGCGGCCGGCTCGCCGCCGACGGCAATCTTCGAACACCTGCCCCACCGTCCGGTGCGACCCGTGCCGTAGCCTCAGGGGCTGCAACGGGCCGCGATCACCACGGAGGGCTGCGACATGGCAGACGAGCACATACAGGCACAGGAGCTGGAAAGCCTGCTGGCCGGCCGGCGGGACGACTTGATCGCCCGCTGGGTGACGACCGTGACCAGGACGCTGGCCGGCCGGCTCACCGCGGCCGAGGTCCAGCGCGAGCTGACCGAGATCTACGACGCCATCACCGCGGCCGTCGCCCGCGGCGGGCTGTCCACCCGCGGCGAGCACTTCGCCGAGACCCGCGGCCTGCTCGCCGAACTCTCCCGCAACCGCGCGCGCCAGGGCTTCAGCCCCACCGAGACCGCCTACGGCGTCTTCGCCCTCAAGGAGGTCCTGGAGCCGGTCCTGACCGAGGACCCGGCCCAGGTGACCACGTATCTCCGGTTCTTCCGGGCCCTGGACGACCTCGGGCTGTACACGGTCGAGACGCACGCCAAGACCCGCGAGGAGATCATCGCCGCGCAGGCCGAGCAGCTGCTGGAGCTGTCCACCCCGGTGGTCAAGCTCTGGGACGGCGTGGTCGGCGTCCCGCTGGTCGGCACCCTGGACTCGGCGCGCACCCAGGTGGTGATGGAGAAGCTGCTGCAGTCGCTGATCGACCTCAACTCCACCCACGCGATCATCGACATCACCGGTGTGCCCGCGGTGGACACCCAGGTCGCCCAGCACCTGCTGAAGACCGTGGTGGCCGCCCGGATGATGGGCGCGGAGGTCACCATCTCCGGTATCCGCCCGCAGATCGCGCAGACCATCGTGGCCCTCGGCATCGAGTTCGGCGACATCGCCACCAAGGCCACCCTCGCCGACGCGCTGCGGCACGCCCTGACGCAGATCGACCGGCAGAAGGCCGCCGTGGCCCGGGCCGGAGGGCTGGTATGACCGACCGCGTGCCGATCCTGAAGATCGGCGACATCCTCCTGGTGTCCATCCAGATCGACCTGGAGGACCAGATGGTGCTCGACCTCCAGGAGGACCTGTCCGAGCGGATCGTCGGCACCGGCGCGCACGGCGTGGTGATCGACATCTCGGCGCTGGAGATCGTGGACTCCTTCGTCGGCCGGATGCTGGCCACCATCGCGGCGATCTCCCGGGTGCTCGGCGCCGAGACCGTCGTGGTCGGCATGCGCCCGGCGGTCGCCATGACCCTGGTCGAACTCGGGCTGTCGCTGGGCGGGGTCCGCACCGCGCTCAACTTGGAGGAAGGGCTCAACCAGCTCAGGATCGCCCAGGACAACCCACCGGTCCGGCCGTGAAGGCGGAGTCGGACCCGGCCGAGGAATCCTCGGTGCAGGAGCTCGCCATCGCCGAGAGCGGCGACGTGGTGAAGGCCCGGCAGGCGGTACGGGTGCTGGCCCAGGAAGCCAAGCTCTCGCTGGTGGACCAGACCAAGCTGGTCACCGCGGCCAGCGAACTGGCCCGCAACACGCTGTCCTACGGCGGCGGCGGCAGCATGCGCGGCGCTCTGGTGCGGCGCGGCCTCAAGATGGGCGTGCGGGTGCGGTTCCAGGACCAGGGGCCGGGCATACCCGACCTGGACCTGGCGCTCACCGACGGATGGTCGTCCGGCCGCGGCATGGGCCTGGGCCTGAGCGGCGCCCGCCGGCTGAGCGACGAGTTCGACCTGGACTCCGAGGTCGGCAAGGGCACCACGGTCACCGTCACCAAGTGGGCCCGATGACCACCGGAGCGGCCACCGAGGCGGGCGACGCGGTGTGGCTGCGGGTCGGCGAGGCGATGCCCGCCGCCGCCCGCCGCGAGGCCGCGCTGCTCGCCGACCGGATCGGCCTGGGCGCCGACCGGGCCGGCGACCTCGCGCTGGCCGTCACCGAAGCGGCCACCAACCTGCAGCGGCACAGCGACGACGGGGCACTGGTGCTGCGCATCGAGCGGCAGGGCCCGGCCGCCGCGGTGGAGTTCCTCGCCCTGGACAGCGGCCCCGGCATCGGCGACATCCGGGCCGCCCTCATCGACGGCAACTCCACGGCCGGCACCCTCGGTCTCGGCCTGGGCGCCATCAACCGGCTGGCCGACGTGTTCGCCATCCACTCGCAGCCCGGTCGCGGCACCGCGCTGCTGGCCCGCTTCTACCCGCGCGGCGCCGCGCCGCCGGACGCCCCGGGGGTCCACGTCGGCGGCCTGACCCGGCCGATCAACGGCGAGGAGCTGTGCGGCGACACCTGGGCGGCCCGCGAGGAGATCACCGCCGACGGCGTGGTCGACACGATCGTCATGATGTGCGACGGCCTCGGGCACGGGCCGCTGGCCGCCCGGGTCGCCGACACCGCGCGGCTGGCGTTCCGGGAGAGCCGCTCCGTCGAGCCGGCCCGGATCGTCCAGGACCTGCACGCCCGGCTCAAGGGCACGCGCGGCGCCGCCGTCGCCGTCGCGCGGGTGGACCGCACCCGGCGCCGGGTCCAGCTGTCCGGAGCGGGCAACATCAGCGGATTCGTGCTCGGCCCGCAGTCCCGGCAGACCCTGATGTCCATCCCCGGCATCGTCGGCCACAGCATCTCCCGGCTGCAGACCTTCGAGGCGGACCTGCCGACCGGCTCCGCGCTGGTGCTGCACTCCGACGGGCTCAGCAACCGCTGGGTCCCGGCGGACTTCCCCGGCCTGCTGGCCCACGGCCCGGTGCTGATCGCCGGCCAACTGCTGTGGCAGGCCGGCACCCGGGGGGACGACGCCGGGATCGTCGTGGTCAAGGCGGGGGCATGACGCCCGGCGGCCCGCTGGTGGTGATCACCTCGCCGCTGCGCGGCGAGCGCGAGGTGTTCGCGCTGCGCCGCGACGCGCAGGCCGCCTTCCGGCTGCTCGGCCTGCCGCGCGCCGAGACGGTACGCCTCACCACGGTACTCAGCGAGGTGGGCCGCTATCTGCACGGCGCCCCCGGCCTCACCGGCCGGGTCAGCCTGGTGGCCGCCGACCCGCCCCGGGTCGCGGTCCGCTTCGAATGGACCGGGGACGCGGTACCGGCCCCCGAGATCCTGCAGGCCGCCGAGCGGCTGCTCGACCAGTGCGAGTGGACCCCCGGTGAGCACCCGGTGCTGCTCCTCGGACAGCACCTCCCCCCAACTTCCGAGCCACCGGCGGAACTGGCCGCCCGGGCCCGAGACGAACTGGTCGGACTGAGCGGTGTCAGCATGAGCGAGGAGTTGCGCAACCAGAACCACGACCTGCTGGCGGCGCTCCAGCAGGCCCGCGCCCACCAGGAGGAACTCCAGCGGCTGAACACCGAACTGGAGGAGACCAACCAGGGCGTGGTGGCGCTGTACTCCGAGCTGTCCAAGGAGCTGGAGGCGACCAACACCGGCGTCGTCGCGCTCTACGCCGAGCTGGAGGACAAGACCCGCCAGCTCAGCCTGGTCAGCGAGTCCAAGACCCGGTTCTGGGCCAATGTCAGCCATGAGCTGCGCTCCCCGGTCAACGCGGTGATCGGGCTGACCCGGCTGCTGCTGGGGCCCGGCGCCGATCCGCTGACCGCCGAGCAGCGGCAGCAGATCGCCCTGATCGGAGCCTCGGGCAGCACGCTGCTCGCCCTGGTCGAGGAACTGCTGGACGTGGCCAAGGCCGAGTCCGGCCGGCTCGAACCCGAACTCGTCGACACCGACCTGCGCTCGCTGCTGCACCAGCTGCGCGGCACCCTGCGCAGCACCGCCCAGCCCGGCGTGACCCTCGTCATCCCCGACGACAGCCACCCGCAGCCGCTGGTCACCGACGAGGTGATGCTCACCCGGGTGCTGCGCAACGTGCTGTCCAACAGCCTGAAGTACACCGAGACGGGCGAGGTGCGGCTCGCGGTCGACTGCGAGGACCGCCGCGGCCGGCCCTGGTACGTCTTCACCGTCACCGACACCGGCGTCGGTATCCCCGAAGACCAGCAGGAGCGGGTCTTCGAGGAGTTCTACCAGGTGCGCGGCCCGCACCAGCGCGCGGCCGCCGGCACCGGCCTCGGCCTGCCGTACGCCCGCAAGCTGACCGAACTGCTCGGCGGGCGGCTGTCCTTGTCCAGCACCCCCGGCGAGGGCACCACCGTGGTCGTCGAACTGCCCGCCCAGACCCGCGTCCCGGCGCCCGGACCGGTCGCCGAGGGCGACGACGAGGACGGGCCCGCCGTCCCGGTGCTCGACTCGCTGGTGGTCGTCGACGACGATCCGGCGTTCCTGCGCACCCTGCGGCCCGTGCTGGCCCGGCTGGCGCACAACGTCACCGAAGTCGTGGTCAGCGCCGAAGCGCTGGCCGCGGTGCGCCGGCTGCGGCCGGACGCCGTACTGCTCGACTTGTCCATGGCCCCGCCCGACGGCTACCAGCTGCTGGAACACCTCGCGCGGGACCGGACGCTGGCGTCCGTCCCGGTGGTGGTGCTCACCGCCACCGACCACGAGGGCCTGGACCGGTCCCGGCTGACGCATGCCCGGGCCGTCCTGGGAAAGACGCACCTCACTTCCGGCCGGCTGGCAGGGGTGCTGCGCCGGCCGGCCGCCGGCCGACGCCCCGAGGACGAATCCCAGCCATGAACAGCTACGCGGCAGTCGACACCGAACCGGCCCTGATCCTGGTGGTGGACGACAACCCCACCAACCGCTACATCATCACCGCCTGCCTGCGCCGCGCCGGGCACGCGGTGCTGGAGGCGGCGGACGGCACCGGCGCGCTGGCCCTGCTGCACACCGCCGACCCGCTGCCGGACGCGGCGATCGTCGACGTCCGGCTGCCGGACATGACCGGCTTCGAGGTGTGCGAGCGGATCAAGGCGGATCCCGACACGGCCGCCGTACCCGTCATCCACATCTCCGCCTCCGCCATCACCGTCACCGACCGCACGCAGGGCCTGAACCGCGGCGCCGACGCGTATCTGACCGAGCCGATCGCGCCCGACGAGCTGCTGGCCACGGTCACCGCCACGCTGCGCTACGCGCGCGCCCGGCGCCGCGCCGAGACCCTCGCCGAACGCCTGGGCCGCCTCAACCGGGCCACCTTGGCGCTGTACGGCGCCGGCAACGCCGCCGCGCTGGCCCGCGGCACCGCGCTGGGCGCCGCCGGGATATTCGGCGCGGCCGCCCGGGTGGTGCTCACCTCGCCGCAGGGCCGGCTGGTGCAGGCGGTCGGCGCGGCCGGTGAGGCGGCCACCGTGACCGAACCGGCCGCGGCCGAGGTGCAGGCGCTGCTCCAGTCGCACCCGCTGGGCGGCGCCACCGGGGTCGGGGTGCACATGATGCCCGCCGCCGGGGACACACCGGCTCTCGCGGTGGCCATGGCCCGGGTCAAGGCGGGCCGGCCCCCGCTGTGCATCGCGGTGCCGGACCGCGGGCTGACCGCCGACGACCACGAGCTGCTCACCCAGCTCGCCCATGCCAGCGCGCTGTCGCTGGAGGCGCTGCGGTCGTACACCGAGGAGCACACCTTGGCGCTGACCTTGCAGCGCACCTTCCTGCCGGTGTCGCTGCCGTCCACCGAGCGGGCCGAACTGGCCGTGCGCTACCTGCCGGCCAGCGAGACCACCGAGATCGGCGGGGACTTCTACGAGGCCCTCACCGTCCGCGACGGCCTGATCGTCGCCGTCGGCGACGTGGCCGGGCACTCGCTGGACGCGGCGGTGGTGATGGGCGAACTCCGCCACGCGCTGCGCGCGTACGCCCTGGAGGGGCACCCCCCGCATGTCATCGCCGGCCACCTGGAGCACCTGCTGCACCGGCTGAACCCGCACGTGTGCGCCACGCTGTGCATCATGCTGATCGAGAGCGGCGACAGCGTGCAGATCGCCAACGCGGGCCACCTGCCGCCGGTGCTGCGGGCCCCCGACGGCCGGACCTGGTCCGTCCGCGAGCACGGGCCGATGCTCGGCCTGGGCCTGCCGCACCCGCCGGCCGTGCGGGTGGCCGCGCCGCCGGGCTCGCAGATCGTCATGGTCACCGACGGCCTGCTGGAGCGGCGCGGCACCGACATCGCCGACAGCCTCGCCGAACTGGAGGAGGCCGTGGCCAAGGGGCCCGCCGACGTGGAGGACATCTGCGACCACCTGCTGGCCCGCTTCCCGCCCGACGGCAACGACGACGTGGCGCTGCTCGCGGTCCGGCTCAGGCGGTCCGCCCCGGGATCTCCACCGTGACGATCTCGGTGAGCCCGGAGATGGTGAGCACCGGTTCCAGCAGCGCCCCGGCGATCAGGCTGATCCGCGGCGCGTGGTCGAAGAGCACCGCGAGACCCGCGCTGTCCAGGTAGTGGACGTCGGTCAGATCCACCCGCAACGTGCCGCCCGCCGGGATCGCCTCCGCCAGCGCCGACCGGAAGGTGTCGACGTTGCTCATGTCGATCTCGCCGAGCGCGGCCAGCACCGCGCCGCCGTCGGTGCCCCGGCGGGTGACGAAGCTGAGCAGGGAAGTCATGGTGCGATCCTCGTGTGGAAGTCGACGGTGGTGCCCTCCGGGCCCGGGGTGATCACGACCTGGTGCACCAGCGCCCGCATCAGCGCTATGCCGCGGCCGCGGTCCACCCCGGGCGTGACCCCCGGGGTACGCCAGCGGCCGTTGTCGGTCACCGTCAGCCGCAGCGTGTCGGCGGTCGTACTGGCCAGCAGCCGCACCCGGCCGCCCGGTCCGGCCCGGCGGCCGTGCTCCACCGCGTTGGCACAGGCCTCGCCGGCCGCGACCAGCACGTCCTGCGCCTGTCGCGGGTTGAGCCCGGCGTTGGCCAGCCAGCCGCGCAGCGCGCCCCGCACCGTGGACAGCTGACCGGACTCGGCCGGGAAGGCCAGCTCCAGCGGGCCCGGGTGCCGGTACACCAGCAGCGCCACGTCGTCGTCGTAACCGCCGGCCGGCGCCATCCGGGACAGCACCGCGGAGGCCAGTTCCTCCACCGCCACCGTCCGCCCCTCGCGGATGGCGGCGCCCGCCCGCGCGATGCCGTCGTCCAGTGGCAGCCGGCGCCGCTCGACCAGGCCGTCGGTGTAGAGCAGCAGGGTCGACCGCGGCGGCACCGTGCACCGCGCCTCGGGCCGCGGCTGCCCGGGGCGCACCGCCAGCGGCAGCGACCGGCCCTCCTCCAGCAGTTCGAGGTCGCCGTCGGCGCCGACCAGGATGCCCGGCGGATGCCCGGCGCTGCTGTACGTCAGCAGGCCGGTGTCGGGGTCGAGGATGCCGCAGAAGACGGTGGCGCAGTGGGCGCCGGGCACCAGCGCCGCGAACCGGTCCAGCGCGTCCAGCGCCATCGCCGGCCCCATCGACTGGATGAGCAGCGCCCGGCAGGCGCTGCGCAACTGCCCCATCACGGCCGCCGCGTGCAGGCCCCGGCCCACGCAGTCGCCCACCACGATCGCTATCCGGCCGTCCGGCAGCTCCACGCTGTCGTACCAGTCGCCGCCCACCTCCAGCGGCCGCCCGGCCGGCTCGTAGCGGGCCGCGAAACCGGCCGGCAGCCGGCCCGGGCCGAGGATGGCGCGCTGGAGCGCCACCGACGTCTCCCGCTGCTGGTCGAACAGGTGCGCCCGGTGCAGGGCCGGGCCCAGCGTGCCGCACAGCAACGCCAGCAGCGTCTGGTCCTCGGGCCCGAACGGGCGGTGCGGCGGCACCTCCAGCCACATCGTCAGCCGCCCGTCGGGGTGCTCCAAGGTGATGCCCGCGCCCTTGGTCTCGCCGTCGGTGGGCACCGCGGTGAGCGGCTGCCGGTCGCGCAGCGCCATCAGGGTGCCGCGCAGCGCCTCCGGCAGCTCCGCCCAGCCGGCCGTGGTACCGGTCAGCCGGGGCCGCCCGTCCGGGCCCCAGGTCACGGCGAGCGCGCGCGGCGAGCGCCACAGCGAACGGAACTCCTCCAGCGCCTCGTTCAGCGCGTCGCTGAGGCTGCCCACTCTCGCCAGCCGCAGGCTCAGCGCCGCCAGCGCCGCCTCCCGCTGCACCGCGAGCCGCTCGGCGCTGACATCGCGCAGCGTGCCGACGTACATCCGCCGACCGCTTTCCGGGTCCCGCACCGCGCTGTAGGCGACCGCCGCCCACAGCCGGCTCCCGTCGCGGTGCTCCACCGGCACCACGCAGTTGCCGCTCGGCCCGGTCAGCGCCCGGGTGAACGCCTCCGCGGTGCGCTCCCTGGCCTGCGGATCGGCCCCCGTCGGCCACCACGGGTGCGGCGGCGGATACGGCAGCGCCTCCGGTCCGTAGCCGAGGACTTCGGCGAAGGCGGTGTTGATCTCCACCACGGTGCCGTCCTCGTCGCACAGGAAGAAGCCCTCCTGGAGGGAGTCGATCAGCGCGCTGCGCCAGCGGGCGTGGTGGTTGCGCAGCCGGGCCAGCTGCACATTGGCCTGCACCCGCGCCATCAGCTCACCGGCCGTGAACGGCTTGACCAGGTAGTCGTCGGCGCCGGCCTCCAGGCCCTCCACGGACGCCTCCTGGCCGGCCCGCGCGGACAGCAGCAGCACGGGTACGCCCGCGGTGCGCGGGTCGGCGCGCAGCGCGGCCACCAGCTCCAGGCCGTCCATGCCGGGCATCATCACGTCGCTGACGATCAGGTCGGGCGGGTCCGCGCGGGCCGCGTCCAGCGCGGAACGGCCGTCGCCCACCGTGTCGACGGCGTACCGGGAGCGCAGCAGCCGCCGCAGGTAGTCGCGCATGTCGGCGTTGTCGTCGGCGACCAGCACCCGGGCCGGCGCCGGCCCGTCGGCGGCCGTCCCCGCCGGACCGGCCGGCTCCGGCGGCCGCCCCGGCTCGCCCAGGACCGGCTCGCCGAGGTCCGGCAGCCAGCGCAGCGCCTCCTGGACGAACGGCTCGGCGGCCGTCGAGACACCGGGGGACCCGGCGGGCAGGGCGGCCGGCGGCGCCACATTGGCCGCGGACAGGTGGGCGTGGCCGAAGGCCAGCGACACGGTGAAGGTGGTGCCGGCGCCCTCGGTGCTGTCGGCGGTGATGGTCCCGCCGTGCAGGTCGACCAGCTCGCGGACCAGTGCCAGACCGATACCGCTGCCCTCGTCGGAGCGCGCCCGGACACTGCGGACCCGGTGGAAGCGCTCGAACAGGCGCGGCATCTCCTCACCCGCCACCCCGATGCCGGTGTCGCTGACCCGCACCACGGCCCGGCCGTCCTCCTGCGCCACCGACACGCCGATGGTGCCGTCGAAGGTGAACTTCAGCGCGTTGCTCAGCAGGTTGAGCATCACCTTCTCCCACATCTGCCGGTCCAGATAGACCGGCTGCGGCAGTTCGGGGCAGCGCACGTCGAACTCCAGGCCGGCCTTCTCGACCGCGGAGCGGAAGACACCGGCCAGTTCGGCGGTCAGCAGCGAGAGGTTCACCGGCTCGTACCGGGCCTCCATCCGGCCCGCCTCGATCCGGGAGAAGTCCAGCAGCGCGTTGACCAGCCGGCCGAGCCGCAGGCCGTTGCGGTTGACGACCTCGAGCTCCTCGCGCACCGGGTCGCCGAGCTCGCCCGGCCGGTCCAGCAGTTCGCGGACCGGACCCATGATCAAGGTCAGCGGGGTGCGGAACTCATGGCTGATGTTGGAGAAGAACGCGGTCTTGGCCCGGTCGAGTTCGGCCAGCTCCTCGGCGCGGTGCTGCTGCACCTGGTACGCGACCGCGCCGTTGACCAGCGCGGCGGTCTGCTGGGCCACCAGGTTGAGGAAGGACAGATAGCTGTCGTCCAGCATCCGCCCGGCGCTGGCCCCCAGCACCATCACCCCGACGTCCCGCGCCCCGGTCTCGCCGGGCAGCGGCAGCACCACCGCCTGCCGGGGCGGCGCCTGCCAGCCGCCGCCCGCCGGCAGGTCGCCGAAGCGCTCCCGCACATCGGACAGCACCACCGGGCCGCCGCCGTCGAGCACCTCGGCCAGCGGCCAGCCGCCGCCCGCCCGCAGCGGCCGGGCGAAGGAACCGGAGGTGCTGGCGGCCGGCTCCGGCTCGTCGGCGCCGGCGCCGCGCAGATGCACCTCGGCGAACGGCACGTCCGCGCCGGCCCGGTCCAGCGCCGCGGCCACCAGCTCGCACGCCTCGGCGACGCTGCGGGCGTTGCCGGCCTGCGAGCCCAGGTCCCGCAAGGCCGCCAGCCGCCGCTCGCCGATGACGCGCTCGGTGGTGTCGCTGACCGCGGTGAACACCCCGCGGACCGTGCCGTCGTCGTCGTGCAGCGGGCTGTAGGAGTAGGTCCAGTAGGTCTCTTCGAGATAGCCGTGCCGCACCAGCGGCAGCAGCAGGTCCTCCGACCAGGTGGCCCGGCCGGTGTCCATCACCGAGCGCAGCATCGGACCGATGATGTGCCAGATCTCCCGCCACACCCGGTCGCCGGGCTTGGCGAGCGCGGGGTGGTTGGTGCCCAGCAGCGGCAGATAGGCGTCGTTGTAGAGGAACCTCAGCTCCGGTCCCCACCAGACGATCATCGGGAACCGCGAGGTCAGGCAGATCCGCAGGGCCGTGTGCAGGCTCACCGGCCAGCTGCCGGGCTCGCCCATCGGCGAATCCCCCCACGGGTATCCGCGCACCCGCGCGGCCATCTCGCCGTCGCCGGGGAACAGCAGCTCCACCGGGTCCTGCTCCCTGCCGTCCATCGTCCCGCCTTCACCTCGGGCAGCCCGCGGGCCGCCGTCGCGCCGCCCAGCCCCGAGCTGTCTTCCCGCTCCGTAGTATGGAGGACGCACCAACCGGCGACTTCAGGGTACGAGCATGATGTGCAGGCCGTGACCCCGTCCACCGGATCACGGCACATGTCCGCCGCTCGCAGACCTCGAGGAGCACCGGTGTCCGATCTGACCTTCACGGTGGAGGCCAGCCCCTCCGGCCAGTGCGTTCTCGACGTGACCGGAGACCTGGACCTGCACACCGCACACCGGCTGCAGCACACCCTGGACGGGCTGGCGTTCGCCGGCGGACTGGTCATCGACCTGTCCGGCGTCACCTACTGCGACTCCACCGGCCTGACCGCGCTCGTCGGGGCCTACCGCCGCACCCAGGCCGAGCACACCGGCTTCGCGCTGTGCGGCACCAGCCAGGAGTTGACGCGCATCTTCCAGATCGTGGGCATCGACCAGATCGTCGCGATGTACGACACTGCCGACCAGGCTTCGCAGGCTCTGCGCGACGCCGCCGGGCGGGCCCGGTAACCTCCCTGGAGCGTTCGCTCGCGTTCGCTTCCGTCCATGGCTGTCCCGCACGGCCGCCGATAGGTGTCCATGGCGGTCTCTTGCTGAACGAAAGGTGGAGCAGGTGTCGGAAACGGGGGAACTGATCACGGTGCTGGCCGACGGCGACGCGGTCGTCGTGCGGGTCACCGACGAGATCGACGCCGACTCGGCCCCGCTGCTCTCGCGGACGCTGGAGCAGGCCGTGCTGCGCTCGCCGGGGCGTACCGTGGTCGACCTGTCGGCGGTGCCGTTCGCCGACTCGTCGATTTTGCACGTGCTGCTGACCGCGCAGCGCCGGCACACCGACGCGGGCGGCCGGCTGATCGTGGCCGGTCCGTTCAGCGACATCGTGCGCCGGCTGTTCGAGGTCACCGGCACCGCCGAGCTCTTCACCATGGCGGACACCTTCGACCAGGCGCTGGAGGCGTGACCGGATGAGCCCGTACCGTCGGCCCGGTGAGCGGCCATGACGACGGTGGAACCCCCGTGTGACGCGGAGAACACCTTCCCGGCCAGTGCGGCCGCCGCCCGCGGGCGGGTCCGCACCCTGCTGGCCGGCCATCTCCCGCTGCCGGACGGCGAGCTGCCGCTGGCGGACCGGGTGGTGACCGATGTGCTGCTGGTCACCTCGGAGTTGGTCACCAACGCCATCCGGCACGGCGGCGGCGTGACCGGATTCACCGCCACCGTCGAGGACGGCTGCCTGTACCTCACCGTGAGCGACGCCAGCAGCGCCCGCCCGGTGCGTTCGGGGCCGGTGGACCACAACCGCCCCGGCGGCTACGGCTGGCCGCTGGTCTGCGCGGTGGCCGAGTACGTCACCGTCACCCCGCACGCCGGGGGCGGAAAGAGCGTCAGCGTGCGGGTGCGGCTCGGCTGACCGCGGGTTCCCCGACCGGCCGCGCTGCCGGGCCCGTTGACCCGCGCCCGCCCCGGCCGCCCCCCGGTTCCCACCGGCCCCGGCGGCGACGGAGAGAAATTCCGGTGCCGCCGTGCATGGCACCCGGGAGGCCGGGCAGGCGGAAGTCATCCCCCGCAAGGGACTCGCGGGGGACCAGGTCCGGCCGGTTGTCCGGCAAACGGCCGGACCTCGCCCGGCGGCGCCCACCCCCCCTGGCGCCCCCGGGCCGCGCCCGGCCACCGCTTTGCCCCCCCAGCACGGTGGCCGGGCGCCTGCCGTGTACCCGGACAGATCCGAAAGCCGATCCGAAGCCGATCCGAAGAGGAAGCGGGATGCCAGTGAAGGCCGTTGGCTGGGCGAAGTCGTTCCCCGTCTCCCAAGGGGTCAAGGCGGGCCGCGACTGGGCCCGTGAGCACGTCGCGATGCTCGGCTGGACCGAGCGCGCACCGGACACCGCGGACGACGTGGTGCTGGCGGTCTCCGAGCTGATCACCAACGCCCACGTCCACGCGCACAGCGACGCGCACGTGGTGCTGGTCTGGGACGGGCGCTGCCTGCGGGTCAGCGTCGGGGACTCCTCGGCGCAGCTGCCCGCCGCCCGGGAACCCGACCTGGAGCGCACCTCCGGGCGGGGCATGGCGCTGATCCAGGCGCTCGCCGACGACTGGGAGACCCACACCCGGCCGGACGGCAAGACGGTGACCGCGGCCTTCTCCTTCGAGCTGCCGGACTGCCCGGACTGACGCCCGCCCGGCCCCCGAGCGGCCTCGCCCGCCTCCCCGGACCGCCCGGAGTCCGCCCGCGCCGGGCGGACTCCGTCTGCGGCGGCCGTACGACGCCGCCCGGCCACCGGGCGGGGCGCTGTCAGACCGCGGCCGTCAGCTCGTCGAACTCCTCGTCGGTCAGCGACAGCCCGGCCGCCGCGATGTTGTCCTCGACGTGCGCGACCGAGGAGGTGCCGGGGATCGGCAGCATCACGGGGGAGCGGCGCAGCAGCCAGGCCAGCGCGAGCTGTGACGGCGAGGCGCCGTGCCGCTCGGCGAGGGCGTCCAGCGGACCGCCGGGCTTGGCCAGTTCGCCGGTCGCCAGCGGGAACCACGGGATGAAGGCGATGCCGCGGGCCTCGCTGTGGTCCAGCAGCGCCTCCGACGACCGGTCGGCGAGGTTGTAGCGGTTCTGCACCGAGGCGATCTCGGCGGTCTCCCGCGCCTGCTCCAGCTCTTCGACGGTCACCTCGGACAGCCCGATGTGACGTATCTTTCCTTCCTGCTGGAGCAGCTTCAGCTCGCCTATCTGCTCGGCCAGCGGGACCTTGGGGTCGATACGGTGCAGCTGGAACAGGCCGATCTGCTCCAGACCGAGGTGCCGCAGGCTCATCTCGGCCTGCTGCCGCAGGTACTCCGGCCGGCCCACCGGACGCCAGTCGCCGGGGCCGGAGCGGGTGAATCCGGCCTTGGTGGCGATCACCAGGTCGTCCGCGTACGGGTGCAGCGCCTTCTTGATCAACTGCTCCGCGACGATCGGACCGTAGGCGTCGGCGGTGTCGATGAAGTCCACGCCGAGCTCGACGGCCCGGCGCAGCACGCGTACCGCCTCCTCGGGATCCGCCGGGTCGCCCCAGACCCCGGGACCGGTCAGCTGCATCGAGCCGAAGCCGAGCCGGGTCACCGGAAGGTCTCCGCCCAGGGAGAACGTTCCGGACGCCTTGGCCTGCTGGGTGTGAGTGGTCACGTTCGCTTTGCTCCTCGTTCGTCTCCGTCTGCATGAGCCGATGGGGAAAGCCGGTGGACCCGCGGCTGTATTCCCGCGCGTTGATCACCACATAATGTGTCCGTCCGGCTCATGTGGAGGAGGCAGCGGCATGCAGTACACGCGACTGGGATCGACCGGCCTGGAGGTTTCAGCCCTCAGTCTGGGCTGCATGAGCTTCGGGGAGTCCGCCCGGGGCAACCACCGCTGGTCGCTCGACGAGGAGAGCAGCCGGGCGATCATCCGCCAGGCCCTCGAAGCCGGGGTGAACTTCTTCGACACCGCCAACGTCTACTCCGACGGCAGCAGCGAGGAGATCACCGGCCGGGCGCTGCGGGACTTCGCCGCCCGCGACGAAGTGATCATCGCCACAAAGGTGCACGGCCGGATGCGGCCGGGACCCAACGGCGGCGGCCTGTCCCGGCGGGCCATCATGAGTGAGATCGATCACAGTCTGCGGCGGCTCGGTGTCGACTACGTGGACCTGTACCAGATACACCGCTGGGACCCGAACACCCCGCTCGAAGAGACGCTGGAAGCACTGCACGACGTCGTGAAGTCCGGCAAGGCCCGCTACATCGGGGCCTCCTCGATGCACTCCTGGCAGTTCGCCAAGGCCCTCTACACCGCCGACCTGCACGGCTGGACGCGCTTCGCGTCGATGCAGAACCACTACAACCTCCTGTACCGCGAGGAGGAGCGCGAGATGCTGCCGCTGTGCGCCGACCAGGGCATCGGGGTCATCCCGTGGAGCCCGCTGGCACGCGGCCGGCTGACCCGGCCCTGGGACGCGGTCACCGCCCGGACCGAGACCGACGAGTTCGGCGCCAACCTCTACCACGAGGACGACCGGATCGTCGTCGAACGGGTGGCCGAGATCGCCGCCCAGCGCGGCATCCCCGCCGCCCAGGTCGCGCTGGCCTGGCTGCACGGCAACCCGGTGGTGACCGCCCCCATCGTGGGCGTCACCAAGCCGGCGCACCTGGCCGACGCGGTGGCCGCGCTCGACGTACAACTCGGGGCGGACGAGGTCGAACGGCTGGAGTCGGCCTACGCGCCGCACGCGGTGGCCGGCTTCCGCTGACCGGCCGTCAATTTCCGCTCCGAGCAGGGTGAAGCCGTATTCCGAGCAGGGTGAAGCCGTATGAAGACGCGGAGCCGGGGAAGACGGGTCGGCAGGCCCACCCAAGGAGACCGCCATGCCGATGACGTTCCGTAAGTCGTTCCACATCCTGCCGGGTGTGCGGATCAATGTGAACCGCAAGTCCTTGTCGCTGACGCTCGGCCGCAAGGGAGCGCACCGCACCTGGTCCACCACCGGCCGCCGCACCACCTCCGCCGACCTGCCGGGCCCCTTCGGCTACCGGCACACCGACCGCCGGGACTGAGCCGTGGGCCCCGCCGGGCGACCGGCGCGGCACCGCGCGCAGGAGCGGCAGGAAGCGGGGGATGAGCGGGGAACAGCTGGAAGAAGACGCAGCGGGGAGCGATCCGCCGACCGGTGACGAGGGGAGGGGACCCGCCCGCAGGGTCCTGTGAAGGTGGCGATGTACGCGAAGACAGGGACGAGTACGGCCGGTGACACCGCGCCGGACTCCAGGCTGCGGCGCATCCCCTTCCCCGTACTGCTCGTGGACGCGGACGGAGTGGTCCGCCAGGCCAACGCCGAGGCGGCCACGCTGCTCCCCCGCGCGCTGGCCGGCGCCGACCTGACCGAGGCGGCGCCGCCCTGGCTGGTCCGCGCCCACCGGCGGCTGACCGGAGGCGAGCGGGGACCGGGCACCGGACCCGCGGGCGGACCGGTCGGCGAACGCAGTTTCGAGGCGCACCCGTCGGCTCCCGACGACACCGGAGCGGTGGCCTGGTGGCTGGTGGACGACACCGAACACCGCGTGGCGGCCGACGCGTTGGCCGTGGAACGCGGGCACGCCGCGGTGCTGGCCGAGGCATCCGCCCTGCTGCACTCGGCGTTGGACCTGGAATGCTGCATGCAGGTGGCCGCCCGGCTGGCCGCCACCCACCTGGCCGACGCGGCCCTGGTGGTGGCCCCGAGCGCCGCCCGCCGACTGCCGTTCGCCTCCTGTGTGCGCGGCGCCGAGCCGGTCAGCCGGAAGGCGCCGGGCGACCCGGCGCAAGTGCCGGGCCTGGCCGAGGCACTGCGCTGCTTCCCGCCGGTGGCCGCCCGCCGGATCGACCCGGCCGCCGCCCCCGACTGGGTGGTGCCGGACGGATTCGGCCCGGTCGGCTCGATGGTGATCAGCCCGCTGCCGGGCCAGGGCGGGCCGGCCGGCGCGCTGATCCTGCTGCACCGGGCCGCGAACGCCGCGTCCGACGGCACCGAGGAGACCTTCACCCGGCTCTTCGCCGGCCGGGCCGGAGCGGCGATGTCGGCCGCCCGGCTGCACACCGAGCAGACCTCCATCACCGAGACCTTGATGCGCGAGCTGATGCCGCCGCCGATGGGCCACGTCGGCGGGGTGGACTTCGCCGCCCGCTACGCCGCCGCGCGGCCCGGCGAGCGGGTCGGCGGCGACTTCTACGACCTGCACGCCGGCGTGGGACCGGGCGCCGAATCCCTGGTGGTGCTCGGCGACGTATGCGGCAAGGGGCTGGAGGCGGCGGTGCTCACCGGGAAGATCCGCAACACCCTGCACGCGCTGCTGCCGCTGGCCGGCGACCACCAACTGGTGCTCAGCCTGCTCAACGGCGCCCTGCTGACCGCCCGGCACACCCGCTTCGCCACCCTGCTGCTGGCCTCGACCTCCCGGCACGGCCCCGATGTACGGCTGCGGCTGACCAGCGCCGGACACCCGGCGCCGCTGGTCGTGCGGGCCGACGGCCGGGTGGAGCCGGTACCGACGCGCGGCACCCTGGTCGGGGCGCTGCCGACGGTGGCGGCCAGGACCGAGACGGTCACCCTGGCGCCGGGGGACACCTGTGTGCTGTTCACCGACGGGATCACCGAGGCCAAGGGCGGCCCGGACGGCCGCGCGTTCTTCGGCGAGGCCCGGCTGGCCCGGGCCCTGGCCGCATGCGCGGGAGCGCCACCCGACGCGGTGGTGGAACGCCTGATGACGCTCGCCTCCCAATGGGTGGGCGACGGACGGCACGACGACATGGCAGCGGTGGCGATCACCGCTCCGCGCGGAACCCACCTCAGTGCGGTGGGAGGACACGGACCGGGCAGGTTCACCGGATGACCAGCAGGCGAGCCGTCACGGCGACGACGACAGCGAACCCGGGCGGCCCCGCCCCGCACGACGGCGGCGCCGACCCCGCGACGCACCCCGCGACCCCGACGGCGCCTCGGACCGCGCCGCGCACCGCGACCCGCACACCCCACACCCCAGACCGAGAGGCCGGCATGACGACCCACCCCGCAGACCAGCTGGCCCTCACCACCGTCGCGGTGGATCCCTACACCCTGCGCACCGCGATCGTCGGCGACCTCGACTACGACAGCGCGGCGGAACTGCTGGAAGAGGTCGAGGCCGGTCTGGCCGCCCACCCCGGCACCCGCGATCTGCGGCTGGACTGCGGCCGGCTCGGCGACTGCGACTCCATGGGCATTTCGGTGCTGCTGACGGTCCATCGGCGGACCGCCGCCGCCGGCGTCCGGCTGCACCTGGACGAGCGGCCGCCCGTCCTGGAGCGGCTGCTGGACCTGACCGGCATCGCGGAATTCCTCACCGCCGACCCGGCGGCGGCCGACGCGGACGCCGCCGAGCCGCCCGCCGAACAGGGCGCCGCTACCGAACGGCAGGACCGCCGGCCCTCCGCGGGCCCGCCCAACGGCTGACAGCCGGCGTGAACCGGCGATAGCCGGGCACACGCCCCTCGCGGGCGCCAACAGGCCCCGGCCGGAACAGGGGAGGCAGGCGCGATGTCGTCGCACGTACAGGCAAAGGGACGACGGGCGGCCGGCGCGGCGCGGCGGCGCACGCCGCGCGAGGTACTGACCTCGGCCGGCCGGGCGGGATTCGTCGCCAGAGGGGTCATCTACGTACTGATCGGCATCCTGGCGATCCGGATCGCCTTCGGCCTCGGGGGACAACAGGCCGACCGGCAGGGCGCCTTGCAGTCGATCGCCGGCCAGCCGTTCGGCACCGCGATGCTGTGGATCCTGGCCGCCGGCTTCGCCTGCATGACGCTGTGGCGCGCCGCGCAGGCCGCCATCGGCACCGACGAGCCCGGCGAGGGCGGCAGCGGCCGGTCGGCGGGCGCCCGTCCCGGCAAGCGGCTGATGAACGCCGGCCGGGCCGCGTTCTACGCCTCGGTCTGCTGGGGCACCGCCTCCTTCGCCGCCGGTTCCGGCGGCTCCAGCAGCAGCAACCAGAAGTCCAAGGACTGGACCCGCTCCGCCCTCGACCTGCCGGCCGGCCGCTGGCTGGTGGGCGTGGCCGGCTGCGGGCTCGTGGTGGCCGGCGCGATGATCGCGTTCCGGGCCGCCCGCCGCAAATTCCTCAAGAAGATGACGACGGTCGGCATGGGCCGGCGGAGCCGCCAACTGGTGGTCGCCTCCGGGATGGGCGGCGGCATCGCCCGTGGCGCCGTCTTCGCGGGCGCCGGGGTGTTCGTTCTGGTCGCGGCGATCCGCTACGACCCCGGCCAGGCCAAGGGTGTCGACGAGACGCTGCGCAGCTTCGCGCACACCGCGGCCGGGCCCTGGCTGCTGGTGGTCGTGGCCCTCGGCCTGGTGCTGTTCGGTGTCTTCTCCTTCGCCTCGGCCCGCTGGCGCCGGCTCTGACGCCCCGGGGGCGGGAGGCGCGGCGTAGCCGGGTGGGCTCGGGGTAGAGAGCCGCCATGGGAATCGTGAGCTGGATCATCCTCGGCCTGCTGGCCGGAGGCATTGCGAAGATTCTGCTGCCCGGCCGTGACCCGGGCGGCGTATTCGGCACCCTGCTGTTCGGCGTCGCGGGAGCGTTCGTCGGCGGCTGGCTGTCGGCCAAATTCCTGAACCGGCCGGTACGGCACGAGTTCTTCGACGGCCGTACCTGGCTGTCGGCGATAGCCGGCGCGCTGGTGCTGCTCATCATCTACCGCATCCTGTTCGGCAACTCACGGGACTCGCGGCGCTCACGGGGCCCGCGGCGCTCACGGGAGTCCCGCCGTTGACCCGGGCCGCACCGACCCGGGCGGCGCCGACCCGGGCCGCACCGGGCTGCCCGTCGCCGAACCGCCCCGCCCCCCGATCGGCCGTCGTGAACGCGCCGGGGCGGCGGGGCGGCGAGAGACTGACCACCGGAGCCGAAGCATCCAGGAGCAGCAGATGACTGAGAAGGCCGACATCGGCGTCACCGGGCTGGCCGTGATGGGCAGCAATCTGGCCCGGAACTTCGCCCGCCACGGCTTCACCGTGGCTCTGCACAACCGCACCAAGGCCAAGACCGACGCCCTGATGGAGCAGCACGGCAACGAGGGCGACTTCGTCCCCACCACGACCGCCGAGGAGTTCGTCGCGGCCCTGGAGCGGCCCCGCCGCCTGCTGATCATGGTGAAGGCCGGCGACCCCACGGACGCGGTGATCGCCGAGTTCGCACCGCTGCTCGAACCGGGCGACGTCATCATCGACGGCGGCAACGCCCACTTCCAGGACACCCGGCGCCGCGAGCGCGAACTGCGCGAGCAGGGCATCCACTTCGTCGGCACCGGTGTCTCGGGCGGCGAGGAGGGCGCGCTCAACGGCCCGTCCATCATGCCCGGCGGCTCCGCCGAGTCCTACACCTCGCTCGGCCCGATGCTGGAGCAGATCGCCGCCAAGGCCAAGGACGGCAAGCCCTGCACCACCCACATCGGCCCGGACGGCGCCGGCCACTTCGTCAAGATGGTGCACAACGGCATCGAGTACGCCGACATGCAGCTCATCGCCGAGGCCTACCACCTGCTGCGGGCGGTGGCCGGCTACAGCCCGGCGCAGGCCGCGGAGATCTTCCGGACCTGGAACGAGGGCCGGCTGGACTCGTATCTGATCGAGATCACCGCCGAGGTGCTGGCGCACACCGACCCCGTCACCGGCAAGCCGTTCGTGGACGTCGTCCAGGACCAGGCCGAGCAGAAGGGCACCGGGCGCTGGACCGTGCAGGTGGCCCTCGACCTGGGCGTGCCCGTCTCCGGCATCGCCGAGGCGGTGTTCGCCCGCTCGCTGTCCGGCCACTCCGAACTGCGCGCCGCCTCCCGGGACCTGCCGGGGCCGCGCGGCACCGCCCTGGACGACAAGGCGGCGTCCGCGTTCGCCGACCGGGTGGAGCAGGCGCTGTACGCGTCGAAGATCGTCTCGTACACCCAGGGCTTCCACATGCTCCAGTCGGGCAGCGACGAGTACGGCTGGGACATCGACCTCGGCGCCATCGCCGCCATCTGGCGCGGCGGCTGCATCATCCGGGCGGCCTTCCTGGACCGGATCACCGCCGCCTACGCGAGCCGCCCGGACCTGCCCAGCCTGCTGTCCGACCAGCGGTTCGCCGAGGAGATCGGCGCCGCCCAGGAGGACTGGCGGACCGTGGTCGCGGCGGCCGTCGAACACGGCGTGCCGGTACCGGGCTTCTCGGCGTCGCTCGCCTACTACGACGCGCTGCGCGCGGAGCGGCTGCCCGCCGCCCTGACCCAGGCCCAGCGGGACTTCTTCGGCGCCCACACCTATCAGCGCGACGACCGCGACGGCACCTTCCACACCTTGTGGGGCGGCGATCGCAGTGAGATCAAGGCAGGTTGAGACGCGTAGCGCTTTCCGGCCGGGGCAGGCGACATTCGAACGGGACACCGACCCAGCCACGGCAGGAGGACAGGCCATGATCGAGCCCGCTGATCTCCGCGAGTGGCGCGACCACGATGTGGTGGACGAAGAAGGCCACAAGATCGGTGTCCTGGAGGCGGTCTATGTGGACACCGTCACGGACCAGCCCTCGATGGGGACGGTCCGGATCGGTCTGCCCACTCGGCACCGGCTGATATTCGTACCGGTCGCCGAGGTGATCGCCGGACCGGGCTACCTGCGCGTGCCGTACGGCCGAGCGCTGGTGAAGTCGGCCCCTTCGATCGGAACGGACGATGTCCTCCCGGTCGAGGACGAGGAGGCGATCTTCCGGCACTACGGCCTGCCGTACAAGCCCGGGGCGGACGGAGCACGGCAACTCGCCCGCCGCTGAGAGCGGGGCGCCGCGGGGGAGACCCCGCGGCGCCCGGCCACCTCGGCGGCGCCGCTGGCCCGACCGCGACGCCCGCCACGACCCGCACGACCCCGACAACCACCCCTCGTTCGCCGACCAGCTCGACACCACCCGCACCACCGACGGAGCCGAACCGGCCCGGAAAGGAGACTGGACCATGAGCCTGTTCCTGTTTCTGATCATCGCCGCGATCGTGCTCGGCCTGATCGGCGTGGCGGTCGGCGGTCTGGGCTATCTGCTCGTCATCGGCATCGTGCTGTTCGCCGCGGACCTCGGCTACGGCTTCTGGCGGCTGCGCCGCAAGCCGCGCGTGGTCCGCTAGGACGCCCGGGCGCCTATGCACACGATCACCGACTGGCTGTCGCGAACGACCGGCGGCGCGGTCTATGCCGTCATCTTCGCGCTGGTCTTCTGCGAGGACGCCCTCTTCTTCGGCTTCGTGCTGCCCGGCGAGACCGCCGCGGTGCTCGGCGGAGTGCTGGCCGGCCAGCACAAGGTCTCCGTCTACTGGATGGCGGTCCTCGTCGTCCTGGCCGCGGTCGGCGGCGACTCGGTGGGCTACGAGGTCGGCCGCCGCTTCGGCCCGCGCATCCTGGACACCAGAGCGCTGCGCGGCCGCCGCTCGCACATCGACCGGGCCCAGGACCTGATCCGCAGGCGCGGCCCGACGGCCGTCTTCCTCGGCCGCTTCATCGCCTTCTTCCGGGCCCTGATCCCGTCGCTGGCCGGCATCAGCCGGATGCCCTACCGGGTCTTCCTGCTCTACAACGCCCTCGGCGGACTGGTCTGGGGCGTCGGCTTCGTGCTGCTCGGCTACTTCGCGGGGGACGCCTACCAGCGGGTCGAGCGCACCGCGGGCACCGCGGTGGCGGCCATCGTCGCCGCGGTCGTGGTCGCCGCCCTCGTCGTCTGGGAAGTACGCCGCCGCCGGCGCGGCCACGAGGACGGCAAGGACGGCGGCGGCCCGAACGGCGGCGGCCCGAACGCCGGCGACGGCAACGGCAACGACGGCGACCGGCACGACTCCGACTCCGACGACGCCGACTCCGACGACGGTGCCTCCCATGACGCCGACTCCGACGACGGTGCCTCCCATGACGCCGACTCCGACGACGGGGACGGCGGCCGCGGCGGCGACTCGCACCGCTGAGCGATCCGTCCTCCGTCAGCACGGCGAATGTGCGGATACAGCAACAATTGTGACGCCTGAGGTTCGAAGCACCGGCCCGCTGAGCAACCGAAAGGTATGCGACCTACGCCGGAGCACCTCACCACGACACCGTCATCCGTACCCACCGCTCTCGTACGCCGCCGCCGCGCGATCCCCTTTGCCGCGGCGGTGGTGACCGTAGTGGCCCTCACCGCGGCCGGCTGCGGCACCGACCACACCGGCACCACCTCATCCGGTACACCGGCCGCGTCCGGTGCCCCGTCCGCTGTGGCGTCCAGCCCGCCCGCTGCGACGGCCGGTTCCAGTTCGGCTCCCGCCGC
>NZ_FMCH01000310.1 GCF_900091855.1 Streptomyces sp. DvalAA-14
GGATCCGCCGGGCGGCTGTGGCTGGTGACCCGGGGCGCGGTCAGCACCTCGGACTCCGACCCGCTGACGCATCCGCAGCACGCGCAACTGTGGGGCCTGGGCCGGGTGGCGGCCCTCGAACACCCCGGCACCTGGGGCGGCCTGGTGGACCTGCCGGGTGGCACGGCCGACCGCCGGCTGCTCGCCCTCCTGCCGCGGGCCCTGGCGCTCCCCGGCGAGGACCAGCTGGCGCTGCGTCAGGCCGGGATCCTCGGCTGCCGGCTGGCCCGCGCCCCCCGGTCCGCCGCCGCCCCCACCACCTGGTGCCCGTCGGGTACGGCGCTGATCACCGGCGCCGAGCAGCCCGGCGCCGCGCACCTGGCCCGGCGGCTGGCCCGTGAAGGGGCGGACCGGCTGCTGCTGGTGGCCGCGACCGGGGCGGACCCGGCGGCGATCGCGCTGCTCTCCGCCGAGCTGTCGGCCGAACTGCCCGCGCTGGGCGTCCGGGCCGATGTGGTGACCTGCGACCTGGAGGACCGGGCGGCGGTGGCCCGGCTGCTCGCCGACATCCCGGAGTCGGCGCCGCTGGACGCGGTCTTCCATCTGGCGGAGCTGCTGGAGGAGGGGCCGCTGAGCGCCTTCCCCGCCGACCGGTTCGAGCGGGTGCTGGCCGTGAAGGCGACGACCGCCCAGCTGCTGCACGAGCTGACACTCGACCGGGAACTGTCGGCCTTCGTGCTGTTCTCCTCGTTCGCCGCCACTTTCGGCGGCGGCGTGGGCGTCGGCGCTTTCGCGGCGGCCAACGCCCACCTCGACGCGCTCGCCGTGCACCGCCGTTCACTGGGTCTGCCCGGCACGTCGGTGGGCTGGGGCGGCTGGGACAACGCGGGTGCCACCGACGCCGAGCGGGCCTTCGAGGAGTCCCGGCGCGAGCGCCTGGTCCAGCGCGGCCTGCCCGCCCTCGACCCCGACCTCGCGCTCACCGCGCTGATGGAGTGCCTGGACCGGCAGGAACGGGCGACCGTCGTGGTGGACGTCGACTGGCCGCGCTATCTGGCCCGCGTCACCGCCTCCCGGCCCAGCGCGCTGCTCAGCGGGCTGCCGGAGGTACGGGCGCTGGAGCGGGAGGCCGAACGGATGGCGGGCCCGCGGGCCGCGACGGGCGGCGGGCGGCTCGGGGACCTGACCGGGCTCGACGCGCAGCAGCGGCATCTGCTGCTGCTCGGCCACATCCGGGCCGAGACCGCCGCCGTGCTCGGCCACACCGACCCCGACGCGGTGGATCCCGGGCGGGCGTTCCTGGAGATGGGCATGGACTCGCTCACCACGCTGGAGCTGCGCAACCGGCTGGGGTCCACCACCGGGCTCCGGCTGGCCGCGGACGCGGTGCTCGCCAGCCGCACCCCGGAGGGGCTGGCACGCCGGCTCGACGAGGAGCTGTCCGCGGGCCCGGCCGCCGAGGCGGCCGGCGCCGCAGCCGCGCCCGGCGGGCTCGGCACGCTGTTCGCCCGGGCCGGCGAGCAGGGCAGGACCGCGGAGTTCATCGACCTGCTGGCGTCCGCGGCGGCCTTCCGGCCCGCGTTCGGCGCCGGCGAGGAGGCCGACGGGCTGGAACCGCAGGTGCTGGCCCGCGGCACGGCCGAGCCGCAGGTCTTCTGCTTCCCCACCGTGCTGGCCACCTCCGGGCCGCTCCAGTACGCCCGGCTGGCCGCGGCGCTGCCCGGAGGCCACACCGTCTCGGCGTTCGCACTGCCCGGTTTCACCGCCGGACAGCGGCTGCCCGCCGATCTGGACGCGCTGGTCGAGGCGGCGGCGACCGCCGTGCGCGCGGCGGCCGGGGCGGCCCCCGTGGTGCTGCTCGGCTACTCCTCCGGGGGCCTGCTGGCCCAGGCGGTGACCGAGCGGCTGGAGGAGTGGGGGGTGCATCCCGAGGCGCTGGTGCTCATCGACACCCACGTCCTGGGCGACGGGATCCTGACCCGGCTGGGCGGCGAGCTGATGGCCGGCATGGCGGACCGGGTCGGCGAGCTGACGCCGCTCGACGACGCCCGGCTGACCGCGATGGGCGGCTACCTGCGGCTGCTCGCGGACTTCGTGCCCGGGCAGGCGAAGGCGCCGACGCTGCTGGTCGGCGCCGGCGACCCGGTGGCGGGCTGGACCGAACAGCACAACTGGCGGGCGTCCTGGCCGAAGCCGCACGAGCGGCTTGAACTGCCGGGCGACCACTTCACCTTGATCGAGGAACAGGCGGAGCCGACCGCCCGCGCCATCGCGGCCTGGCTCGACCACGTGCTACGCGGAGGAGAGCGATGAACCCGGAGAACCCGACCACGACCCCCCGTATCCCGGTGCTGATCGCGGGAGGCGGCACCTGCGGGCTGGCCGCGGCCTGCGAACTGCTGCGGCTCGGCGTGCCGGTGCGCGTACTGGAGGCGGAGGCCGAGCCGAACAAGGGCTCGCGGGCGATTTTGCTGTGGCCGCTCGGCCTGGACGTGCTGCGGCACCTGGGCCTGTACGAGGAGGCGGTGCGGCGCGGGCTGCCGCTGCGCGCCCTGGTCTACCACCTGGACGGCGGCCGCCGGCTGCGCAGCGAGATCGGCGCGGAGAACCAGGCGCTGCTGCTGCCCCAGGACCGGACGAGCGCCCTGCTGGAGGAGGAGTTGGTGCGGCTGGGCGGCCGGGTCGAGCGTTCGGTGCGGGTCACCGACGTGACCAGCGACGGGGAGACCGTCACCGTCAAGGCGCAGGGCCCGGACGGCAGCGAACTCATCGAGGCGGACTGGCTCATCGGCGCGGACGGTATCGGCAGCGCCGTGCGGCAGAGCCTCGGCGTCGACTTCCCCGGTTCGAGCCTGCCGACCACCTATCTGGCGGCCGAGGGACTGATCGACGGCGAGGCCGAGCGCGGCGCGGTGCACTACTTCCTGCGCTCGACCGGCCCCATGGTCTACGCGCCGCTCTCCGGCGAGATCACCCGGCTCGGGACGCCGATCGCGCCCGACACGCCCGTCACCGCCGAGACCGTGCAGAAGCTGCTGGACCTGCGCGGTCCGGGCGGTCTCCAGGTGCGCGAGCTGCACACCCTGAACACCTTCGGCAGCCAGGAGCGGATCGCGGTGGCGCTGCGCACCGGCCGGACCTTCCTGGTCGGCGACGCGGCGCACGCGCACTCGCCGATCGGCGGCCAGGGACTGAACCTCGGGCTCCAGGACGTCCACAACCTGGCCTGGAAGCTGGCCGGCGTGATCGCCGGGCGGCTCGACCCCGCCGTGCTGGACACCTATGACACCGAGCGCCGGTACGCGGCGCAGCAGACCGTCGGCAGCACCGGACGCTTCACCAAGATGTTCACCCTCGGCCCGAAGGCGGCCAGGGCGCGCAACGCCGGCTGGCGGCTGCTGGAGGCGACCGGGGTGCTGCGGCGGCGGCTGATCCCGCTGCTGGCGGGGTGGCGGGTC
>NZ_FMCH01000403.1 GCF_900091855.1 Streptomyces sp. DvalAA-14
CGCCGCCTACGTCGCCGACCTCGGCCTGTTCATCTGGCTGCGCGGCCCCGGCGGACTGGGCCCGCTCACCGCCAAGGCGCTGCCTTCGTGGCCGGCTGCACCGTGGCCTACCTGGGCAACGCGCTGGGCACCTACCGGGGCCGAACCCCCGCGGTCGGCCGCGCCCGCCGGTACGGGGTGTTCCTGGTGGTGAACATCGCCGGGGCCGCCGTCCAGCTGATCTGCCTGGGCTGCTCGCACTATCTGCTCGGTTTCACCAGCCAGCGCGACGACCTGGTCTCGGGACTCGGCATCGGCATGCTGCTGGGGACCGCGCTGCGCTTCTGGGGGACGCGGACCCTGGTCTTCCGCGCCACCCGGCCCGCCACCGGATCGCCGGTCCAGGACACGCCGGGCGTGCCGGGACCGGAGGAGGGTAACCGCACGCCATGGACTGGTTGACCGGGTTGCCCTGGATCGGCCCGCGGATCGCGGCCGTGCTGCGCACCCATGCCTACCGGGCCTTCGCGCACCTGCTGTCCGTGCACTGGACCCGGCTGGCCGCCGCGCTGACCTTCACCAGCTTCCTCGCGCTGTTCCCGCTGCTCACCGTCGTCGCCGCGGTCGGCGCGGCGCTGCTGTCCGACCGTCAGCTGAACACGCTGGAGCACAAGATCTCCCAGCAGATCCCGGGCATCGCCGACCAGCTCAACATCAGCGGCCTGGTCGCTCACGCGGGCACCGTCGGGATCATCGCCGGTGCCGTGCTGCTGTTCACCGGGGTCGGCTGGATCGGCTCGCTGCGCGATGTGCTGCGCGCGATCTGGGGCAAGGACAACGAACCCCGCAACCCGTTCACGGGCAAGCTGTGGGACGGGGCGGTCCTGTTCGGGCTGGGCGCCGCCGTGCTCGTCTCGCTCGGCGCGTCCGCGCTGGCCACCGCGGCGGTCGACTGGACCGCCCGCCATCTCGGCTTCGCCCACAGCGGCCCCGGCCCGACCCTGCTCACCCTGGTCGGCATCCTGCTGGCGGTCGTCGCGGACTTCCTGATCCTGGTCTTCCTGCTGACGCTGATGCCTGCGGTGGACCCGCCGCGGCGCTCGGTGTTCGTCGCCGCGCTGATCGGCGCGGTCGGCTTCGAACTGCTGAAGGTGCTGCTCAGCGGCTATCTGCAGAAAGTCGCCGGCCGCAACGTCTACGGCGCCTTCGGCACTCCGGTGGCCCTGCTGCTGTGGATCAACTTCGTGGCGAAGCTGCTGCTGTACTGCGCCGCCTGGACGGCGACGCCGGTGCACGCGCCGCCGCCGGACGCCGGCGAGCCGGCGCCCGGGGACGCCCGGGACAGCGGCTCGCCGAAGGCTAGCGGCCCCGCCGGCCCCGGGAACGCGGACGCGGGCGCAGACGGAAAGGCCGGCGGAAAAGGGAACGGCCCGGCGAACGGCGGGACCGGAGCGCACCGCCTGGACCGTCAGGCCCGACCTCGGAGGGAAGCGGCCGCCGCCGTCGCACGACGATGACCACGGCCGCCAGCACCACGGCGGTGGCCGCCGCGATCGAGGCGGCCGTCCAGACCCCGCGCGACGAGGACGCCGACGACGCGGCGTCGGCCGTGGTAGCCGTCCGCTGCTGCGGGGAGGCCGACGGCGCAGCGGCCGACGCGTGCGGCAGCTTGCTCAGCGGCGGCACCAGGGTGCCCACCGGCTGTACGGCGGGGGCGGCCGCGAATCCCCAGTTCAGCAGGGACGCGCCCTCGCGGTAGACCTCGTCGTGCTCGGTCCCGGACGGGTTCATCACGGTGACCAGCAAGGTGCGCCCGCCCCGCTGGGCGACGCCGGTGAAGGTGGCGCCCGCATTGGTGGTGTTGCCGTTCTTCACCCCGGCGATGCCCGGGTAGCGGCTGAGGTCGTAGTCGCCGCTGAGCAGCCGGTTGGTGTTCGAGATCGCGAAGGAGCTGCGGACCTTGGTCGGCTTGCCCTGCTTGGTCTTCTTGTAGTCGCCAGGGAACTGGGCGTTCACCGTCGAGCAGTACTCGCGGAAGTCGGGATTCTGCAGGCCCTGCCGGGCGAACAGCGTCAGGTCGTAGGCGCTGCTGACCTGGCCGGGCTCGTCGTAGCCGTCGGGGGTGACCACGTGGGTGTCGGTGGCCTGCAACTCGTGGGCCTCGGCGTTCATCTGGGCCACCGTCTGGGGCACGCCGCCGTTCATCGCGGACAGCACGTGCACCGCGTCGTTGCCCGAGCGCAGGAAGACACCCAGCCACAGGTCGTGCACGGTGTAGGTCAGGTTCTCCTTGATGCCGACCAGGCTGCTGCCCGCGCCCATGCCGGCCAGGTCGGAGGGGGCGACCTTGTGCACCTCGTTCTTGGGCAGCTTCGGCATGACCGTGTCGGCGAACAGCATCTTCAGCGTGCTGGCCGGGGGCAGCTGCCAGTGCGCGTTGTGCTCGGCCAGTACCGCCCCGGTCTCGGCGTCCGCGACGATCCAGGAGCGGGAGGTCAGCTTGGCGGGCAGGGCCGGCACCCCGGGCGCCGCGTTCACCTGCGTCCCCGGCACGCTCAGCCGGTCCCCGCCGACCTTCGACAACTGCGCGGGCGGTGTCGGCGTGGGTTTCGGCTTCGGCGCCGCCACCGCGGTCCCGGCACCCAGCCCGCCGACGAGTGCGACGAGCAGGGAGACGGCCAGGGCGGTACGGCGTGGAGCGGTGATCGCAGTCAAAAGCACCTTCCGAACGTACCGCCCCTCGCCGCGCACCCGACCCATCGGGTTGCCCCGCGCGGAAGTGACATCACCCACCTTCATGATCGGGAACCGTCGCCGCCGCCGGGGCAGGCCGTGCCACCCCGCCCTCGGCTGCCTGCCGGATGCCGCCCATACTGGGGCGTATGAAGCTCAGCCGCCGGGTGTCCTGGTTCCTTGTCGCCTTCGGCGTCTGGTCCGTCATCGTGTGGACCACATTTGCCAAGAATTTGTGGAAGGACACCAGCGGTCTGGCCTTCCACCACGGCGACCACTCGTCGCCGACCGCCTACTTCTGGATCCACCTCGCGCTGGCGATCGTCTCGTTCCTGCTGGGCATCGCGATCGGCGCGCT
>NZ_FMCH01000191.1 GCF_900091855.1 Streptomyces sp. DvalAA-14
CTTGCATCCGTGTCCGATGTGCCTCGGCGCCGTTGTGGTGGCGCGCGTCGGCCGGCTTCATTTCGGTGCGTTCGACCCGACCTGGCAAGGGATCGAGCAGTTGCCCCAGCTCAACGACGAGGTGCAGCGCCGGTGGCCGAACATCACAGGCCCGCTGACCGGACCACTCGGCGAGTGGCTCGCGGTGCTGCCGTGCCTCAATACGAACGGCACCCTGGTTCGAGCATTGGAGGCAACAGCGCCGCACCGCGCCGAACTCGCGCGCGCCGTCGCACGGCGGCTCGGAAGCACAGACAGGCTTCCTGACACCGCTGAGCAAGCCCTGGAGCAGGTCTGGGATCTGCTATTCGAACACGGAGAGTAGCGCCGCAACCCTGGTCGACCGTCAGGAACCAGAACTGCCGCTGCCACCCGGCAAGCGCCACGAGATCCGGCCCGAAGGTCGTGTGAGAGGGCAGGAATACAGCAGCAGACGAATAACGGCAGTTCACCAGTCGGACTCCGGCCGGAGGAAGCCGTCGCGGTGACCCTGCCGGACTGCACTCTGCCCGAGACCGGGTGGGGCCGGCTGGTCCTGCACCGCACCCGCCCCCAGGCGGGCAAGAGGTGGACCGACAGCGGCGAGGTCCACGACGAGCGCGGGCTGAAGAATCGGCCGCCCGGCGAGGTCCGCATCGTGCCCCTGCCACCACCGCTGGTCGCGATCTGGCGCGACAGCGTCCAAACCCACGGGACCGCGCCGGATGGGCGGCTGTTCTTCACCGAACGCGGCAACATCGTCGGTTACACCATCGTCCATCGCGTCTGGAAGGAAGCCCGCACCCTCGCCCTGCCACCCGAACTCGCCGCCACCCCGCTCGGCAAACGCCCCTACGACCTGCGCCACTCCGCCCTGTCCACCTGGCTCGCAGCTGGCGCCGACCCCGCGGAAGTCGCCCAACGCGCCGGCAACAGCGTCGAAGTCCTCCTCACCCGCTACGCCAAATGCCTCTACGACCGCCAATCCATCAACAACCAACGCATCGAACACCTACTCAGCGCCTACGACGCACACTCGGACTCGGACCTGTAGCTGAATGGTGATCGGCAGGGAAAAACGGAAGCTAATTAGGTCTCGAGAGGGATCGCAAGCGCCGCGGTCCGCCTGCCGTCGCGGTGGCTTGACGACACGGAGAAGTCGACGCGCGAGATCTCGGCCAGGCGCGCGGAGATCTCTCGTGGGTGGGGCCCTTCGTGGACAGCGACGGCGCAACGTCGTCCACGCCCGTCAGCTGACGCTGCTGCTTGCGCACGGTCTGCGGCTAGAAGGTGCCCTCCAGTCGCCCGGCATCTTGACCTCGGCTGGCCCGACATCCGTGTCCCGGAGTCGCTGGATTATTGGGATTCGGTGAGCAGGCGGATCGCGGATTCGGGGTCCAGGTCTCGTTGCAGACTGATGGTCGTTAGGCCGTCGAGGTTCTGGGCGTCGGGGGTGGTCGTGCCGGTGATGTGGAGCGCGAGGCTGGCGGCGAAAGGTGGTTGTTCCGGGTTGTGCTCCGGATGGTCGGGGTCTTCGGCGGCCACGCGGTTGTGGAGCGCGGTGAGGAATTCGGTGATCGTGGAGATCACGATGTCGGTGGGCTGTATCTCTGTGATGGTGTCGAGGGCTCGGCGGTAGCGGTCCGTCTCTTCTGTGATGTCGGCGAGGGTTTCGGGTGTCGTGCCTTGTCGGGCGCGCAGGGCTGTGAATCCGGAAAGGGCCTGCAGTGCTTGGTGTGCGGCAATAACGCTGTCGGTCAGGGGAGTGGCGTGAGCTGGCGGGAAGCGGTCGGCCCACGTGTCGTAGAGTTCGACGCCGGGCCACGGGTCTGTTTGGGCCTTGACTGCCAGATGCCTGACGGGGTGTCCGGCGATCAGCGGGATGATCAGTACCGGTGGGTGTGCTCCCAGCGGTTCCGGGACTTGTTCGAGTAGCCCTATTACGGTGGGGAGAGCCTGCTCCCATTCGGTCAGGTCACTGATTTGGATGCCGATCGCTGTTTCGACGGCAGCCCAGTTGACCGCTGCGGCGTCGGCCAGCGGGCGCATGAGTACGCGTAGGGACACGCCGGCTGTTTCGGCGGCGGCAAGGAGACCAGCGCGGACGTGTGAGGCTCTTCGCTCGGCGTCCGAACGGGCACGTGTGGCGAGCCTGGTGAGGACGTCGTCGGGGGGTCGGGATCCTGCGGCGGCGCTGATGGTGGCGGGCTGGAGGCCGCCCCGGGCCAGTTCCGCGAGCACGGCATGGAGATCGCTCAGTTTTTGGTCGATGTGGTTGAGGTCGGCGGGTGGTGCTTCCAGTCCGACCAGCTCCCACCGTTCGGACTGTCTGACCTGCTGGACGAGTTTGCGCAGGGTGTCGCCGGTGTAGGCGGCGAGAGGGGTCCAGTGCGGTTCGGGGGTCACGAGTTGGCCGGTGAGGTTAGCGGTGATCCCTTGGGCGAGGAAGCTGAGGTGGTCGTGCGGGGTTGCTGAGACGGCATCGTCCACGGGGTCGGCCAGTAGCTGAGCGCGGTTCACCGGCAGCGTCAGTGCTGTGCTGCGCTCGTACAGCTCATTACGTCGTGTTTCCAGCGTGGCGGGGGCTTCCGGTTGCCCTTGGCGCAGGCACCAGGTGCGGGTCAGGTCGTCCAGGTAGTGGTACAGGTCGGAGATGAGGGCGACGGCGGTGTGCGTACGCATCGTCGCGTCCATGCTGTCAGGGGTGGTCATCGCGACCTGGGCTTGCAGCCGGTTCCAGGTGACGACGGAGGGGAGGTAGTCGTAGCGGCGTTGTAGCCGGCTTACGCCGCCGAGGTAGTCCCCGATCTGCAGGGGCACGTCGCCGGGCATGAGTGCTTGGACGTCGACCCGGTCGCAGGCCGGCAGGCAGCGCAGCAGGACGCGGCCGAAGTGTCTGACGGCTTCCTCGAGGTCGGGTTGGGCGCGGTCCGAGACATGGAGCAGTCGGGTGCGGGCAATCTGGGAGCCGTCCTGCTCCACCACGTCCAGCTCGACGAGCCAGCGTGAGTACGCGCGGAGTCTGGTGAGGATCGACTCTGTGCCGCCGGCCAGGGTGACCAGCTGCTGCGCGAGTCCGAGGGACACGCCTCTCGCGGCACCGATGACGTCGCCGACCACGTCAACGGGCTGCTGGGACAGCAGCAGGGCAAGGGGGGACGGGGAGAGGGCGGAGCCGATGTGCGCGGCGAGATCCAGACTGCTGCCCTCAAGCACTGTCAGAAATGCCTGCGCGGCGGAGGCGTCGGCGCACGTGTTGAGGTCTCGGACTGCTGCGGTGGCGCCGATCCGTGCGAGCAGGTTGTCGCGCAGCGGCGACCGGTTGTCGACGGTAGGCCGGATCTCCGCGATGGCCGAGGCAATCTCCGGCCGCACGTCGGGCAGCTCACTGTCCAGTCGCGCCAGCAGCAGAGCGGTCTGCTGGTGCGCGGGCCGCACATGGTGCCTGCGCAGCACCGCGTTGAGCTGCTCGGCACGCCGCTGCATGTCCACCAGCCGCAGGGCCTGCAGGACGGCGGTGAGCGTCGCCAGGCCCGGTCTGCGTCCGATTTCGGTGACGAGCCCGGCCAGGACCTTCTCGTCCAGGTCCGGACGTTCAGCCAGTGCCCCCGAGGTGAAGGGCCGCAGGTGTGTGCTGTCGAGGGTTTCCAGGACAGCCGCCAGGGTCTCGTCCAGACTCGGCGGCGGGGACGCGTGGACCGCATCAGCCAGGGCTCGGGAGCGTAGTTGGTGCAGCCCGGTCAGCTCCTGCCCCTGGACGTGGATCAGGTGCTCGTCGCCCAAGCGGGCCAAGGCGATACGGAAGGCCCCATCACCGACTCCGAGCTGCGCTTGCACTGTGCGCAGCGGCAGCGCTGCTCCCCACTGGTGGGCCAGGGCGACACGGGCGAGGATCTGCAGTTCGGTTTCACGGTCCTCGGTGATACGGCGTTGGACCTGTTCGGTGACGACTGCGCTCAGGCGGCGCCCGCGGGTCAGCAGGTGGGTGTATTCCAGGGTGAGGCCGTTCGCCTGCTCGAACGCTGCTCGCCAGTGGGGCACGGTGGTGGCACTGGTGCCGAGGAGCTTGGTGTGGATCTCCTGGGCGACGGCTTCGTTCAGGGCGACCTCGACCACGGTGCAGTTGGGCAGGGTCCGCAGCGGTGGAAGGTCTTCGGTACGGGCGGAGCCCAGCAGGTGTACCCCTGGGAGGGGCGCGAGTTCACGCTGCAGCAGGTCCCAGGCATCTGCCGAGCCCACCCCGACGCCGTCCACGGCGAATCCGACCGGCGAGCGGGCGGAGGCGCCACTGGCCCGGGCGAGACGTACCAGGGCGTCGACGTCCGCCTCACGCAGCCTCCGAACCCGGTACCACAGGATGTGCCGGGCAGAGTAGGCCGCGGCCCACATCACCATGGACTTCCCCACTCCCGAGGGGCCGGTGACCAGCACGGGCTCCGCGCGTTCCAGCGCGTCGACCACTTGCCCGCTCTCCACGGGCCGAGGTGCTGGCAAGCCGGCGGCGATGTGGCCCGGCTGTACTTCTGTGCCCTCGAAGAAGCCGGGCACGACCAGGGGCTCGTCGAAGTCGACAGGCTCGCACAGCCCCACCGACAACGCCTCCTGCAATGAGGCACGGTCCACCAGCGCTGCCGCACGCGTCGTGACGCGCTCGATATCGGTGCGGTCCAGCCCTGCTCGGCTGTTCAGGTCGGGTGTCGCATTCGTGTCGGCGCGCCCGGCGATGGCATCCCGAAGGGCCAAGACCACGGGCCCGGCCGCCAGGGGAAGCAAGCCGTGTTTGTCGGCGACTGTCTGCCCGGTCTGCTCCGCGGCCTCCCGCCAGGGAAGCACGTACACACTGACCAGAGCGCACAGTTCACTGATCTTGCGCTGGCTGAACTTTCGTTCCCTGCCGGTGGTATGGACGGCCACCCGCAAGGGGTGTGTCCGCGGAAGTTCAGCCAGAGCCTGCCCCCAGACCGAGAGCCTCTCCCCGGCCACAGGGCTCTCCAGTACCAGCACCATCCGGCCTGCGAGTCCTGCCTTCATCCGCTTATCGTGCTGCGCTGCCATCTTGAGCAAGTACCGGGCGACGTCCCCCGGGAGGAAGCCGCCGACCCGGGCCTGACGTGATTTGACCTGAACGTGCCAATTATCTGAGCCTTCGCAGGAGAGGTCCTCCCAGCCCTCGGGCACGATGCGCTCCACCGCGAGGTCGCCGGACATCACCCGCCCGCACAGCCAAGCGCCGACGACATCCTGGTAGTGGAACCCGCGTCCCGCCCGTGCACCGGAACGCGACTCGGCCCACAGGCGCCGGCGCTCGGTGGCCTGCGTGCGCCCTGAACCGCCCCTACCTTTGCCCGCCATGCCATGAGAATGGCACCTCGGCGAACCTAAAATGGCGGATTATGCACATGAACATCGCCCCGGAGCGCCCGTCGGTCGGCACAAAGGTCAGGGTGTGGGGCACCCTGGGTGGCACTGTCGCACCAAGCGGCACTGATGTACCGGCGACCTCAGTGAACGTCATGTTCGATGTGACCGGGGACACTCGGGCGGTCCCGCTGCCCAACCTCGAGGTTCCTCGGGTCCACCGGCCGCTGCAGTGGATCCCCCTGGCGGACCATCAGGCCGTAGGCGACCCTGGGTTTCACTTTCCGGTGGTTCACAACGGTATGGACTACCTGCTCAGCGTCCTGGAGTTCCTCGACGAACCCACTGCCCGGGACGTGAAGTACGCGGTGCTGCACCTGCAGGCAGGCACCGAGGTTCTCCTCAAATGGCCCCTTGCCCGGCGTGACTGGCGACTTGTGGTCGAACCCGACCGTGAGGGCAGAATATGCGACGAGGCTCACTTCCACCGCGGCGCCTTCCGCAGCATCGGTATTGTAGCCGCGCGCAGGCTGCTCAAGGAAGAGCTCGGCGTCGCCATCTCGAACCGGGACTTTCGCGCTATCAACGCCCTGGCCGAGTATCGTAACCGGCTGCAGCACTTCGGCATGGCCGGTCTGGCCGCTGCACCGGTGGCGGTGGTGGAGGCGCGCGCGGTCAAGGTCCTGGACTTCCTGCTCGACTTCATCCACAACCATCTGCGGCCCCACCTGGATGCGGGGGACACCGAGCACGTCGACGAGCAGATGGAACTCGTGCGAGCCGGACTGAACCGGGTGAAGGCACTGGTCGAACCGCGGATGGAGCGCGTGAGGAGCGATCTCGCGGACTGTGCCGACTGGGCGGTGGAATGTCCGGAGTGCGGCCAGTTCGCGATGGTGGTCGACGCAGGCCAGGCAAAGGTCGACTGTCGGTTCTGCCATGGAGCTTGGAGTTCCCAGGAAGCGGCGGACGCGTATGTCAACGCGGTCTTGAAGACCTCGACGTACGAGTCTGTCAAAGACGGTGGCATGCCGCCGGTCGTCCTCTGCATCGAGTGCGCAGAGGAGACTCTGATCCCCCGGGCCGCAGTCGCAGGTGATCCGAACGGCGTCACTGCCCGCTGTTTCACCTGCGACCTGATCGCCGACCTGGTTCTGTGCGACACCTGCGGCGTATGGATGTACGAGGACGAGACTGGGATGTGTGAAGACTGCATCTCCTGGCGGCTGCAAGACTAACCGCGAGCTTTCACCAGGTGGTTCGACTCCGCGTACTGCCGGCCGATCCGCTCCCGTACCCGGTGCAGCCGCGCCAGGCCGATCATGCTTACTCGGGCAGGCCGTACGTGATCTCCAGCGAGTGCTCCTCCAGGCTGCGGAGCATCAGCTGGTCGTCCCGGACCTCATTGAGCAGGAAGAGCTCCCGGGTTCGACACTTTTCGCACAGGCTGACGGCGGCGAACGGCCAGAGGTCGACCGGAGCCCCGTACGGGGCGCTGTCGACGTAGATACGGTCGGGCTTCAGCGGTTGGATGGTCAACCGCTCGAAGGGCTCCCAGCTCGGATGGCTGCCCCTCAGCCGGAGCCCGATGATTCGGTACGAGCCCTCTTCGAGGTACTCGCACCGCTCCACCCAGTCCCAGTGGGTCCCGGAGAGCCAGCTGACCGCACTGATCGTCCGCACGATGTGCGGTTCCAGCCGCTCGACGTCCTCAGCCAGTTGGTGGCTGGCGCGGACGCCGTGGGCGTGGTGCGAGGTGTTTCTGAAGTCCTTGATGTGGCCCAGGAGGGCGCGTGCGTTGCCCCGGTCGCGCACGGTGGCAAGCTGTTGGATGCGGGGCTCGATTCCCTGTGCCTCCAGCTGGTCGAGGATCCAGAGCCAGGTGCCGAAGGTAGCGCCCGTCCTGAACTGCTTGCGCAGGTTCCGGGAGAAGCCGTTCGCTGCGGCGAGCTCTGTGAGCGCCAGCACGCCTAGCACCCGGGCCAGGCCCTCTCCCAGCTTGAGCAGCCCGTCCTTCTGCTCGGCCGGGTGCGTGCTGACCCGGTACCGACGGGACAGCGCGGCGGCGTGGTGCGGAAAGCTCCACTCGGCGCGCCAGATCGGGTCGTCCAGCGGCCGCACGAGGTCGCCGATCAGGCTGGCCTCGTGGGCGGCGAACCTGATCTCGTTTCGGACCTCCTGGACGTCCCGCTCGCCGCTGCCGAAGACGTTGGGCAGGATTCCCGACATCGTGGTCCGCAGTGCGCGCCGCCCCTCCTGCACAGTCTCCAGGAGGCTCTCCACCTCGCTGTCGGTTACCAGGTCGACGGGGACGTGCGTGTCCAGAAGATCGCGAGCGCTGGGGTACTGACCGTTGTCCTTGCGAGAGTTCAACCACTCGCAGAGCGCCTGGCCGTTGCCCCGGAGCGGCTGCAGCACGAAGAGCGAGGTCGCCGCCTC
This sequence comes from Streptomyces sp. DvalAA-14, assembly GCF_900091855.1. Lineage (GTDB taxonomy): Bacteria > Actinomycetota > Actinomycetes > Streptomycetales > Streptomycetaceae > Actinacidiphila. The sequence continues at coordinate 7,816 of NZ_FMCH01000191.1, forward strand.
GCCAAAAGCTTGAGGCAGGAGGCGCCAGTTCCCCGGCCGCCCGACGAGCATGCCGCCCGAGCACAGGGTCAGCGCCGCCCCGTCCTCCGGCGCATCGGAGAGTTCGACGGCCGAGTCCGCCTCGTGGAGGTCCTGGGCGCGCAGGTACTTGGGTCGGTTGGCGCGCTCCTCCTGCTCCTCGCCGTGCTGCGGCGGGTGGACGCGGGTGGTCTCCAACCGGGCGAGGCTGCGTAGCAGTTCGAATTTGCCGTCGAGTTCCGGCCGGTAGAAGAGCGCGGATGGAATCTCGCAACCTACCCGCGTCCTGCTGTCGTCGATCCAGGCGTCCGGAGCGGTCGGGTGCACTTCGCGTCGAAGATGGTCGCTCGAATCCACCTGCAGCGGCAGGCGGACGAATTCTCGCAACTCGGGATCCGGCTCGTACGCCTCGCCGATCCGCTGCGGCTCGCCGTCGGCATCACGCACGCCGACGGCCTTGCGGAGCGCCGCCTCGAAGACCTTCCCGCGCGGCCAGCTCACGCCGGCCGAGGCGACCGCCCGGCGCATTGCCGTGACGGCATCCTGGCCCTTCGTCCATGTCGAGCCGACCATCGGACGCAGGGCGGCCACCAAGGCTGCTGGATCCCGGGTCTTCTGCATGATGCGCGATTCGGCGAGCCGAGTCAGGACTTCCTCGGACAGCTCATACCGGAGTCGCAGTGGTCGATCGATCGTGACGCGCTGGTACATCAGTTCGCGGGTGGAGACGACGCGGACCCGGTCGTCCGGCTGCTGGGCGGTGTCGGCGCACAGGGTGTCCAGGTAGAGCCCGGTGATCTCGGCGATCTGGTCCGACGTGATGTAGTTGCGCTTCGAGCCGATGGAGCGGCGCATCCGCTGGTACTGGTCCTGAGCGTTCAGCAGCAGCACCTGGCCGCTCCGCTGTGCCGGCTTGCGGTTGCTGAGGACCCACAGATAGGTGCTGATCCCGGTGTTGTGGAAGAGATGGTCGGGGAGCGCCACCACGGCCTCGAGCCAGTCGTTCTCCACGATCCACCGCCGGATGTCCGATTCGCCGGACCCCGCGACCCCGGCGTGCATCGGGGAGCCGTTGAAGATGACCGCGATCCGGCTGCCGCCCTCGCCCGAGGCGCTCACCGGCTTCATTTTCGCCAGCATGTGCTGGAGGAAGAGCAGTGAGCCGTCGTTGATCCGAGGAAGACCGGCCCCGAAGCGGCCTGCGAAACCGAGCTGCTCGTGCTCCGACCGGACCGCGTACTCGCTGTTCTTCCAGCCGACGCCAAGCGGCGGATTGGCGAGGAGGTAGTCGAAGGCGGTTCCCTGGTGCCCGTCCTCGGCGAAGACGTTTCCGAAGGCGATCGTTGAGGCCCGGCGGCCGCTGATCATCATGTTGGCATGGGAGATCGCCCATGACTCCCGGTTGATCTCCTGGCCGTACAGCCTGACGTCCGCCTGGGGGTTCATCGACGCGATGTACGAGGCCGCCTCGGTCAGTAGGCCGGCCGTCCCGCAGGCCGGATCCAGGATGGTACGGACGGCGTGCGGCGACGTCAGAAGGTCTGAGTCGGCGGAGACGAGGAAGCCGGCCATCAGGTGGGCGACGTCCCGGGGGGTGTAGTGCTCCCCGCTCGACTCGTTGCCGCTCTCTGTGAACCGCCGGACGAGCTTCTCGAAGAGGCTCTCCATGTGGTCGTCGGTCGTTATCTGCCCCAGGTCGATCGAGACGAACTGCGCGACAACGCGGTAAAGGAGTCCGGCGCGGTACAGGCGGGTAACGGTCCGCTCGAACTCGAAACCCTCCAGCAGTTCCCTGACGTTCCAGGAGTACCCGTAAACATGGTCCAGGAGTACGCGGTTCGCGTTCTCAGGATCGCTGAGCACGCTCTCCATGGAGAGTCGGCTGACGTTGTAGAAGGGCCAACCCGAGGCGGCCGTCAGGCGCTGCTCCCGCTCCTTCTCGCCGTCAGTGCCCTCGGCCTCGTCGAGCACCGCCTGCCGACTCGGCGCCAGCACGCAGTCCAGCCGGCGCAGCACCGTGAACGGCAGGATCACCCGCCCGTACTCGGAAGGCTTGAATTCGCCTCGCAACAGGTCGGCCACTGACCAGACGAGCTCGGACAGATGTCCGGTGCCATCACTCATGCGGTCCTCCGCGGGCCGGTGCCTTCCAGGGAACAGATCATCCCATGGGGGCGGTCGGCAACCGCCCCGCGACGACCAACTCCCAGAACGCATCCAGCAGCAGCTGGTCGAACAGATCTGTCGCCGACCGGCCCGGCCGAACCGCACCCGCCGGTCACACAAACAGCGCCCGCTCCCACATCCTCACCACTATCCGCAACTGCCGATACCCCGACGCCGACACATCCCCGGCCAAGCCCTCCACACGGCGCGCGAGCACCCGCACCGTTCCCGCCCGGCTGATCCCACGCTGGGTCACCGTCTTCTCCGCCATACCACCAGCGTCCCGCGCCCCACGCTGGCAGGATCAGCGCATGCTCATCACGCTCCGACCTGGCGTCGACGCTCGGGCCACCCGCGACACTCTCCACACGATCGGGATGGAGGCCGGCAACCTCCGCGGCGGCACCGCGTCGCCCCGACCAGACGCAAACGCGTGGCTGCTGAAATACCTCGCCTGGGCCACCAACGCCGTTGCGCACCTGCGCTACTCCGTCGCCGATGCCGACATAGACCGGCTCGTCCTGACTCCCCGCTACTACGCGCTCCTCAGTCGGGCCGGATTCGCCCACGGCACTACCGAGGCGCCCCTCTTCAACGGCCTTGTCTCCCTCGAACTCGCCGAACGCCAGGACGCGTTCGAGACCGCGGTGAAGACCCTCAATGAGCACACCAGCCGCTGGTCGGGCAGAGCGTGGCCGGTCGTCGCGGACTCCAGCTTCTACCTCAACAGCCCGGAGCCTCTCGCCGACACCAATCTGCACAAGGACTTGCACCTTCCCGCTGCCGACGACATCCACCTGCTGTTCCCGATCGTCGTCGTAGACGAGCTCGACGGGCTGAAGGAGACCGGCCGCAACCACGGCCGGTGGCGGGCTGGGCACACCCTCGGGCGCCTCGACGAGGCCATCACCACCGGGACCACCGGGATCCTCCACCCGATGCGCCTGGGCGAGACAGTCGACGACGAGGCGGTGACCGGCGAGGTGACCGTCGAGATCGTCCTCGACCAGCCAGGCCATGTACGTCTGCCCATCGCCGACGACGAACTCATCGACCGAGCCGCCATGATCCAGGCCATCGCAGGACGTCAGGTGCGGTTCCTGACCTGCGACACCGGACAATCCACCCGCGGACGCATGGCCGGGCTGAAGGTCACCAAACTCCCCAGCAAGGCCAGCGCCGGCCCCGAGCCCGCCCGCGACCACGAGGGTGGCGGCCAGGAGCGCGGCAACGGCGGCCGAGCGCAACGGAAGAACCGCCGGGACGCCGAAGCCGCCGCGGAAGAAGAGCAGGAGCGCTGAGGCGTTCTCCCCGCGCAGGCAGGGGTGGTCCGCCGCTGGTGACGATCTCGGCGTCCGGGTACCGCAGGGCTGGCTGCATCTGAGCGGCGCGTCACGCCACAATCTGCACCATGTGTCCGTCGACGTACCGCTCCGCGTACTGACGGCGGTGGTGGGTGTGTCCGGTTCCGGCAAGTCGACGCTGGTGACGCAGGTACTCGCCGAGGTCGTCCGCAGCCACCTCGGGTTAGTGCCCGAGGAGCCGGACGAGGAAAGTCGACGCGGCAGTAAGAAGGCCGTGTCCTGCGCGAGCTCTGACGAGTCTTGCGGCCGAGCGCCATGTCCAGTAGTTCGTATACGACAGGTGCAGTGAGAGACGGCAGGTGGTCAAGCTTGTATATCTGACCTGCTCTGCTTCTTGATTTTCCCCCTCGTTTGAGGGAGAGTTTCCGGAACTGGACTGATGTGCCGAAGGGTGGCCGCCGTGACTGTCGTGCATGCCGAGGGTGTCCGGGCACGTAACCGACTCGCGGAGCTGGGGCTGTCTGCGGACGGGATCGAGCGGGCTCTTCGGCGGGCCGAGGCGGAGCGCAATTTCTGCACCCCGCTGGATCCGGTGTCCCTGCCAGGCAATATCTTCTGGGGCCGCACTGTCAGGTTCCTGCGGGAGCAGTACATCCCCATGGGCTGGAGCAGCGCGAGCCCGAGCAACGTCCCGCTGCTCATCGCGCCGTCCGGCGAGTTCGCGGTCACCGCGTCCAGCGGCAGCGTGGAGACGGGCTACGCGGCTCTGAAGCCGTCGACGAGGTATCCCAAAGGGACCGCGGTGGCCCAGCGTGTGCAGACCAACCGCCAGCTCCTGCTGTTCTCCGATGCCCAGGCCGAGCCGCAGGAACAGGAGACGGGGGACGGGATTCCCACCTGGTTCCTGCTCTACCAGCACAGCAAGACCGAGAACGGCATTCGGCTGCATGCCGAGCTGTCGCTCCCCAACGACACCGGAAGCCGTGGGAAGATCGACACCTGGCACGAGCGGATCATCCTGCCCTGGATCGACTTCGAAGGCTTCACGGCCTTCGACGACGGTGAGGGCGACGGTGGTATCGACATCCCCGTTGAGCGCCTGAGCTGACCGCTTCTCTCGTTACGGCACCTACTGATGACCACTGCATCCCGTCTCGTACTGGCACGCCGCCGCCGCGGTCTGACCGTTACCCGCCTCGCCCAGCACACAGGTCTTACGGCACGACGCCTGTCGGACTTCGAAAGCGGAAGGGCCACACCCAGCCCTCCCTCCCTGGCTGCTCTCTCGGCAGCGCTGGAGTTCCCCGAGTCGTTTTTCAGCGCCGGCGAGGTCGCCGACCTGACGGCGGACTCGGTCAGTTTCCGGGCGCTGAGCAAGATGACCGCATCCCAGCGGGACATCGCGCTCAGCTCCGGCCGGCTGGCCCGGGAACTGCAGGCCTGGATCGCGGACCGGTTCCGCCTGCCTCCCCCCGAAATTCCGTCGCTGACTTCCTTCAGCAGGCTGGACGCCGACGGCGAACAGGTCCCGTCCACCGGTGAGTCGGCAGGAGAGAGCTGCCCGGCAGAAGACGCAGCGGAACTGGTGCGGGCGCGTTGGGGACTGGGATACGCCCCGATTCCTCACCTCACCCACCTGCTGGAGGCTCACGGCACGAGAGTGTTCTCGCTGTCTGGCGACTGCTTGGAGGTCGACGCGTTCTCGTTCTGGGACCGCGGAATCCCCTTCGTGCTGCTGAATCTCGGCAAAACCGCCGAACGCGGTCGCTTTGACGCCGCCCACGAGCTGGGACACCTCGTCCTGCACGGTGAGGAGCAGATGCCGCACGGACCGCTGGCCGAAGCCGAGGCGCACCGCTTCGCAGCCGCGTTCCTGATGCCGAGAGCGGACGTTCTGGCACACGCACCGCAAGGCGCCACCACAGACTGGATCCTGCAGGCCAAACGCCGGTGGAAGGTAGCGGCCATGGCGCTGGCCCATCGGCTGCACGAACTCGCCCTGACCACGGAATGGCAGTACCGGACCCACTGCGTGGACCTTGGCCGGCTGGGCTACCGGAAGGACGAACCGCGCAGCCCTCTGACCCGTGAGACATCGCAAGTGCTCGGCAAGGTGTTCGCCGCCCTGCGCCGAGAAGGTGTCCGCCCAGCGGATGTGGCCCGTGACCTTCATCTGAGGCCGGCCGATCTCAACGACCTCATCTTCGGACTGGTCGTCACCTCCCAGGAGGGAGGCGGCCGTGGAGGTTTCGACAAAGCTCCGCCGAGTCTCTCGTTGGTGCGGTAGCGCGAGCTGAGTCTGTCCGCCCACTGTCCGAGGGCGCCAATGAGGAGATCGCCGCGTGGGCACCGGTCCGGCGCCGACCCGACGAAGTCGCCTTCGAGCGTGTCCGCTCTCACCGCCGTACCGTCAGCACCACCGACGATGTGCGACTGCCGGACGGCCCCCCGGTCTTGCGCGCGGGCAGATCCTTTGTCTGAGGTCGTCCGTAGCATGTCGGTACCTGGTGGAGGAGGTGTTGTGGCCGTACCTGTTGCGCAGCAGCGCAAGCTGACCCAGCGTTCCGGCAATATCTGCGCTTTTCCTGAGTGCGGGTTGCTGCTGACGGCTGAGGGGACGCAGGAGGACCCCGTAGTCGTGCTCGGGGAGATCGCCCACATAGTGGGGGAGAGTCCGAACGGTCCGCGAGGCGCTTCGCCGCTGTCGGCGGAGGAGCGCAATCGATACGAGAATCTGATCTTGCTGTGCAATCAGCATCACCAGTTGATCGACTCCGCTGGAGCGCTGGCTACATACACCGTGGAGCGTCTTCAGGCTATGAAGGAGACCCACGAGCAACGGATTGAGCGGAGGCTTGGTGGGCGTCCGAACGCTGCTCCGGAGCTACCACCGATGGTCAACGACACGGTGTACAGCAACGTCCTGCCGGTGACACAGATGCCGCGCTACATCTTCGGCGCCCCGTGCGCTGTTGGGCGGGAGAAAGAGGTAAGACCGTCTGCCGCGTCTGCCGGGGTCATGGCTCCGTTTATCTTGCGCGAGGGGCGCCTGTGGGCATTCCAGGATTTGCGTGATACTCGCAATCCTTTCGCGGAGGTGGTGGCGTGCGCAGAAACTGAACGATTCTCCGCTCGGGAGTGGTGGACGGATCCTGATAGGTTTGGCTGGTACGTAGCGTTGCTAAACCGATCGCTGAACAAGCTCACCGGACGCCTGGGACTACGGCTCGATCACGAGCACCACCGCTACTATTTCGAGCCGGAGACAGCTGGCGTCGAACGTACCGTTTCGTACCGGCCGTTGAACGCCAGCAAGGCTACCCGGAGTGTGGTGTGGCAGCCCAAGAAGCGGACCACAGGAGTGGCTCGCAACTACTGGCTTCACCGTGCTGTCGGGCTGCGCTTCTTCCTCATCGGCGGTGACCAGTGGTGCCTGAGTATCAGGCCCGAGCTGCGTGTGACTTCCGACGGGTTCGAGTCCATACAAGCCAAGTACATCGGGCGGCAAGTGACGCGAAAGAAGTCCCGTCTCTTTAACCATGACCTGCTGGGCGAGGTTCAGTTCTGGCGCGACTTCCTAGGCAAGAGCAGTCCACGGATACTCTTCCCCTTCGGCGCCGACAGGCAGAACTTGATCATCTCGACGTCATTGAGCAGCGGGCAGGTGCGCTGGCCGGGTATTCCCACCGAGCATGATATGCCCTTCAAGAACGTCGAATACGTCGATGACCTCTTCACCTGGGCCGAGGGGGGAGGCTTGAACGAGGACGACGGTCTGTCGGACGAAGATGACGAGGACGCGGAGGAAATGCTGCGATGACCACACGCCCCACTCCAAGTAGCATCGCGCATACGGGCCCAACGTCTCTCATCGCGAGCACGTATTTTTCAGAGCCACTGCTGCAGTTTGCCGAGGACGGCCTGCACATCGATCCCAAGGCCGGTATTGCACGCTACGGACCTCGCTCTTGGACAGCATCGGGCCGCCACCCTGCGCGGCTGCGCGTGGGCCTGATCGGTACGGCGGAGCTTGTCGAGGCAGCGCACTTTTGGATGAGCAGCCGCGCTGAGGGAGTGATCGGCGACGTGAACAACCCGGAGTTCCCGGGGTGGATGCCGGATCGTGGGTTCTTCTCGTCGCTGAAGTTCGACGACGCGTGGAATGAGATTCTCGGACAGTCCGAACTGCGCCAGGTACTGGAGATTAAGTCGCAGAAAGATCGTTTCCACGCTGCGCTGACACTGTTCGAGGCAAAGCTCCAGCAGTTGTCAGAGCGTGATAGCACGCCCGACTACGTCGTGATCGCCTTGTCAGACGAGATCGTGACCCGATGCGGCACAGCCGACTACACAAGTAGCGAGACCGGCATGGTCCACCGCGACCTGCGCCGCGCACTGAAGTCGAGTGCCATGAAGTTCCGCATACCCACGCAGATCGTCCGAGCGCCCACACTCGACGGCCGCGACAGAACCCCGCCCGCCCGCATTGCGTGGAACTTCTTCACCGCGATGTACTGCAAGGCGGGAGGATATCCGTGGAGTCCGTATGGCCTCACGACGGGGACCTGTTATGTCGGTATCGGCTTCTACCGGCCGATGGGTCAGGCCACGACGATGCAGACTAGTCTCGTGCAGGCATTCGATGAGCGGGGCGAAGGGATGGTCCTTCGAGGACATGAATTCGAATGGGATCCGAACAAGACCGGGAGTCGCTCACCTCACCTGACGGCCGACGGCGCACACCAGTTGATGGCTCTGGTGCTCGACAGGTACGAGACGGTCATGAAGCAGACCCCCGCCCGCGTCGTGGTACACAAGACCTCGCGCTACTGGCCGAACGAGCGGGATGGCTTCCGCGCCGCGATCGAATCTCGCGTGCGGCGCTACGACCTGATGGCGCTTGAGGTGCAGAGCCGAGTTCGTCTCATTACCACTTCGAAGTACCCGCCGCTGCGCGGGACCCGGTTCAGCTTCGGAGAGCTGGACTACCTCTATACGACGGGTTACATAGCCGCACTCAATGAGTTCCACGGGATGCACGTTCCGGCCCCGCTCCAGGTGGCTGATCACGTCGGCCAGGATTCCTCTCGGGACTCCTTGCTGAAAGAGGTGCTCGCGCTCACCAAGCTCAACTGGAATTCGGCTGCGTTGGGTGGGCTCTTGCCTATAACCATCAAGTTCTCCGGACTAGTTGGCGAGATCATGAGGGAGATTCCGGCTGACCGGGAACCGCTTCCACAATTCAAATATTACATCTGAAATGCAGGGCGCCTGGGAAAATTATGGTGCTTCCTGGTCGGAACTCCTTCTGAATGTGGCCGCGAAGCGATGGCCTAAGACGAGCGCCTGTCGTTCGGCGGGAGGACCTCAGCCTCGATCTTTCGTGACGTCCGTCGGACTCTCTGGCGAGCTGTTTCGGCTTTCCGGGCTGAGCGCGAGCAGCCCGATGGTCGGGCGGTCGCCAATTCTCCCCACCGCATAGCGTGAAGAACGAGCAGATCGGGCGCCGGTCACATGATCGGCCGGACAGTGAGCGTTTTCAGCGTGGCCACTGATCGGGTGACGGGGCGGTGTGGGATCGGAGCGCGCAACGGACAGGGCTCCCGTGCCGTTGAGGGAGGTGTTCGACGTCTCAACTCAGCAACACAGGAGCCCTGTTGGTTCCGTATCCTGCCGCACTTGACCTGCCGCACGCCCTGGTCGAGTGGGTCACGATGCTCATCGTCACCCGTGAAGGTGACCGCCGGTGCAAACTCCCGCCGCACCGGCGTGCGCTGATCGCACTGGTGTACCTTCGCCGCCACGACACCCTCGCCCGTATCGCCGTGGCCTTTGGGATATCAGTCGGCACCGCCCATGCCTACGTCACCGCGGTCACCGGCCTGCTCGCCGAGCAGGCGCCGGGCCTGCTGAAGACGCTGCGCGCACACGATCCGGACTTTGTCCTCCTGGACGGCACGCTCGCAGAGTGCGACCGTGTCGGCGACGGCAGGGCCGACTACTCCTCGAAACACAAGCGGCACGGGGTGAACGTGCAGGTCGTCACAGACCCCAGCGGGGAGATCCTCTGGCTGTCGCCGGCACTGCCGGGCCGAACCCACGACCTGACAGCCGCCCGCAACCACAGGATCCTTCGGATCTGCGCGCGACAGGGCGTCCCGATCCTCGCCGACATGGCCTACATCGGTGCTGGCGACTGGGTCACCACCGCCAAGCGCCGCCCACCAGGCGGTGAACTCACACCCACCGAGCAGACCGCGAACCGGGCCCTGTCCGCAGCCCGTGCACCCGTCGAACGAGGCATGGCACGACTGAAGTCCTGGCAGATCTTCCGCAGATCCCGCATCAGCCCCAACCGCATGAGCGTCATCACCAAAGCCGTCCTCACCCTGGAGAGGCAACGCTGAAAACGCTCAGTGCTGGTAGCCGAGGCTGAATCCGCTCGGTGTCGACCAACCCCGGCGCCCTACAAGCTGGCCACTGTCAGGGTGGTGACCAGTTGCTCGGACTCAAGGTGGTGGGTGAGGTCGAGGCCACTGTCGATCATGGTGAGGACGGCGTGATGCCGGGCAGCGGGGATGACGGCGATCTGGTTTCCGTCGCGGTTGACGCTGATGCTCGCCGGCTTCTTGCCTGGGTGGGTCAGGGTGACCGGCCCGTCTCCGGTGCCCGGGCCTACCCTTGCAAGAGGGATGGTGACGGGATTTCCTCGCAGTAGTTCGTTGAGCGGGTTGGCTGGTTTGCTCACGTAGTCGAGGAGGTCCTCGACCTCGTACGTGTTGGCCTTGTACGCGGTGACCCAGCCGTCGATCTGCTGATCGGCGACCCAGGTGCGGAGTTCACCGGGGCCGATGCCGGCCTCCGCCGCGGCGCGGCCGATCTGGTGGGCCAGGCGGCGGGAGGTGATGCCGGAGGTCAGCAGCGTGATGGCCTGCTCGGTGTCGACACCGTGCCGGATGTGCCAGGCCGTCTGTGCGAACAGGCGGGGCGTGGTGGGTGTCAGCAGGGGGTGGGTGTTGACGAGGTTGACCAGGGCGCCGGCTGTCCAGCTGATTGCGTGCTCGAAGGCCTGCTTGATGCTCTGGACGGTCAGCTCCAGCATCCGAGGATGGGATGACAGAATGCCGGGCGCCCAGACGCGGGCCAGTTCCGGAATGGGTGTGCCGGAGATCCAGTCCCGGATCCCGTCGCCGATCGGCACGTCGACGCTGAAGCTCTTGTTGTGCGGGCTAGTGAACTTCCACTTCCCGAAGGCCTCGGGCGTCAGCAGGAGGTCTTTGAAAGCGCCCTGCTCGGCAAGGAAGTCCAGAGTTTGCTCCAGCTGCCACTCGGGTGGCCCGAAGAAGATGCTGATCTCGTCCGGGGTGTCCTCGGGGGCCGCGTAGGCGACGAGTTGCTCCACGAGGCGTCGGGCGACGTGGTCGAGGAAGCGGGCGGATCCGATGCTGGTTCCGGTGCTCGCCCACCGGCGGGTCGAGACGGGGTCGGTGGCGTCGTAGACCGCGGTGACCTTCTCCGCGAGCGCCATCCAGCGGGCCGGGACCGAAGGGTCGTCGGCCTGTTCCATCGCGAGCAGCGACCGTACCGGGTCCAGCCGGTCGCCGGGCGCGTGGAGGGTCTCGGCGTGGGTCTGCAGGACCAGCCACACGAACGCGGCGAAGTCGGCCGCGACGGTTCCCACCACGCCGAACAGGCCGTCGAGCGAGTTCTGCAGCTGCCGCTCGGCATCGGCCAGTGACCGCAGGGCGTCTTCGCTGAGCAGTTCGGAGGTGACGGTGAGCCGCTCGGTGTCGGGGGTGAGCGTCTCGAACTCCGCAGCCCGGGGCGGGTAGGGGCGGGTGAGGATGACCCACCCCTCGCTCTCGCGCCCGGCCCGACCAGCCCGGCCGATGGCGTTGAGCAGTTTCGCAGGACTGAGCCCGCGCTGGTTCCCGTGTGTGTGGTCACCCTCGACCGTGTGATTGATGATGACGGTGCGCACCGGGAGGTTGACGCCGTCGGTGAGGGTGGTGGTGCTGGCGATGGCCAGCAGGTCTCCGTCGCGGAGTCCTTGTTCGACAGCGTGGAGGACGTCGTCGGGTAGGTCGGCGTGGTGGTATGCGACGCCGTGGCGGGTGCAGTCGACCAGGGGGTGCTGCTCGCCGAGGGTCTCGGCCAGGAACTCGGTGAGCGGCGCCGCCTCGGGGCGGACATCCAATCGCTTGGCCATGGCGTTTGCGGCGTTCCTGGCGATGACTTTGCTGGCGACGACCATCAGGACGCTGCCGGCCCGGGTCAGGGCAGCGGCGCCGGCGGCGAACACCTCGTAGTCCGTGATGCCGCCGGTGAGCTTGGTGTCCTTGTTCCACCGCCGGGAGTTGGGGGAGGCGTATGCCCTGGTGCCGACGCTGGGGATGGTCAGACCGAAGGTGCCGCTGGTCGCGGTCGGACGGACGTCTAGCCGGGAGGCCACCGGCACAGTGGCGCGGGTGGTGGAGGAGTGCTTCTTGCTCGGCTTGCGCGGAGTGCGCTCGGCCTGCTCCTTCAGCAGCTGCGGGTACATGAGGCCGTGCATCCGCCGAGGGCCGCGCCAGTCGTCGGTGAAATAGACCTCCTCCGTCGGCCGTGCCGGGTCGAGCCACGACGCCAGAGCAGCCCGGTTGCCGACGGCGGCGGACAGCAGCACCAGCCGGATGTCGGGGCGGATCCGCAGGAGTGCGAGCAGGCCCTCCAGCACGAACCCGCGTCGGCCCTGCGCGAGATGGTGGGCCTCGTCGACGACGATGAGGCTGACCTCGTCCAGCGCTGCGCCCGGGTTGTTGCGGATCATGTGCATGAGCCGCTCCGGGGTCACGATGTCCACGTCCCCGACGAGGGAGCCGCTGCCGTCGGCGAGCGGGAAGTCCGGTTGCTCGGCGACCAGCTTGCGCTCCAGCAGCCGCAGTCGGCCCCGCAGCGCGGCCCGCATCTCCCGGCCTAGGCTGCGCATGGGCGACACGTAGACCACGCGGCCGGGCCTCTGCGCCAGGTGGGAACAGATCACCAGCTGGGCCACCAGCGTTTTGCCCGCGCTGGTGGGCACGCTGATCAGGCTCCGCCCGGTGGCGGGGTCGACCGGGTTGCCCCGCTCCAAGTTCAGCAATTGGCGCTGCGGGCGCCACAGGGTCATAACCGGCGGGTCGGACACTGCGAAGGTCCGGGCGACCGCATCCGGAGTTCCCTCCGGGAGTAGCGTGTACAGGCTGCTGGCGGCCATTTCGCCGCTCAGACCGAGAAGGTGGGCCGCGACCCACCGGGCGGTCGGGTCACCGCGGCCTGCGCGCCCGTCCAGCACGCTGCCCAGCAGCTCCTGTGCGTCGTGTAGACGGTCCAGAACGCCGAAGGAGAGGTACAGGCGGAGGAGGTGGACCGCTTCGACGACGGCTTCGGCGGGGCCGTACATTGTGCCAGCCAGCGGTTCGTCGCTCATCAGCGTGCGCAACTCCGCGAACTGACGGCGCCAGGCGGCCAGGGCCCGGTTCAGGTCGGGCCGCTCGAATGCCAGGAACACGACACCGGCCTCCAGAGCCAGGGTGTCGAGGTGCGCCGGAAGCGAGGAGACGAAGTCCACCAGGTTCTTGACCTGGCGGTAGACGGCGGTGGCGTTGGGCTCTTGCTCGCACCTGCGGTACCCGGCCTGGGCGGCGAAGGCGATTCTCAGCCGCTCGGTGGGGGAGTGCCGCTCGTCGGCCAGGGCCAGGTCCATCACGTGTGCACTGACCGCGAGGGCTTGCCGGGTCCGCATCGGGTCGAACCTGGGCGTCTCGGGCTCGATCGCTGCCAGTCCGTGCAGGAGCCACGCCGTCGCCAGCACGTTGTCAGGGATCTCCTGGTCCCTGCCGAAGGCGGCGATCTCCAGTTGGGTGATGGACGCCAGCAGTTCCTGTGCTGAGGGCAGGACCCCGCCGGGGCGGTGTTCGCCGAGGGCGGTCGCGAGAACCGCCGGATCTAGAGTGCGGTCCACACGTACTTCCTCACCTCTTCGGCGAAGTCCTCAAGATCGTCTATCGCCACCACCAGGCCCTGTAGCGCGCCGGGATGCTTGTGGGTGGTGAAGTGCTCGTGCGCGTGGTGGAATGCCTTCGTCGGGATCGCCGTGGCGTTCAGCGCGACGCTAACACCGCCGCCGGCCGACTCCTCCTCATCGACCCACTGCTCAGCCAGACTGCCCACGAACTCCCGGGTGTCGTCAGCGAGCAGCTTGTCGCCCCAGGAGAGCATTCCCAGGTAGGTCGCACCCTTGGTGCTGAGCTGCGTCCAGCCCCTGCGGATCGCCAAATCCGGCCGATTCGAATCCCCCGTGTACTTCTTCATTTCCCACAGACGGAAGGAGAAGCCCCGGGCCGTACCGCCTTCCCGGTAGACGATGAGTCCGTCGCCGCCTCCGTCGTTGACGGCGGCCTTCGGCGGTCCGAGGATCTCCACGGCGCGCGCTGGTTCTTCGGGCAAATCGCGGGTCAGGAGGTACCAGAGCCACTCGCTCACGTACCCGGCCAGCCCGTGGTTGCCCTTCTTCTTAGCGGCTGCCGCTTCGAAGACGGGCTCCGCGAATGCCTTCACGAGGACGTAATCCGTCCCGGTCAGCTTAGTCCCGTTCAAGGTGGCCTCGCGCCACTTTCCGTAGGTCCGTGGGCGCCCGCCGGTGCGTTCCCGCATGATCTCGTCGGCGACGATCCACCCGGCGGCCGCCCGGTCCTCGGGGCTGTTGCTGAGGGTCACGACGAGTTCCCAGCGGCACGTCTGGTCGTCTCCTCGGGGCTCCCGTCGTATCAGGTCAGCCACCCGCCCACCGACGGCTGTCGCTCGGGCCAGCGCCTGCGCGGGCGAGACATCCGCCACCCGAACCCCCTGCTCGTCCCGGGCCACCCGCACCGTGTCGGACGAGTGCAGGGGACCGAGGCGGACCTCGGCCATGTCACCCTATCGAGTGGTCCGCCCCGTCCCACCGTACTGACGGCCGCAGTACTCGCAGCCCTGCACCCGCGTCCTTGCGGAAAACCGTCGTTTCGACTGGCGGGCGTGATAACGCTCTGAGAAAGCGGAGGTCAGCGGGTCTTGCGATTTTCGAGGCCACTTTCTGGCGGGGCCGTCGGGGGCTTGGACGTCGGACGGCCGGTTGGCATCTGGGGGGTGGTGCCCAGTTGGTTGTCCTGGGACGGCCGCAGCTTGTCAGTCGGGCGGGCGCCGAGTTCCAGTTCGTCGGCCCATGACTCCATTGCGGAACGCAGGCGGGTGACGGCTTCGGCGTCGAGGCCGTACTTCATGTAGTCCTCGTCGTCCCAGCGTCTTGAGGCGCGCAGCGCCTGAGCGAACATGGGGCGGTCGAAGCCCGGATCGCGCTCTTCGGCCAGGCGCAGAAGGTCCTCGGCCGAGTAGCGTCCACTGGTGAGGGCAGCGTGGACGTCGACGTAGTCCCGGGCTTCCGCGCGGGAGTAGAGGGCGGAGACCTTGTTGGCGACGGCGTCGTCGGGGTGCAGGACGGGGCCGATCTCCATCATGACGGGGGGCTCGGCACGCCAGTCGTAGCCCATTTCTACCTTCGTCTGCTGACCTTCTTCATCGGTTACCAGCAGGCGGGCGAAGGAGCCGCCGGATCGCATCACCTCGACCGTCAGTCCGTCGGACGTGTAGGCGTCCCGTACTGCGCTCACAGCAGCGTCGAATCTTTGCGGATCACCCTGATTGGTGAAGAGGTCGACGTCGTCGGAGACGCGGTTGAGGATGCCGTGGGCCTGGACGGCGTATCCGCCGGCGAGTACGAAGCCGTCCCCGGCTGCGGCCGCCAGGGCGAGGCGGGTCAGACGGGCGTGGAGGTGGTCCATGCGGATCACACTATGCGGCGGCAGCAGACCTCAGCTGGGGGAATCTCTCCTGCCACAGCGATTTCGCGCGTACGGGGAGCCAGAGCGAGGGCCACAGACGCAGCAGCAATCCTTCGTCGAGGAATCCACGCAGCTCAGTGACGTCCATGGCTTCGCGGATGACTGTCTCGTAGAGGCGACGCCTGTCCTTGTCGATGGCGAGGTCGTAGCGGCTCTGCTGGGACCAGTCCAGGCTCAGGGGCAGGCTGACGATCCCGCTCGTCGGCCCGGCCAACTCGCTGAGCGACTCGGGAACCGTGTACGGGCGGATGTCCGCGTAACGCACCCCTGGCTGCATACATGCAGTATGCCCCGCGCGGCCGGGGAGAGGCGAGCCTGCGGGAGGCGGTCCTGTATGGCGTTGCGCTGTAACGGTCAGCTATTGGATCGTCGCCGACTGATCGTTTGGTCGGCGGATCCCGGGTAAGCGGCACGACTCCTCCGCGTCGATCGTTGAACAGGTAGAGAGGCGGCGAGCGTCATGCGGAATGAGGCAGGGCGTGCCAGGAAGGCGAGTGCGAAGAAGCGCCCAGGGAGGCCGGGCGCGGTGAGGCGCGGCAGAGGCACCTCGGCGAGTGTCAGACGCGTTGCCGATGAGCTGGCGGCCGAGTTGGTGACCGCCGTCAGGCGCGAAGCTGGCGCGGGCCGGGGCGGTGGCGCGGCCGTGGCCGAGCGTCGGAGTTCGCCTTTCGCTGGACGGAGTTGGTATGACTTCGCGCTGGAGTACATGGACGTGCGCTGGCGGCAGACCGCGGCGAAAACACGTTGTGAAGACAACGAGGGACTGTGTGCCCTCACCTTGGCCATGATCAGAGGTCGGACTCTGAGGCCCGACGAGGAGCTGTTGCGCCGAGCCCTGCGACTACGGGCGTTTGTGGTGCCGCGTCCGGCGGACCGGGAGGTACCCGGCGAGGAACAGATGGCCTTGCGCTGGGTGGCTCGGGCGACGCGGCCCATGGACGATCTTCTGGATCCGGAAGTGATGAGGGGGGTTATCCGGTCGCTGAGCGTCCGAGCGGATGGGTCTGCGGTGCCGGGAAGCACGCAACGGCACTGCAAGAAGACGCTGGTGAATGCGGTTGGCTACGCGTTCGGCGGGGGAGGCGCCGGTGACGACCTGATTCCCGAGATCCGCTGGCAGGTGCCGACGGACGACGAGGAGGTCGATCCGCGAGTTTTGGTGAATCCGGGCCAGGCTCGCTCTCTGCTGGACGCCCTGTCGTACGTAGGGCTGTACGGGCGGGCTCGGGGGCGGCGGCTGGTTGGGTTCTTCGCGGGGATGTACTACGCCGGTCTGCGGCCCGAGGAAGCCGTGGCCGTGAAGTACCAGGACTGTGTTCTGCCGGCTCACGGCTGGGGCAGGTTCGTGCTGCACGAGACTCGTCCCCAGGCGGGCAAGAGGTACACGGACAGCGGCCGTAACCACGATGAGCGGGGTCTGAAGAGCCGGAGGCGCGGAGCGGTTCGTGTGGTGCCACTGCCGCCACAATTGGTGACGATCTGGAGGCAGAGCGTCGACACGTTCGGCACGGCGGCCGACGGAAGAATGTTCTTCACCGAGCGGGGGCGAGTGCTGGGTTCCAGCGGCTATTGCACGACCTTGCGGGACGCGCGCATCTTGGCGCTCCCACCGGATCTGGTGGAATCGCCTCTTGTTGCTCGCGCGTACGACCTGCGGCACTCGGCGCTGTCGACGTGGCTGAACGCTGGAGTGGATCCCACCGAGGTCGCAGAGCGGGCCGGCAACACCGTCGAGACGCTGCTGCGCACCTATGCGAAGTGCCTCTACGGGCGCCAGACGGTCGCAAATGACCGCATCGACAAATTCCTGGGCGACTACGAGTAGCGCGACCCTTCGCCGCGGCTGACGCCGTCGCACTCCGTGACGATGCGGACTCCGTTTCCGCGGCAAGACAGCCGGGATTTCAAGGCGCTCCAGCAGGGTCTACCGGCGGCACGTCTCGCTCGTCTACGCCCTGGGCGTCCCGCCCGGCGGTCTTCCTTCCGCGTCACGAATACGCCACAGGCTGCGGAAAGTGCCCCTCGCTTGGGCGGTCGACGAACCACTCGCGTCTGAAAGTGCCTGGTCAGCGGCCTGGCCGATTGTCCGTGGCGGAAAGTGCAACGGCCTCACTGGCCGTGTGTCTTGGCAAAAATAAAAGCCCGTCAGACTTGCGTTTCCGCAGGTCAACGGGCTTTTCCGGAGTGCCCCCGGCAGGATTCGAACCTGCGCACACGGCTCCGGAGGCCGTTGCTCTATCCCCTGAGCTACGGGGGCTGGTGTTACCCCTGGTCGGGGCGACGGGAAGAACACTACCAGCTTGCGCGGGGTGGGCGTGTACGGGGTTTTTGGGGGTGGCGGGTGGGGTGGGGGAGGTGGTTGGGGGGTGACGTTGGGGCAGGTGGGAGAGGGGGTTTCACTCCTGGCGGGGGAGAAATGGGCAAAACGCGGACGCATCGCGAGGGGCGCGCCTAGGCTTTCTGGTGTGGCGGGCGCGTCCGGCCGGGTGCTTGTTGTTGATGACAACAAGGTGATCCGGCAGCTGATCAGGGTCAACCTCGAGCTGGAGGGCTTCGAGGTCGTGACCGCGGCTGATGGTGCCGAGTGCCTGGAGATCGTGCACACGGTGCAGCCGGATGTGGTCACCCTGGATGTGGTGATGCCCAGGCTGGACGGGGTCCGGACCGCGGCGCGGCTGCGGGCCGATCCCCGGACCCGCGGGATCGGGATTGTGATGGTCAGCGCGGGGTCGCTGCCCGAGGGCGCGAGCGGGCCCGGCGGGGTGGACGCCTATGTGGGCAAGCCGTTCGAGCCGGGTCATCTGGTCGACACGGTACGGCGGTTGATCGCGCGGGTGCCCCCGCAGCCGCCCCCTCCCGAGCAGCCCCGCGGGCAGACCGCCGCCACTCCGGGCGGCGCCTGAGCGTCGGCCCGCTCCTCCCGGCCCGGGCTGCCCGATCCTCCCCGCCAGCCCCACCCGGTCCAGGCCCGACCGTCCCCCCGGCCCCGGTCGGCCCGGCCCGCCGGTCGCTGCCACCGCCGGTGACCGCGCCGCCCCCGCTCGGCCGCGCCACGCGAAAACCCGCTCGGCGGCAGCGGCGCACGCTCGCCTACGCTTCTTCTTGTGACTCCCGCCGAGCTGTCCCGTGTCGTCCTGGGTGCGGTACGTCGTGCCGTGGCGGCGGAGGAGTTGCGCGGGGCGGTGCCGGACAGTGTGGTCGTACGGCGGCCGCCGCGGCCCGGTTGCGGGGACTACGCCACGAACGTGGCCCTGCAGATCGCCGGGTCGGCCGGCCGTACGCCGTACGCGGTGGCCGAGATCCTGGCCCGGCGGCTGGAGAAGGAGCCCGGGATCGCCCAGGTGGAGATCGCCGGGCGCGGGTTCTTGAACATCACGCTCAGCGCGGGGGCGTACGGCGATGTCGTCCGGCAGGTACGGGCCCAGCGCGAGCAGTACGGCCGCGGGGACGGCCTGGCCGATGAGGCCGTGGTTGTCGTGGCGGCGGAGCCCGGTTCGCTCCGGGGGGAGATCGCCGCGGAGGTCGTCAACCGGCTGCTCGAAGCGGCCGGCGCCCAGCCCGCCGCGCCCGGTACGCGCACCGAGGCCCTCAGCGTCCAGGAACCCGCCGACCCCGCCGACCCCGCCGACCCCGGCGGCCCCGCTGGCCCTGCCGACCCCGCCGACCCGGGGACGCCGAACACCCCCGCCGCCCCGCTCGGTCCCGACGCCACCCGCTGGGCGCTGCTCCGCCCCCCGGCCCAGGACATCCCCCGCCTCACCACCGACCTGCTGGACCAGCGCGAGAGCAATCCGCTGTTCCGGGTCCGCTACGCCCGGGCCCGCGCCCTGGCACTGGTGCGCAACGCCCACGACCTGGGCGTCGCGATCGACACCCCAGTCGACACCCCAGCCGACACCGCCATCGACACCGCCGGGGAAACCGGGGCCGAGGACGCCGAGGGCCCCCACGAGTCCGCACAGGCAGCCGAAGGGGCGACCGACCGGGAGCCGGACCGGGCGACGTATCATCACCCCGCCGAGACCGAGCTGCTCGGACTGGTCGCGGATTTCCCGCGGGTGGTCGAGACGGCGGCGCGGCGCCGGGCCCCCGATCGGGTGGCGCGGCACCTGGAGCGGCTGGCGGACGCGTTCTTCCGGTTCCACGACGAGTGCCCGCCGCTGCCGAAGGGGGACGAGAAACCCTCGGCCGCCCACGGCGCCCGGATCCGCCTGACCGACGCGACGGGCGTGGTGCTGACCGGCGGCCTGGATCTGCTCGGCATCAGCGCGCCCGATCACATGTAGCCGGGCCGGCAGCCAGGAACGCCCGGACAGCCTCACAGGCAGTCAGGCAGTCAGGCAGCCGGACGGGCGGCCGCGCAGCCAGCCAGGACACGCCGTCCGCCCGACCCGCCCCGGCGTCCGAGCG
>NZ_FMCH01000348.1 GCF_900091855.1 Streptomyces sp. DvalAA-14
CGTTCGGTCTTCCGCAAGCTCGACGCACACAGCCGCAGCGGCGCGGTCGCCCGGGCCCGGGAGTGCGGAGCGCTCTGACCCGGGCCCGCCGCCGTTACGAGGCGTCCTGCCGGCGGGCGTAGTCGGCCTGCGTGGTGTACGCGGTCTCGTCCGCCTGGTCCGCGCCGCTGATCCCGCAGACCTTCCGGGCCAGATCCGCGACGGGCCCGCCGGGCGAGAGCTCGGCGCGCTTCATGGTGAGGGTGCGGATGGCCAGCAGTGGCGTGCCGTTGAAGTTCTCGAAAGTGCTGATGCGGTCGCCCCAGTCGGACAGGAACAGGTCGCGGATCACCCGGCTGATCTTGAGCCGGTCGTGCGGCCTGCCCACCGGTCCGGTCTGCAACGCCTCCAGCCAGGGCCGCAGTTCGGCCTGCTGCCACTGCCCCTCGGTCGGGAAGATCAGTGACGCGCGGCCGGCCAGGTCGATGACCTCGTTGACCATGCGGGCGACGTTCTCCAGATAGTAGGCGCGGCCGAAGTCGAACATCAGGACGTTCGGCTTGTACAGCCCGCCGGGGGTGGTGAACCCCTCGTCCTCGGCGGCGATCACGTGCGCCTTGAGCGTCAGGTGGAAGCCTGCGAACTGGGCGATCCGGCTCTGCACCGGCGGCAGTTGGTAGGTGCCGATGTGCTCGGTGATCAGCAGCGCCAGGCCGAGCATGAGCTCGGCACGGACCATCTGGCGGACGAGCGCCTGATAGTGCAGCCAGTCGAAGACCCGCTGCGGGTACAGCGACGCGTGCTGCGGGTTGCCGATGTGGAAGACCCGGTCCCAGGGGATGAACACCTCCTCGAACAGGATGATGCTGTCCAGCTCGTCCCCCTTCGAGGCGAGCGGGTGCTCGGTCTCCTCGCCGTCGCGGACGTTGCTCTCCCGGCAGATCACCGTGACCCCGGGGGCGTTCACCGGCACCGCGCCGAAGACCACCTGCTCCGCCACGATGCCGGGGCGGTAGAACACCCCGATGTGGATCCAGTCGCCGAAGGCGACGCCGGTGCTGATCGCCTTCACCCCGCGGACGGTGATGCCCTCGTCCGAGGTGCCGACGACGCGCAGCGCGGGCGACTCCGCCTGCGCCGACTCGCGTGAGCGGTCCGTCTGCGGATCGACGAACGCCGGCGTCGCGTTGAGGTCGCCGTCGCGCACCGTGCGCCAGAAGTCGAGGATCCCGGGGGTGAGGTCGCGGCCTGCGGTGCCGACCGACTGGCTGCTCCACGGCGTCGGGTCGTCGACGTACGTCAGCAGCGGGTAGTTGTTGACGTCGGGGGTACGGGGTGTCGCGCCGGCACCGAGCTCGCGCAGCACCGTCTCCATGTAGCGCCGCTTGCGCTGCAGGTCCTCCTTGTTGCGGTGCTGGAACCACGTCATGGACCGGCGGACGCCGTCGTCGTCCAGGAAGGTCATCACGTCGTGCAGGTCGGGGCGGTGGTGCAGGTCGTAGAACTCCGCGATGCGGTGCGCGTAGGCGCGTGTCCGGGGGTGGGTGGCCACGTTGTCGACGAGTTCGTCGCCCACCCAGACCTTCCGGCCGTCGTCGAGGGCGGCCAGGTAGTCCTTGCCTGTACGCACGTCGGGCTCCTTTGCTCGTACGGGAAGCGGATCAGCAGCATCGGGCGGATCGGGGTGACGCGGCCGCCGCCGGCCGCGGATCACCCGGGGTGAAACAGCGGCGGCGGCGGAAAGCGCCGTTGAGGGGCTCCGGGCGGTGGGGCATGCTTGCGCCATGCTCGACAACGACGGCGCCGACTCCCGGACGGTCGCCGCGTCCGCGGCGACCGCGCTTCCGGTCCGCGGGCGGGAGCAGGAGATCGCAGCCCTGCGTGCGGCGGTGGACGGCGTCCGCGGTGGGCGCAGCCGGTGCGCGCTGCTGGAAGGCGCGCCCGGCGTCGGCAAGAGCCGGCTGCTGTCGTACCTGGACGAGCTGGCTCGGCAGGCCGGCTTCGACGTGCTGTGGGTGCGCGCGGACGAACTCGACCGGTACGCGCCGCTGGCCGCACTGCACGCCGCGGTACTGGGCTCAGCGGCCGGCGCGCGGCCGGTGGTCACCGACGACCAGCGGCTGCGGCTGCTGGATGACATCGCCGACGCGCTGGAGGGGCGGGCGCAGACCGCGCCGGTCGCGGTCCTGGTGGACGACGCGCACTGGGCCGACCCGGCCACGCTGTTCGCGCTGCGCACGCTGCCCGCGCGGCTGTCCGCGTCCCGGGTGCTGTGGGCGCTCGCGATACGTCCGGAGGGCGGGCGGCCGATCGCCGAGCGCACCCGGGAGACGCTGGAGCGTCAGGGGGCCCTGCGGCTCGCCGTCGGTCCGCTGCCGCCGGACGAGCTGCACCGGATCGCCACCGACGTGCTCGGGACGGCGCCGGCGCCGGCGCTGTCCCGCTGGCTGCGGGGCGCCGGGGGCAACCCCTTCCTGGCGATCGAGCTGCTGCGGGCCCTGGTCGACACCGACGCGCTCAGCACCGCGGCCGGGACGGCCGGCCCGGTGCGCGAGGACATCCCCGCCGGGTTCCGGCGCAGTGTCGAGGTGCGCCTGCGCCGGCTCCCCGAGGAGGCGTTGCGGCTGCTGCAGGTCGGTTCGGTGCTGGGCCGGGAGTTCGACCTGGCCACCGCGGCCCGGATGCTCGGCCGCCCGGTCGGCGGCCTGCTGTCGGCGGTGGACGACCTGCTCGACGCGGACCTGCTGGCGGCCGGCGGCCGGCTCGCCTTCCGGCACGACCTGATGCGGCAGGCGGTGTACGACGGCCTGCCGCCCGCGGTGCGGTCGGCGCTGCACCGGGAGGCGGGCGACATTCTGCGGGACGGTGGCGGCCGGGCGGCGGACGTGGCCTGGCATGTCGTCCTGGCCGGCGGACCGGTGGACGACGCGTCGGTCCGGGCGCTGCACGAGACCGTCCGCGAGCTGGCCTCGGCTGCGCCGGAGGCCGCCGCGGACCTGGCCCAGAAGGCGGCCGGGCTGCTGCCGGCGCACGACGAACGGCGCGTCGAACTGCTCACCGAGGCCGCCGAGCAGCTCGGCTGGACGCGCCGTGTCCACGAGGCCCTGGAACTGGTGGACGCCACCATCTCCGGCGGCCTGCGTCCGGCGCAGGAGGCCGCGCTGCGCCTGGTGGCCGCCGAGATCCATCAAGCGGCCGGCGACGACGCCGCCGCGATGACGCACCTGAGCCGCGCGCTGACCCTGCCCGGCCTGTCGTCGGAGCTGTCCACCCGGCTGCTGAAGACCAAGGCGACCGGACACGTCTACCTCGGTGACATCGCCGCGGCGGAGCGGAACACCGGACTCGTCGAGGCGGCCTACCGCAGCGAGGACCCGTCCGTCCTGGTCAGTGTCATGGTCTTCCAGTCGCAAACCTCGTTCTACCGCGGGCGGTTGGCCCGCGCCCTGGACCTCGCCGAGCGGGCCGCCGGTCGGGCGGACGCCGAGCCGGACGTCCTGCGCCTGCGACCGCCGCGTATTCCCGCGCTGTGGCTGGCCACCGTGCTCGCCTCCACCGACCGGCTGGCGGACGCCGAGCGGGTGCTGCGCGACGGCCAGCGCGAAGCCGAGGCCCTCGGCCTCGGCTGGTCACTGCCCTACTGGCACGCCTCCCGCTCCACCGTGCTGCTCGAACGCGGGGCACTGGACGACGCCGCGGTCGAGGCCGAGGCGTGCCTCACCGTCTCGGACGCGCTCGAGATCACCCGGGCGATCCCGCTGGCCCGCTCGGTGCTTGCCACCATCAGCGTCCACCGCGGTGACCTGGCCCGGGCGGAGGAGCAGTTGCGATCCGCCGAGGCTGACTCCGGCCCGGGCGGCTCGCCCTACGGCCCGTGGGTCGCGCTGGGCCGGGCCCGGCTGGCCGACGCCGAGGGCCGGCCCACCGCGGCCGCGGCGGCCCTCCGGGCCGTCTACGGATCGGGGGATCCGGCGCGGCTGCTCGCGCTGCCGCCCGCCCAGTGGCCGTACGTGGTCCGGCTGGCGCTGCGCGGCGGCGACCGGGAGACCGCGGAGGTGGTGGCGGACGCGGCGCGCCGGCTCGTGCGGACGGACGACAGCCAGCACGTCGTGCGGGCCGTGCGCGCCCACATGGACGGTCTGCTGCACCGCGACCGGGCAGCGCTGTCGGCCGCGGTCGCCGGCCACCGGCGGGGCATCCGGCGGCTGGCCCTCGCCTCGGCCAGCGAGGACCTCGGCGCGCTGCTGGCCGCCGCCGGCGACACCGGGCCCGCGGCGCCGTACCTGGAGGAGGCGGCGCAGCTGGCGTCCGCGGCCGGCGCCGTGCGCGACCTGGAACGGATCCGCCACCGCCTGCGGGAGGCCGGGGTGCGGTCCGGTGCGGCACTGCGCCGCCCGGCCGCGACCTCCGGCTGGGAGAGCCTCACCGAGTCGGAGCTGAAGGTCGTCCCGCTGGTCGTGGACGGCCTGACCAACCGTGCCATCGCCGACCGGCTCTACCTGTCCGTCCACACGGTCAACACCCACCTCAAGCACGTCTTCTCCAAGCTGGGCATCAACACCCGGGTCGAGCTGACCCGGTTGGCGATCCAGCAGCAGCGGCAGGGATCGCCCGGATAGGCGATGCCGCCGCCCCGCCCCGCGCGCGAAGCTACCGGTGACGCCGCCCGCACCCGGGCCCCGATGTGCCGGCGCTGCGAACCGGACATCCCGGCCGCTGCCGCGTGCGGCTGACGCGTGCCCACCCCCTGTCCGGACGGCCCACGTTCCCGCCGACCCGTCCCGACCACCGCCGCCCACCAGGGCCTTCGTGGGCCGGCCGGGGGCAGTGACACCGCCGCGGCACGGCGTGTAGGGTCCGAACCATGGAAACGCAACCAGGTTCCAAAGTTTCCACGCTGGTCAACCCGGATGTACCTGCGTTGGTACTGGACGCCGCCGAACGGCTGTTCTTCACCAGCGGCTTCAGCGGCACCAGCATGGACGACCTCGCCCAAGAACTCCGTATCAGCAAAAAAACCATCTACCGCCACTTTCCCGGCAAGCGCAGCCTCCTCGCGGCCGTGCTGGACCGGCAGTTCGCCCGGGTCGAGACGGCCCTCGCGGACGCGGTCGCGGCCTCCAAGGACGCCCCGTTCGAACGCCAGGTGGAGCACTTCCTGATCGCCGCCGGCGGGGAGCTGTCACGGATCGGTGCCCCCCAACTGCTGTGGGGGCGCGGTGATCCGATGCTCAGGGCGTACGTGGAGCAGCGCGTCGAGGAGGTGGTGTACCGGCGGATCGACGACCTGTTCCGGACCGGCCGGCGGCTCGGCGAGCTGAGCACGCCGCCCGAACTGCTGAGCGTCATCGCACGCGGCGCGCTGGAACGGCTGTTCAGCTCCGAACTGCCGCTGGCCCTCGACCGGAGCGCGGCCGAGCTGCTGCGCGAGACCGTCGACGTGCTGCTCCGCGGCGCGCTGGTCCCGCGCGGCGGCCCGCCCCTTCCGTCCGGCCGGCCTCTTCCGTCCGGCCGGCCCGGACCGGTCGACCGGTCGTCGCCACCGAGCCCGTGCGCAGCTCCCCGGAGGTCGGAATGACGGACGTTCAACAGGACGGCAGGGTCGCCCTCGTCACGGGCGGCAGCAGGGGGATCGGGGCGGCCGTGTCCCGGCTGCTGGCGGCGCGCGGCATGCGCGTAGCGGTCAACTACCGCAGCAGTCAGGACGAGGCGGAGGCCGTCGTCGCGTCCATCGAGTCCGCGGGCGGGCGGGCGCTGGCGGTACGCGCCGACGTGCGCGACGAGTCCGCGGTGCGCGCAATGGTCGAGCAGGTCCGCGACGCCCTGGGCGAGGTGGAGGTCCTGGTCCACAACGCCCTGATCCCGTACGCGATCACGTCGTTCGAGGACCTGTCCTGGGACGAGCTGGGCGGCAAGCTGGAACAGGAGATGCGAGCCGCCTTCCTGGTCACGAAAGCCGTCGTCCCCGGCATGACCGCGGCTGGATACGGCCGGATCGTCTTCCTCGGCACCGTGTTGAGCCGGATACCGCGCGAGCGCATGATCACGCTCGGCACCTCCAAGGCGGCCCTGAGCCAGTTCGCCCGCTACGTCGCCCAGGAGCTGGGACCGCGCGGGATCACCGTCAACGTGGTGTCCCCCGGCCCGGTGGACGACACCAGCCACGCCCACCTGTTCAGCCAGGAACACAAACAGCGCCAGGCCGCCCTGACGGCACTGGGCCGGATCGCCTCCCCCGACGACGTGGCCCGCGCCGTCGCCTTCTACGCGGGTGACGACAGCGGATTCATCACAGGCACCACCGCGCCGGTCAACGGCGGAATGGCCATGGACTGACGCCTCCCGGAAAGGAGTTCGCCACTGTGCACACCATCGACCTGACCCATGTCGGGCTGGGCATCCACGAGGAACTGGTCGCCTACGTGGCCGACCAGGAGAACTACTACGAGCAGGAAGGCGTCCACGTCGCGCTGCGCGACGGATGCGCCTGGGACACCGAACGGGTCCGGCAGGGCGCCACCATCGGGCTGGGCCGCGCGGTGCTGTCACGGGTGACCGACCGGATCCCGTGGACGGTGCTGTCCGTCAACACCCACCGGCCGCTGTTCTGGCTGCTCGCCCGCGACGAGTTCACGTCGGTCGAGGAGTTGAAGGGCCGCCGGATCGGCGTCCACGGGCCGAGGACCGCGCCCGGATGCTTCTCCCGCATCGTCCTGCGGGGCCACGGCCTCGATCCGGATTACGACATCCAGCCGGTCGTCATGCCGCCGGGCGACTACGTCCGCCACCTGCGCGCCCTGCGTGCGGGCACGCTGGACGCCGCGTTCGTGGGCAGCACCCTGGCACCCGAGGTGACGGCCGCGGAGAACGGGCTGCGGCTGCTGGCCTTCGTCGGGGACCACTTCCGGATCCCCACCGTGGGCATCGCCGTGGACTCCAGCCGCACCTCGCCGGACGACCCGGCGGTCCAGGCCCTGGTGCGGGCCAATCGGCGGGCGCTGCGCACCATCCACGACGAGCCGGACCTCGCCGTCCGCTACGTCAACGACCTCGTCCCCGGCCTCAGCCGGGAGGAGGCACGCCGGCACTACGAGCGGTACGTGGCGCCGTACTTCACCGCCGACGGCCGGCACGACCCGGCGGTCGCCGCCCGAGCACTGGCGGACGTGGCGGCGGAACTGGGGGTGTCGACGGTGCCGGAAGCGGCCGATATCTACCGCACTGAACCGGCCGCAGAGTCCGCGGCGTAACCCGGCGCGACCCGGCGCGGGTCGCCGGCGGGAACGCCGGACCCCGCGCCGGACCGCGCGCGGCCGGTCAGGAACGGACCGCCTCGGCCATGCGCAGGCGGCGAAGACCCCGATCTGGCAGTTCTCAGTACGGCCGGCGGTGCCGGCTTTACTGAGAACCGCCGCTGGACCCCGGCGGAGGTGCTCGGCGACGTATGCCTGCAGGTCGTCGCGGACCTCGTCGGCGTCCCAGCGGCCGCGGGACAGCAGATGGTGCAGTCCGTCGGGGGTGGCATGACCAGCGTATTCGGCGAGCTGCCAGCCGTTCTTGCGGCCCACGGAACCAAAAAGTCCACGGACGTGGTCCCGCATCCGGCGCCGGGCGTCCACCCGGCCGAACCGGCCCCCGATCCACAAGGGCAGGTCGTCACATCCCCGTTCCCGCAGGCCCGTCGACGCATCGTCCATGCGGACGGCGGACTGCCCGAAGTGCCACCACTCCAGGCCGTGCGGTCACACCTTCGTGCCTAAGGGCTGTCCCGTAATCCGCGGTGGATCAGCGTGCGGCGTCAGATGCGGTGCATCGCAAGGCGGTGGGGGCACCTCCCAGCGATAGCTGGGGGAGGTCGTCCTCATACCGGGTCGTATTCGGACGGGCCCGACAACGCAGCGAGGTGCCGTAGCTGTCGTCGCGCGCCCGCCGGGGATTGCGGGACAGCCCTTAGGCAGAAACCGGTCCGGCGTTGATGCCCGAGATGCGGCCGACGGAGTCGAAGGAGACCACCGCCGCACCCCCGCTGGGCAAAGGCGCGGTGATCCGGTCGGCGGCCTCCTGCACCGGGACGCCGTGCAGGGCGAACCAGCCGTTGACCACCAGCCGCGGCGAGCGTGCGAAAAGCTGTGCGCCAGTGAGGAGATGGCGCGGCATCGCGACCGGGTCAAGCCGCGCGGGCTGGAGTTGCGGGTCTTGCGGCACGAAGTAGACCCGGGTCTCCGGACCGGCCTCCTGGCCGATGTAGCCGGGCGCGCCGAGCACGGCCATGCCGAGGAAGGCCAGCGCCTCAGCGGCGCGGCGCGGATCGTCGAAACGGGCCAGCGCCACGTCCTCCTGCTGCAGCTCCACGATGCCGTGACGACGGCCGAACTCGGGGATTCGCGCGCTGGCGGCGGCCACTTCACTGCCGCGCAGCCCCGGATTGGCCCAGCCCCACAGCCAGGTCTGCTCGGCCAGGTCGTAGCTGCCCAGCAGTCCCACCCGGAGGCTTCGGCCGCCGGACTCGTAGCGGCACTGTTCCAGATCCGCCGTCCACGGCCCAGCCGGGAAGGCCTGGTCGATCATTTCCAGCTGCTGTACGCCCCAGGCCGCGTGGTATTCGGCGGCGTGCAAGAAGGCGTCCGAGAAGGCCACGGTCATCGGGGCAGCTTAACCCCCTGCCGGGCCGGCGGCCCTCGGAGGCATCAGCCCCGGGTCGGCGGTGACGGTAGCCGGGGTGCCCCCGGCCGCGCCGCAGCCCGGCAGCACTCACCGCCACCAGCCCGCTGACCACGACATACGCAGTACTCCCACGGAAATCTAGCGCAGGTGGTACATCGGCAGCTTTCCGTCGAGGATCTGACGCCGCGGCAGGCGCAGGCCGAAGTGGTCCTGGATCGCGAGCATGGTCAACCGCATGCCGCGCTGGTCCAGTTGTGGCCCGGAGGGTAGGACGCCCAGCGCCTCCAGCGCGGGAACGAGCAGGCCCGGTTCCGCACCGTACCGCATTGCTTCCTTGCCCACGCCGAAGCCGGTGACGTACGCGCCATCCAGGTAGTGACGGAAAAGCGAGGGCGGGCTCCACGGCGTCAGCAGGAAGTTGACGGCAGCCACGCCACCGCGTGACACCGCGGCGAGGCCGCCCCCGGTCGCGCCGACGGCGTCGCCGTACTCCACCGCGAAGGCCCACCCGGCCACCTCGCCCACCCGGGCGACGCAGAGCGCCCCACTGCCCAGCGCCTCCTCCGCGTCCTGCGCCGAGCCGGGGCGGGCCTCCTCGCCAGCACCGGAGCCGAGTCGCGCGGCAAGCGCGGCGGGCGGTATGCCGCTTGCGAAGGTCACGCAGTCGACCAGGTACGGCTCCAGCAGCCACCCGATGCCGTCGGACACGGCTGTTCCCCCTCCACCGCTGATGATCTCTGTTCAGGCAGCAGACTCGCACACGGCAGTGACAGGCCGGGGTGTCCGTGCGGGCGAGAACGCGTCCGGCCGCCGGAGTCTGGACGCATGGGGCGGCGTGAGGCCGGGGCCATCCCGATCGCCGCGTGCGCTGCACCCGTCCCCGGAGGTCTCCCGTGTCCACCGCCATTGTCGAATGCACCACAACTGCCGCCTGCCGGGTAGCTACCGCCGAACACCTGCGAGCCCAGCAGGGTGCCGTCGCGGCGACATTGCCCCTGCATGCGGCGCGACCACTCGGTCGCGCGACATCCCCCGAGGGATCGGTACTGACTCCGGGCCTGCCCCGTAGGCCCTGCCCGTTGGCAGGTGTCCTTCGAGGGCCTGGCGAGCCGGATTGCGGGCCGCTTCGCCCGGTCGGCGCCACCGCGTGCCGCGTCGGGCCCGGGCTGTATGCGGTGGTCATGAGAGAAATAGGCTCACAGCCGATACAGAGGAAGCGGGGCGCCGCGACGCCGCCGCGCTGAGGGATGCTGGAAGGACCATGGACACCGCACCGCGCGCTCGGCCCGCGCCTCTCACCCGGCCTGACGGCTCCCCTGTCCGAGTCCTCGTCGTCGACGACGAGCCGGACCTGACGGAGGTGCTCGCCGGGGTGCTGCGCTACGAGGGCTGGCAGGTCCGCACCGCGGGTGACGTCGCCGCCGCGCTCGCCGAGGCCGGAAGCTTCGAGCCGGACGCGGTGGTCCTGGACGTCGTGCTGCCCGACGGCAACGGGCTGAGCGCCCTGCGGGACCTGCGGGCGGTCCGGCCCGACGTGTGCGTGCTCTTCCTGACCGCCCGGGACGCGGTGGAGGACCGGATAGCGGGGATCACGGCCGGCGGTGACGACTACGTGACCAAGCCCTTCAGCCTGGAGGAGGTGCTGGCGCGGCTGCGCGGCCTGCTGCGCCGGGCCGGGATGACCCGGGCGCGCGACGACGCGGCGCTGCTCGTGGTCGGCGATCTCACCATCGACGAGGACGCCCGTGAGGTGGCCCGTGCCGGTGAGGCGATCGACCTGTCACCGACGGAGTTCGAGCTGCTGCGCTACCTCATGCGCAATCCGCGCCGGGTGCTGAGCAAGGCGCAGATCCTCGAGCAGGTGTGGTCCTACGACTTCGGCGGCCGGGCCCACGTGGTGGAGCTCTACATCAGCTACCTGCGCCGCAAGATCGACGCGGGCCGCCAGCCGATGATCCACACCGTGCGCGGGGCCGGCTACGTGCTGCGGGCCGTGCCGCGGTGAGACGGTTGCTGCCGCACACCCTGCGAGCCCGGCTCACCAGCGGCCTGGTGGTCCTGCTCGCGCTGAGCTGTGCCGCGGTGGGGATCGCGGCCGTCGTCACGCTGCGGTCCTTCCTCACCGAGCGGCTGGACCAGCAGCTCACCCAGGCCGGCGGAACGCTCCCGGCCAGCCTCGAACACCGCGGGCCGGGGGAGCCGGACGGGGACAACGCCCACGTGGACACCCGCCGCCAGGCCCCCGGCACCTTCGGTGCCCGGCTGCTGCACGGCAAGGTCACCGCGGCCGGCGTCGTACGGTCCGGGGCCGACACCTCCGTGACGCTGACCGCGGGCGACAAGGCGGCCATCGCCGGGGTCCCGGTCGACGGCCGCAGCCACAAGCTGGATCTGTCGGCACTGGACGACTACCGGGTGAAGGCCATCGACGGGGACGACGGGGATGTGCTGGTGACCGGGCTGCCGCTCAGCGGTGTGGAGGACGCCGTGACCCGCCTGGTGGCCGTGGAGGCGGCGGTCTTCGGCGGCGCGCTGCTGATCGCCGGCGCGGCGGGAGCGTTCTGGGTACGGTGGTCGCTCCGGCCGCTGCACCGGGTCGCGGCCACCGCGGCGTCGGTGACCGCGCTCCCGCTGGCCAGCGGCGAGGTGGCGCTGCCCGACCGGGTCCCGGACACCGACCCACGGACAGAGGTCGGCCAGGTCGGCATCGCCCTCAACCGGATGCTGGGCCACGTCGAGAGCGCGCTGGGCAAGCGGCACGCCAGCGAGGAACGGCTGCGCCGCTTCGCCGCCGATGCCAGCCATGAGCTGCGCACCCCTGTCGCCTCGATCCGCGGCCACGCCGAGCTGGCCGGGCTTCATCCGGACCCGGTGCCGCCCGGGGTGTCGCGCGCGCTGGAGCGGATCACCGCCGAGTCGGTCCGGATGGGCGGCATGGTCGACGACCTGCTGCTGCTGGCCCGCCTCGACGCCGGCCGGCCGCTGGACCGCGAGCCGGTCGATCTCACCCGGCTCGTCCTGGACGCCGTCGACGACGCGCGCGCGGCGGGCCCCGGGCACCGCTGGATCCTCGATCTCCCCCAGGATCCGGTCACGGTGGACGGGGACGCGCTGCGACTCCAGCAGATCACTGGCAACCTGCTGGCCAACGCCCGCCTGCACACCCCGGCCGGCACCCGTGTCACCATCCGGCTCCGCCAGGACGATGAGACCACCCGGCTCGTGGTCGAGGACGACGGTCCCGGCATACCCGCGGACATCCAGGGCACCGTGTTCGAGCGCTTCGCGCGCGCCGACCACACCCGCCCGGGACCCGGGGGGCACGGCGCGGGACTCGGCCTGGCGATCGTCACCGCGGTGGCCGCGGCGCACGGCGGCACCGCCGACGTGCGGAGCCGCCCGGGAGCCACGGTGTTCGCCGTCAGCCTCCCCGGGCGTCGTCCGATGTCGGGGTGATTCGGTGTGCGTCCGCTGGCCCCGGGCCGTCGGCCCGTCAACCCTGCTTGCCGGCGCCGGACGTGTCGTAGTTGTCGTGCCAGGCCGCCTTCGCGCCGGACTCGCCTATCCGGTAGACGTCCACAACGGCTCCGGCAGAGACGGCGACGGCCAGCACCACTGCGGTCACCCGCACCACGGTCGGCGAGGTCCACCGCGCGCCGCCGGCCGAAGGCCGGTCCGCGGCCGTCTCCTCGGGCTGTGCCGAACGGCGCCCCAGCCACCAGACCGCGACCGTCACCAGGAACAGACCGATGGCCCAGGGCAGCAGACCGTCGCCCAGCTCCGTGTGCTTGCGCACCAGCGGGTCGTCGCCCACCCGGGACTCCAGCCATTCCCCGGCGTGTGTCGTGACCGGTACCAGCCCCAGTGTCACCACGCCGAGCAACGGCAGCACCAGTCCCAGTCGCCGGGCGTACCGGGGCTGGATCGCGCAGACCACCGCGGCCAGCGCCGTCAACGGCACCAGCACCACGACGAAGTGCACGAACAGGACATGTGCTGGCAGACCGTCGATGTGCGTCAGGCTCATGGGCGTATCTCCGAGGAAGGGGACGTGCGCGGCGAGCCCGCAGGACAACCCGGCCGGCGCCGCTCGCGAGGAGATCGCAGCCTTCCACGCCAACTTCTCAGCTTCTTCTGAGCTGCCGGTGCGGTGCCGTCGGGCGCGCCCGGCAGGCGAGGCCGAAATCCTTGCCCGGCGCCGACCGGGCCGGGAAGCGACCGGGTCCGCTGAAGGGACGGCGCCGTTCGGCCTGCTGATCGGTCGCGGTGGGGTCAGCGGGGCAGGCCGCTGCCGTACGGCCCGTACAGGTCGAGCAGTCGGGTGCGGGCGTCCTCCAGCCGGTGGCCGATGACCTCGGCGCAGGCGAGCACGAAGACGTAGCCGAACTCCGGCTGCTCCCGGCACAGTTGCCGCACCGCATGCGCGTCGAACTCGAAGGCGCGGACGTCGGTCAGCGCCTTGGCCGACAGGTGCCAGCGCCGCGGCGGGAAGAGCCACGACCAGCCCAGCAGGGAACCCTGGCCCAGTGTTTCGATGGTGGCGGCCTCCCGGCCCGGAACGCGCAGCTCCAGAGCGATGTCACCGTCGCGGATGATCCAGAAGCGGTCGGCGGTCCTGTCCTCTTCGAAGACGAGCTGCCCCGCGGGGAACTCCACCTCGCGGGCCAGTGCCGTCAGCCGGCCGAGGTGCTCATCGGGAAGGGCGGCCAGCCGCCCGGTCATCGTCATCAGCTTCGTCGTCATGGTCTTCTCCAGCCCTCTGATGGGGCGCCCGCCGGCTCGCGCCTGCGCCGCGCCGTCCATGTCCTTATCGTCGGGCGGGCACCGCCGGACCGTCGTGGGCCGAACGGCCCCCGCGCGGGGGCCGGCCGGTGCCTGTCCGGGGGGCCGTCCGGTGCGGGCCCGACGGATGAACGAGCACGGTGCCGACTCCCGCGGCAGTGGCTCCGGCGCGTTCCCCGTCACGACGGAGCAGGCGTTCGCACGGAGTCACCTGCCGGTGATGATCGACGACTCGGATCTGCCGGCGGTGCGGGCGAGCGCGGCCGCCGTGCGCGAACTCGGTAGCATTGACCTGCCGGACTCTGCGCCGCGCGGCCCAGCAGTCCGTCCTGCCGGGCGTACCCGAGGCGCTCATCCGGCTGGCGCTTCCCGCCCCGTGGGCCGCAGCCCCATCGGCTTCCGCCCCCGTGTCCGGACCGACTACCGTGACCAGGACAGTTCACGGTGCGCGCGGGCCGTTCCGAGTGGAGGACCTGTGGGCGACGAGGCGGCACGATTGCCGCGGCTTCAGCTGGACGAGCTGCTGGAGGAGCTGCAGGTCCGGATCGACGCGGTGCGGGGCACCCGCGACCGGGTGCACAGCCTGCTGGAAGCGGTGCTGTCCGTCGGGGGCGAACTGGATCTGGCACAGGTGCTGCGGCGGATCGTGGAGTCCGCGGTGATCCTGGTCGACGCGGAGTACGGAGCCCTCGGAGTCATCGAGGGCACCCGGCTCTCCCAATTCCTGACCAGCGGGATCTCGGCCGACAAGGCCCGGGAGATCGGGCCGCTGCCGTCCGGCCACGGCCTTCTCGGTGAGCTGATCCGCCATCCGGAGCCGCTGCGGCTGACGGAGCTCTCCGAGCATCCCGCGTCGTACGGCTTCCCGGCCGGCCATCCGCCGATGCACTCGTTCCTGGGTGTGCCGATCCGGGTGCGCGACGAGGTGTTCGGGAACATCTACCTCACCGAGAAGCGCGGCGGCGCCGACTTCGACGGCGAGGACGAGACGGTCCTGCGCACGCTGGCGGTAGCCGCTGGCGTCGCCATCGAGAACGCCCGCCTGTACAAGGCCGCCCGCGACCGGCAGGAGTGGCTGGAGGCGAACGCCCGGATCGTGGGCGACCTGCTGTCCGGCGCCGACGAGCGGGTGGTACTGCGGGGCGTCGTCGAGCACGCCAGCCGCATCCTCGGGGCCGATCTCGGCGTGATGGCGCTGCCTTTCGGGGAGACCACGGATCTGCAGGTGGCGATCGCGGTGGGGATGGACTCCGGGGAACACCAGGGCCTGGTGCTGCCGGTGGAGGGGTCCTTCATGGGAGCGGCGCTGGCCGCCGGGGGATCCATCACCACGGGCGAGATCCGCAAGGACCCGCGGGTCACCGTCGGGCCCCCGCGGTGGAGCGGGCTCGGACCGGTGGTGGCCGTCCCCATGGTGGCCGAGGACCGGGTGCGGGGTGTGCTGCTGCTGGGCCGCACCGAGCACGCGCTGCCGTTCACCGACGACGAGACGGCGCCGTTGGCCGCGTTCGCCGGGCAGGCGGCGCTGGCCATGGAGCTGGCCGAGCGCCGCCGGGTCGCCGAACAAGTCGCGCTGCTGGAAGACCGCGACCGCATCGCCCGCGATCTGCACGACCTCGCCATCCAGCGGCTCTTCGCCACCGGGATGACCTTGCAGAGTTCGCTGCGCTTCATCGACCACCCCGAGGCCAGCGAACGGGTGATGCGGGCGGTGGACGACCTGGACGAGACGATCAAGATCATCCGTTCCACGATCTTCGGCCTGCGCGCGAAGGAAGCCGACCGCAAACGCCTCAGCCTGCGGGCACGCGCCGTCACCGCCGTCGAATCAGCGGCCCGGACCCTCGGTTTCACGCCGTCCCTGCGGATGGAGGGACTGATCGACACCGATGTGCCGCAGACGGTGGCGGAGGACGTGGTCGCGGTACTGGAGGAGGCGCTGTCCAACGTGGCCCGTCACGCGCACGCGTCGGCTGTCGAGGTCTCGCTCGCCGTCTCCCCGGGCCGGCTGACCGTGACCGTGGCGGACGACGGCACCGGACTGCCGGAGGGCGGCCGGCGCAGCGGGCTGCGGAACCTGGCCGAGCGTGCGGACCGCCGCGGCGGCGAGATGACAGCGGGCGGCGGCGACGGGGGCAGCGGTGACGGGGGCGGCACCCGCCTGGTGTGGCGCGTGCCGCTCCCGCCCGCCGGGGGACAGTAGTCCCCGGGGCGCTGTCAGCCCTCGCGGCCGGCGTCCAGGACATCGTGCACCGGTCGGCGGGGGCTCGCCGGGCCCTCGGCGCCGTAACCGAGGCGGACAAGCATCTGAACGTGCCCGATACCGGCACGGGGGTCGCGCAGCGCCCAGCGGATGTCCGGCCATTCCAGGGCCTGGTGGAGCAGTGAGGCGCGCAGGCGGTGCACGGTGCCGGTCAGCAGGATGTTCTCCAGCGCCTGGCCGGCGCGCAGCCAGTCCGCACGGCGGTCGTGCCGGGTGGACAGCACCGCGATCACCGGGTGCGGCTCGAACGCCGCCGACGGCCGGTTGCGGTCCGGCCGCAGGGCTGCGAAATCGCGTACCGGAAGGTGTCCGGCCGCGTCTCGCGGGCCGAGCACCGCGCCCGGCAGGCCGTCCGGCGCTCCGTCCCGCACCCAGCTGCGGGTCTCCGCCCGGCGCACCGGGTCGGTCGCTGTGAACCACTCGCCTTCCGCGGTCAGTTGTAGGATTCGCCGGGTCTCATTCGGCTTCGGCACGACCAGTTCGGCTCCTTCCGCCACCGCCGCCTCGGTGAGTTCGGCGAGTACGTCTGCCGGAATCGCCCGGCTGGCGAAGGGCATCCGGCTGCTGTGCCGCAGCCAGACCGCGTCGTAGAGGTCCGCCCCGTGCCGGGATGCGCCGGGCACCGGACCCGCCAGCCGTACCGACGCCAGCAGATCCGGCTCGGCCGGCCGGGGCAGCAGGCGTACCACCGGCTCCCAGCCGAAGTGCGCCACCGCCACCCGCAGGTTGAACACCGCAGCGCCGACCGACACATGCAGGCCCCGGCCCACCGGATCGGTGTGCCGCAACGTCCGCTCGGTGGCCGCCCGCACCTCGATCGTGGACGTGTCGGGGTCGAGCCGGTAGCGCCACGGCTGAGTGTTGTGGAGTGAGGGGGCCGCCACGGCCGCCGCAATCAGCTTCTCCAGGATCGCCGCGTCCAGTGCTGTGGTGTGCATATCGTCTCCTCGGGCCGTCTCCCACCAGGCTCGCGGCCGGCGAAGCGGGGCGGCAGGGCCAGGAGTCCCCGCAGGGTGGGCCGAACGGCCCCGCGCTCAGCGCCGGTCCTTGCCGGCTCCCGGTGCGGCCGCGCTGTTCGAGGCGATGACCGCCGCCTGGACCCGGCGCTCCACGCCGAGCTTCGCCAGCAGCCGCGACACGTTGTTCTTCACCGTCTTCTCGGAAAGGTAGAGCTGCTGGCCGATCTGCCGGTTGGTGAGGCCCTCGCCGATGAGGGCCAGGATCTCGCGCTCCCGGGGGGACAGCGCGGCCAGCGCGTCCTGGCCGGCGCCCGTGCCGGAGTGGTCGTCGCGCAGGCTGCTCATCAGACGGGCCGTGGTGGCCGGGTCCAGCAGCGACTGGCCGGACGCGACCGTCCGTACCGCCGAGACCAGGTCGGAACCCTTGATCTGCTTCAGCACGTACCCGGCCGCCCCCGCCATGATCGCGTCCAGCAGCGCGTCGTCGTCATCGAACGACGTCAGCATCAGGCAGGCCAGCGAGGGCATGGACGAACGCAGCTCCCGGCAGACCGAGATCCCGTCGCCGTCGGGGAGGCGGATGTCCAGGACCGCCACGTCCGGGCGCAGTGCGGGGCCGCGGGCCAGTGCCTGGCCGGCCGACTCGGCCTCGCCGACCACCTGGATGTCGGGCTCCGCGTCCAGCAGGTCGTGGACCCCGCGGCGTACGACCTCGTGATCGTCGACGAGGAAGACCCGGATCGGGGACTCCGCGGAGAATCGCGGCACCTCACTCATGAGCGGACCTTCACCTGTCGTGTGCCGGCCTGGTGCCGTCAAGGACTTCCGATCATCGCGCGCGGGTCCGCCCGGCACCAGGGCCGAACGGTCCCCTCGCCGCGCCGTCCGGCCCCCGGGAGTGTCGGGGCGCGCGGACGACTGAAAGGGCGCGCGGTGATCCGCGTGGAGGCACAGTACATTCAGCGACTGTGCGACCAGCCGTCCGTGACGCCGTGCGTGGTCGAGGAGACCGCCCGCAGCGCTGAGTCGTCGAAGCGGCCGGCGAGGCGGTTGTCGACGGCGACGACACCGTCGATCCGGGCCGTGGCGTGGCCGGCTATGGACACGTCGCTCTCGCGCTCCAGCGTGCCTTCCAGCCTGACGACGCCGTCATCGACCTGCACATCCGCGGCGAGCGGGGTCAGCCACAGGGTGCGGACGAGGACCTCCTGGATGACGTCTTCACGGATGTCGGCGTCGGGGCGGAGGAAGACCTGCAGGACGTCGCGCCTGGTGACGATCCCGACCAGCCGCTCCTCCTCGTCCAGAACGGGAAGCCGCTCGACCCGGTGCTCGGCCATGGTGCGGGCCGAAAGGCAATCGAGTCGTCCGCGTGGACGGTCACCGGGGGAGTCGACATCAGCCGTCCGGCCGTCAGGGCCAGAGCCTTCGTGGTGGCGCGCCTCGACGCCGGGCTCAGCAGCAGCCGGCGCCGGAGAGCTGTCCCCTGCTCGCGTGCCTGGCGGGCCATCAGGTCCGACTCCGAGATGACACCGACCACCTTCTCGTCGTCATCGACAACGGGCATCCCACTGATCCGGTGCTGCGCCAGGAGAACCGCTACCTGCTTGAACGGGGTCGTCTCGCGGACCCGGACGACGTCGCTCGTCATGACGTTTCCGACCTTGCGGTGCTTCATGGTGTGCTCCTGAGGGTGCGGGCCGACCGCTCGGCGCGAACGGCGGAGGCGGAATGCGTGCGGGTGTCGCGGCGTCGTGGGCCGTTGATCGGTCCGCTGGCGCGTGAACCTGTCAGCTCCACCGTCCGGCACTTCACGGGACTGCGGCAGGGCTGTCCGGTGCTCTGTCGGGGGCCGGTCGGCCCCAGTGGGGATGGGTCCGCGGTCACAGAATGGGATGGTCGGCGCTGTTGCGGGCGCCCTACGCTGCGGCGGCCGGACGCCGCACGGAGGACGACGACCGGTGACCGCGCTGCTGGGGCAGGCAGACGGCGCGCCAGTGCTCGCGCCGGGCCGGACTCTGCCGCCGGTCGGTCAGGCACCCAGGCTGGGCCCGGTCGTGCGGGAATGCGTCGGCCGGACCCGGTGCCCGGTGGTCACCGTTCGGGCGGTCGCCGCCACGGCCCGGCCCCGGCCGTTGCCGGCCGTAGCTGAAAAGGCCCTGGCCGCGCAGCGTTGATCAGCCGACACGTGGGTGCGTACGGCGAGTGCGGACAGCGCGAAGAGCACCAGCAGGCTGATCCGCGGCTCCAGGGCGGTCTTCCGATCCTCCGGCCCGGCGGCTGTCCTCACCCGGCGCTCGTGTCGGCGACGTCCTTCCCGAGCGGGGTGCCAGCGTCCAGATATCGGCGGACGCCGCTCACCAGGTATTCCACCTGCGACTGGATCGGCTGTTCCACCGCCGGCCACGACCCGGCCCCCGCGGGGAGGAGGGTGAAGACGTCGGCGCGGCTTGCCGACGGCAGCCTGCTTGCGGCCACCGGGAGCCGTCCTCCGTCCGCCGTGGCCGGCAACCGGTGGCGCCCGGTGGCCAGTACCAGCACGTCGTAGGGAACCGTGGTGCCGTCCGTGAGGAAGACCTCTTTGCGCTCCGTATCGACCGTGGCGGCGTCCGCGAGCCGTAGGTCGACCCCCTCCCGCAACTGGAGGTGCTCGGGCGGCTGCAGCGATCCCGGCCCGTAGATGCCGAGGGCGACCAGCAGACCGAGCTCCTGATCACGGGGGTCCGTGCGGTCGATGACAACGACGCGGGGACCGGCGCCTCTCAGCGCCGTCCGCAGTCGGTTGGCGGCCAGCGTGCCGGCCCGGCCGCCGCCGATGATCACTATCTGCTCGTTCATGGGGACCTTCTCTTCCTGGACGGCGGGTCGGCGCAAGTGGCCGCCAACCGGTGGGTAAAGGGGCAGGTGGCTGTCAGGCAGCCCGGTGGGCCCACTGCGGGCCGACCTGGGCCCACTCGGCTCCCCACCGGTCGACACGACGGCGTTCCCAGCAGCCCGCCGTGAGCCCGACGCCGATCAGGGCGCCCGCACAGATCCCGAGCGCCGCCGCTGTTCCGGTGACGGCAGCATCCGACTGCCCGCCCGACGGGGAAGGTGGCTTCGGCGCCGGCCTGCCGCGACTGTCGAGCCAGATCGTGGCCCGGTCACCGCTCTTGAGCCCGGCGCCGACTCGCGCGGCGCCGGTGCGTGTCGGTTCCCCGGGCAGGGTCCAGCGCACCCGGGTACGCGGCTCAGCCGCATACGTCACGGGGACCGCCGCGTCCTCGGTCAGTACCGCCGTCGCGGGGTGCCGGTCGTGCCGCTGCTCCGCGTACCGCGCGTCGATGCCCCCGGCCACGGCCGAGCCGGCCAAGGCTGCGCCGGCAAGGGCCGCCGTACTCAGCGCGAGGAGGGCCCAGCCCTCCACCGCGTAGGAGCGGCCGCACAGCGGATTGCGCCGCCACCTCCAGAGCACCCTGCTGCGCCTCATGATCGGTCCCTCCTACGTGTTTCCCCGGCGAACGGCCGCCCGCCGCTTTCACCTTCGCGGGTGCGGCGCAGTGCCGCCGAGAGCCGAACGGCCCCGCGATGAGGGCGGACCGGCCCGGGAGTGGGACGCGAACGGCCCTGCCCCGCCCCGGAGGCAGGCCCAAGGATCGAATCGGAAACCCATCGAAGGACAGGAGCGGACATGAGCCAGCAACGCGTGGTCGTGGGGATCGACGGATCGGTGACGTCCTTCGCGGCCCTGGACGCGGCAGCGGCCGAGGCGAGCCTGCGGACCGCGGATCTCGAAGTGATCACCTGTGTCACCGACCTGGACGAGGCCGGCCCGGTCCTGCGGGCCGCGGTGGCCCGGATTGCCCAGCGCCATCCCGGCCTGTCGGTGACCACGTCGGCGGCGGTCGGCGACCCCGCCGGCGTGCTCGTCGAGCGGGGCGGCGACGCTTCCCTGCTGGTCGTCGGCAGCCGCGGCATCGGGGGCGTCGCCGGGCTGTTGCTGCACTCGGTGAGCCGGCGGACGGCGGCTCGGAGCGCCGCGCCGCTTCTTGTGGTGCGCGGCGCCGACCCACGATGCGCTCACCCGGGACACCGAACCGGGGGAGTGCTGCTCGGTGTGGAGAGCGACGCGGACGCGGACGCGGCGCTGTTCGCCTTCGAAGAGGCCGAGTTGCGTGGGTCCCGGCTCGATGTCCTGCACGCCTGGACGTACCGGCAGGCACCGGCGACTCTCCCGGAGCACGGGCCGGCCGAGCCGGTACGCGACGTGATCGAACGTCAGGCGAGGACCGTTGCCGGGCTCCCAGGAGGACTTGTCGCACCGCTGCGCCAGAGCCGCCCGCGGCTGGCGGTGACGAGCAGATCGGTACGGTCCACGCCGTGCCGTGCCCTCATCGAGGCGACGGCGGACGCCGCCATGGTCGTGGTCGGCGCACAGCTCCGGCGCGGCTGGACGGGGCCTGAACTGGGTCCGGTCACCCTCGCGTTGCTGCGCCACGCGCACTGCCCGGTGGTGGTCGTGCCGCTTGCCGGGGGACAGGACCGGGCGCGCCGCTAGCTGGACGCGCACTGGCGGGCCGACGCCACGTTCGGCCCGGCCCAACCGGACTTGTGAGGAGGGCCGTTCGGCCCCCGCATTCGGGCCGTGGGCCCCCAGCGCCGGCACCCCCGCCAGCAGGACAGTAATGGCGTACCGAACAACCACCCACCGACAGGGAGTCACCATGGCCGTCCACCAGCCCACCCGCCAGCACACCGGATTCCACCTGCCCACCTGGAACAGGGCAACGACCGAGCCCGCGGACGACACGACGGCCGTCACCACCGACACCACCGGGTCGGCCCTCGCCGCCAGGTCGCTGGCCACCGTCCGCATCGCGACCGGGTTCATCTTTCTGTGGGCGTTCCTCGACAAGGCCTTCGGCTGGCACTACGCCACCGGCTCCGGCAAGGGCTGGATCGACGGTGGCTCGCCCACCAAGGGCTTCCTGTCCGGTGTCTCGGCCGGCCCGCTCCAGTCCTTCTTCCACCACATCGCCGGACAGGGCTGGACCGACTGGATGTTCATGCTCGCCCTGCTCGGCCTCGGCGTCGCCCTCATGAGCGGCATCGCCCTGCGGGTCACCGCGGTGGCGGGCACCGCCCTGATGGCGATGATGTGGGCCGCCGAGTGGCCGCCCGCCCAGCATCTGACCGGCGGCGCCCCGAGCATGTCGTCCAACCCGATCGTGGACTACCACCTCGTCTACGCCCTCGCGATGATCCTCTTCGCCTTCACCGCGGCCGGCGCCACTTGGGGCCTGGGCCGCCGGTGGGCCCGACTCCCCATCGTCCGCGACAACACCTGGCTCCGCTGACCGTGCCCGGCCCGCACTCCAACGGGGCACCGCCCACCGGGCGGTGCCCCGTTCGGATCTCAGCCCCCAGCGACGCCGGACCCCCCACGAGAGGAAACGACAGCCATGACCATCCGCATCGGTATCAACGGCTTCGTGCGCATCGGCCGCAGCTACCTGGGGCCCTGCCGGCACGGGAGGCGTCCGGGGTCGTGGTGGTGGCCGTCAACGACATCGCCCCGGTCTCCACCCTCGCCCATCTGCTGGAGTACGAGTCCACCTACGGCCGCCTCCGGACCCCTGTCACCGCGTGGCCGGGGCGGTTGGCCTTGATTCTACTTCGTGTAGTACGTTCGGGGAACAGCCCCTGGCCTCGGCGTTTGCGCCGAGGGGCGCCAGGTGGCGGCTTCCTCGTGCGCCTGGAGTCCAGCCCGCTGACGAGCTCGAAGCGAATTCCGTCGTGCCCTCGCAGCAAGGAGGCTGTCCGCCGTGCCCCCTCCCTCTCCGCCCGACGCCGCCGCTCCGGTCGGCGCACTCGGCGATCCGACGTACTCCTCGCCGGCCCGGGGGCGGATCGTGATCTTCTCGGCGAGCATGGGTGCCGGGCACGACGGCGCCGCCGACGAACTCGGCCGCCGGCTCGCCGCCGACGGCTTCGCGGTGGAACGGAACGACTTCCTCGACGTACTGCCCGGTCGGCTCGGCCCGCTGCTGGCCGGCGCCTACCACCAGTTGCTGACCCGCGCGCCGACCGGCTACCAGCGGATCTACGGGGCAACCGAGCACACCCGCGGCCCCGGTCCCGTGGTGCGGGCCCTGCTGCGCAGTGCCGAGACGCGCACGTTGCGGGCGCTCCCGGCGCAAGCCGCCGCGGTCGTCTCCACGTATCCCGGCGCGAGTCAGGTCCTGGGGAGACTGCGGCGGCGGGGTCTGCTGACGGTCCCGGTGGTCACCTACCTCACCGACTTCTCGGTGCACGGACTGTGGATCGCCGCCGGTGTCGACATGCACCTGGCCGCACACCCCATACCGGCAGCGCAGGCGACCGCGCAGGGCGCGGCCCGGGTCCGCGTGTGCGGACCGGTGGCCGGCGCCTGTTTCCGCCCGCCGGCCGCCGGGCAGCGACAGGCAGCGCGGCTGCGGTTCGGCCTGGACGGAGGGACTTTGCCCCTGGCGCTGCTGGTGGCGGGTTCCTGGGGTGTCGGCGATGTGGCGCGGGCGGCGGCCGACATCCGGGACAGCGGGGTCGCCGTCCCGGTCGTGGTCTGCGGCCGCAACGAGTCACTCGCCGAGCGGCTGCGGCGTCAGGGCATGGATCACGTGCACTGCTGGATCGACGACATGCCGGGCCTGATGCACGCCTGCGACGTCCTGGTGCAGAACGCGGGCGGGCTCACCTCGCTGGAGGCTTTCGCCGCGGGACTGCCGGTCGCCAGCTACCGGTGCATACCCGGCCACGGGCAGACCAACGCCGCCGCGCTGGAGGAAGCGGGGCTGGCGGTGTGGATCCGGGAGCGGGCCGGTCTGCGCGGAACTCTCACCGAACTGATCGACGGCCCGCTGGGCCGCGCGCAGCGG
Source organism: Streptomyces sp. DvalAA-14 (assembly GCF_900091855.1). Taxonomy (GTDB): domain Bacteria; phylum Actinomycetota; class Actinomycetes; order Streptomycetales; family Streptomycetaceae; genus Actinacidiphila. Next base: position 23,541 of record NZ_FMCH01000348.1, read on the forward strand.
GAGCGGGGGCTCAGCCTGTTCGCCGCCGAGCACGGTCCCGCCGACGCGGTCGCCGCCATGGCCGACCACGACGCACTGCCCCGCAGGATCCAACCGCACCGGCGCAGAGGGCGGATGAGGGTCCCGGCCGCAGCGGTGGCCGTCGCGGTTACGGCACTGCTGGCCGTCTGCGCACCGCTGGCGGAGGCGTACAACGACTCTCCCGCCGACTTCCCGACGCTCAGCCACTTCCTGGACGGAGACCGGCCATGACCTCCACGACCCGGGGAACAGACTCAGCCTCATACACCAGCACTCTGGTGCGGGCCGGGGTTGCCGCGCTGCCCCTGCTGGCCGCCGCGCATGCCGCCCCGGTGATCTCCAGCTTCGGGCCGCTGCGCAACCGCTTCCTGCCGGGCCTGGCCGGTCAGGGCAAACCCGGGCACATCGCGCTGACCTTCGACGACGGTCCCGACCAGCTCTCCACCCCGCACTTCCTGCGGCTGCTCGACGCCCGGGGGGTCCGGGCCACCTTCTTCCTGCTCGGCTCGATGGCGGTCCGCTTCCCCGGCCTGGTCCGCGAGATGGCCGGCGCCGGCCACGAGATCGCGGTTCACGGCTGGGCCCACCGGCCGCTGCTGCTGCGCGGGAGCCGGGCCACGTACGACGACCTCGCCCGCGCCCAGGACTCGGTCGGTGAACTCACCGGTGCCGCGCCGACGCTGTTCCGGCCGCCGTACGGCGTGATGACCACGGGTACCCACCTTGCCTGCCGGCGGCTGGGCCTGACTCCGGTGCTGTGGACCGCGTGGGGCGAGGACTGGCGGGCGCGGGCCACCCCGCGCAGCATCCGGGACACCGTGCTGCGCGACCTGCGATCGGGGGGCACCGTCCTGCTGCACGATTCCGACTGCACCTCGGCCACCGACTCCTGGCGCAACACCCTCGCCGCCCTCCCGCTGCTGCTGGAGGCGTGGGAGGCCCGGGGCTGGCGGACCGGCCCGCTGCGCGATCACCGGCAGGCCTGACTCTACGTCTTGTAGTACGTTGTTTTCGAACCGGCAAACCGGACAGCCCCCACAGCTCAAGGAGCTCAAGCATGCCCCAGGAGAACGGACCGGCCAGCCGCAGAGCACCCGGTGAGCTGGAGAACGAGGTCCTGAGCGCCCTGTGGGCGGTCGGTGCCCCGGTGACCGCCGCCACCGTCCGCGGCAGCCTGACCGGTGACCCCGCGCTCACCACGGTCCTCACCATTCTGTCGCGGCTGCACGACAAGGGTCTGGTCAACCGGGAGCCCGTCCGCCGCGGCTACCTCTACTCGCCGGCGCGCGACGAGGCCGGGCACGTCGCGGCCGGTATGCGCGCCCTGCTGGAGAAGGGCACCGACCGGGCGGCCGTACTGGCCCGGTTCGTGGCGGAGCTGCCGGTGGAGGACGAGCAATTGCTGGAGCAGTTGCTGCACGAGCACCTGGAGGACTGAGCGGTGTCCATCAGTTTGTTCGTCCCGTTCGCGGTCAGCGGGGTGCTGGCTCTGGCGGCGCCCTGGGCGGGCCGCCGCCTGCCGCCCCGCCTCGCGTCATGGCTGCTGATGGTCGCCTCACTCGTGGCAGCCGGCGGCTGGGCCGCCGCGCTGGCCATGCTGGCCTTCACCCTGATCGGGCGGATTCCCGTGGTCGCCGCCGAAGGGCGCTGGTCGCCGGGCTTCCTCGCCGCCCACACCCCCGTCGCCCCTTGTGTCGCCGCGGTGTGCGGGATCGTATTGGCCGGTTGCCTGGTGACGGGATCGGTGAGTGCCTTCCGGAGGGTGGGCGTCCTGCTCGCCGCACGACGGGAGAGCCGCGGTCTGACCGCGCCCGACGGGATGGCCGTCATCGACGACCCGGCGCCCATCGCCTTCGCGCTGCCCGGCTCACCGGGGAGGGTCGTCGTCTCCTCCGGCATGCTGCGGGCGCTCACCGCCGACGAGCGCCGGGCCCTGCTGGCGCACGAGCGGGCGCATCTGCGCCACCGCCACCACCTGTTCATCCTGTTGCTGCAGGTGACGGCCGCCATCGATCCGCTGCTGCGCCGGGTGTCCACCGCCGGCGCCTACGCGCTGGAGCGCTGGGCCGACGAGGACGCCGCCACCGCGGTCGCCGACCGCCGGCTGGTGGCCCGCGCGGTGGCCCGGGCGGCCCTGGCCGGCCAGCAGGTCCCCAGCCCGGCGCTCGGCGTCACCGGCGGCCCCGTGCCGCAGCGCGTCCAGGCGCTGCTCACCCCGCCGCCACCGGTGCTCCGGGGCCTGGTGGCCGCGCACGCCCTGCTCATGGTCGTCTGCTGCGTGAGCCTGGCTCTGTCCGCACAGGACATGGACCACCTGTTCGACGCGGCGGCCCCCCTCACGCCTCGGTCACAGCGCACTACCGAT
>NZ_FMCH01000312.1 GCF_900091855.1 Streptomyces sp. DvalAA-14
GGGGCCGGCGGCCGCTTGGATCGCGGGGCCGGCCTCCGGGGCGCGGGCGCCGCACGGGAGCTGCTGTGTCGCTCATCGGCCCACCCGCAGGGGGCCGACGAAAGTCTCATGTGGTCAGCGGCGCCGGACCCGGGTGGCTCCCTGGTGCGTCGGCGACGCGTCGACGCCGTACCTACGCGGAACCGGCCGGTACCGCCACGGCGTCGCGATCTGGCGCGAGCGGGTCGGTGACCGTACCGGACCCCTCGTCGAGCGGCCCCTGCGCCAGCCTGGTCACCGCTGCGGGGACCGGCGGCGCGAGGTCGGCCGTCGCCTGGAGGCCGGACAGTACGTCGTCGGGCCGTACGGCAGGTGTCAGATGCCGTACAACCAGCCGCAGTATCGCACAGGCACCGGCCTGCGGCCTATCGGCACCCTCGTCGGCCGCGTCCGCGGACGCGCTCGCCTCGGTGGGTGAATCGGTCGGATCGTTGGAATGATGCAGGTCGGACAGGTCAGGCAGGTCGGCCCGGTGGTCCGGGGCGACCAGGTCGAGGTGATGCGCCGCACCCGGGTGACGGGTGCCGCTCGGCTCGGTGGCGTCCACGGCGACGACCTCGAGCCGCGTGACGGCGGCCCGGCAGTCGAAGGTGCGGATGCCGTTCTTCGTACCGCGCTGTACTTCCACAGTGTCGGCGGCGAGGAACACCGCCACCGCCCGCTGGGCCTCTTCGGGCGTCACGCCCTCCAGCCGCAGCTGCCAGACCGACGCCTCCAGCCGCTCGGCCAGGCCAGAGGTGTGGGCCTCGACCGCTTCGACGATGTCGAGCCCGGCGGGCAGCGACTCGTCGAGCAGCAGCCGCAACTGCTCCGGATCACAAGCCCGGGCGAGCCCGATCTCCAGATACTCCGCCTCGCTGCCGACCCCGGTGGGGGCGGCGTTCGCATACGACACCTTGGGATGCGGGGTGAAGCCGGCCGAGTACGCCATCGGCACCTCGGCGCGGCGCAGCGCCCGCTCGAAGGCGCGCTGGAAGTCGCGGTGGCTGGTGAACCGGAGGCGGCCACGCTTGGTGTAGCGCAGGCGGACGCGCTGCACCGTGGGTGCGGGCGGTGGGCCTTCGGGCTGTCGCTTGCCCAGTGTCGTTCAGTCCTTCGTCGTCTTGACAGGTGCGGTGCGGGCGCTGCGTGTACGGATCACACGCGGCGCCTGGTGCCGGGCCCGGATCGGACCCTGGTGCCCGGACGGCCCGCGAGGGGCCGCCGTTCTCCCGTACGGCCCGCGCCGGTCCGTTCGACCGGTTCGCTTCCGTACACACACAAGGTTACGCCGCGTCGCGGCACACGCACGCCGCCCGCCGCCAGCCCTGTGGACAACGTGGACAACGTGGACAACGTGCCCGCGTCTTCCGCCGCCGTTCACCCGCGGGGCCCGCCGCGGCCACCGGCCGGGGGGCGCGGGGCCCGGCCCGACCCACCGGCCGGCGAGCGGCTACGGGCGGCTTGGGGCGGGCGCCGTCGGCACCCAGTAGCGCAGCTTTCCGCCCCGCTCGTCCTCGAAGACGCCGCCGCACGCTTCGATCACCTTGCGGGAGGCGGTGTTCGTGGTGTCGCAGGTGATCAGCGCCTGATCGATGCCGAGGGCGGCGGTCGCCGGCAGGGCGGCGCGCAGCATGGCAGTGGCGTGGCCGCGGCGGCGCGCGCTGGGCCGCACGTCGTAGCCGATGTGGCCGCCGTACTCGCGCAGGAAGTCGTTGAGCCGGTGCCGTACCGCGATCCGGGCCAGGTAGACGTCGCCCTCGGTCCACCACAGGTTGGTGCACGGCACGAAGCCGTGCGGCCGCGGTCCGTCCGGCTCCGCCGCGGCCCGCTGGCCGGCCACGTACTCGGCGAAGACCGCCGGATCCTGCCACCGGTCGGACCAGGTCCGCAGATCGCGGCCGACCATCGAGTCGTCCCGCGCGCCGCCCCGTCCCTCGGCGGTGAACTCGGCCATGGCGGCGAGGAAGGACGTGTGGACGCGGGCATCGGGTGCGACGAGCTGCGGCATCGCCTCAGTCTGCCGGACCGGCTCCGGGCGGGACCACCGCTTTACCGCCGCCGGCGGCGGTGCGGGCGGCGGCCCCGCCCGAGGTCACACCGCGACCGGCTCCGCGTCGGGGTCGGCCCCGGTCAGGTACTCCTCGGTGATCTCCTTGGGACCGAACGGCCACACCTTCTCGTAGTTCGACCACAGGCCGAACGCCACCACGCCCAGCGCGACCCAGGCCAGCGACCACTCGATCGGGTGGCGTCCGGGGGAATTCTTGTCCGCGTAGCCGTAGATGACGATCCATCCGATCAGCGCCACGATCCCCGGCACCGGGTACAGCCACATCCGGTACGGCCGGCGCAGGCCCGGCTGGCGGCGGCGCAGCACCGACAGGGCGAGGATCTGCGCCAGCGCCTGCACGATCACCATCACGGTGGTGAGCAGCTGGATGAGCGTCTGCAGGTCGGTGTGCCGCCCGATCAGGAAGCCGATCGCGGTGATCACACCCATGGTGGCCAGGCCCCAGACCGGGAAGCGGTGCCGTTCGTGCAGCCGGGCGAACGGCCGGAAGAAGACGCGTTCGCGGGCCGCGTCGAAGGGTACCCGGGAGCCGCCGAGCAGCCCGGTGAAGACCGAGGCGAAGGCGGTGATCAAGATGAGCACGGTCACGGTGTCGGCGGCGCCCTTGCCCCAGGTCTTCTGCAGCACGGCGGAGGCCACGGAACTGGAGGCGATGTCGTTGGGGTCGGTCATCCGGTGCCAGTCGATGACGCCCAGGGTGCCGATCTGCAGCATCAGGTAGATCGCCATGATGCCGAGGATCGAGTAGATGATGGAGCGGGGCAGCACCCGGCCCGGCTGCTTGATCTCGGCGCCCATGTAGGCGGTGGTGTTGTAGCCGAGGTAGTCGTAGATACCGATGGTCAGACCGCCGGCGAAGCCGGTCCAGAAGTGGCTGGTGGTCAGCGCGAAGGCGTGCGCCGGGTAGGTGAAGGCCAGGTGCCCGGAGAAGTCGGACGCCGCGGCGACGATCACCAGCAGCACCGACAGGATCATCACCGCCCACATCACCGCGGTGATCTTCGCTATGTGCTCGATGCCGCGCCACAGCAGCCCGATCACCACGGCGATGACGGCCAGCCCGATCAGGTCCCCGGTGGTCCGTCCCATGTGCGGGGCGAGGTAGCCGAGGTACTGCACGAAGCCGACCACGCCGGTGGACATGATCAGCGGGATGAACAGCATCGCCGTCCACACGAACAGGAACGGCATCAGCCGGCCGCTGCGGTACTGGAACGCCTGCCGCAAATAGACGTAACTCCCGCCGGAGCCGGGCATGGCGGCGCCGAGTTCGGCCCACACCAGGCCGTCGGCGAGGGCGAGCAGGGCGCCGGCGACGAAGCCGATGACGGCCTGCGGGCCGCCGAACGCGCCCACCATCAGCGGGATCGTGACGAACGGTCCGATACCGCACATCTGGCTCATGTTGATGGCGGTGGCCTGGAACAGGCCGATGCGGCGGACGAAGCCGCCGGCGGGGGGCGGATTGCCGGACATGGGGCTCCCTGGGCGAGTAGGGGTTCTCCGGTGGTCGTGCGGTCATGCGGTCGCGCGCCCGGGGCGCCTGCCCGGGATCGAGGCGTTCAAGTTAAGTTCCCTTACTAATAAGGTCAAGAGCTGCGACCGAGGTCGTCCGGCCCGCCGATACGTGACAATGCCTTCATGACCAGCAGCGACCGCGGCTCCCAGCCACCCCCTGCGCCGCAGGAGCAGCCCTGGAACCAGCAGCGGCTGCGCAGCTCCAACGAGCGCCTGCTGCTGGAACGGCTCCGCGCCGCCCCCGCGTCCCGCGCCCAACTCGCCCGCGAGACGGGGCTGTCCAAACCCACCGTCTCCAGCGCGCTGGCCGCGCTCGAAACAGCCGGCCTGGTCCGCGAGGCCGGCCACCACACCCCCGAGCGCGGGCGGGTGGCCGTCCTGTACTCCGCCGACCCGTCCGCCGGCTACGCGCTGGGCATCGACATCGGCCGCGCCTGGTTACGGGTCGCCCTGGCCGACCTCGACGGCACGATCGTGGCGCGCAGCGACGTACGCAACCGGGCGCGTACCTCCGCCGCGATGGCCGACCTGGTGGTGGCCACCGCGCACGGCGTCGTCGCGGACTCCGGCGCGGTCGCCTCGAAGGTCGCGCACGCGGTCGTCGGCACCCCGGGGGTCTACGACACCGCCGCCCGCCGGGTCCGTTATGCCCTGCACCTGCCGGGCTGGGGCCGGGCCGGCCTCTTCGACCGGATGCGCGACGAACTCGGCGTCCCGCTGGCCGTGCACAACGACGCCAACCTCGCCGCGCTCGGCGAGTACACCTTCGGCGTCGGCGCGGGCAGCCGGCTGTTCGTCTACGTCATGATCGGCACCGGCCTGGGCATGGGCATCGTCGCCGACGGCCGCCCCTTCACCGGGGCGGGCGGCGCGGCCGGTGAGATCGGCTTCCTGCCCTGGCCCGGCCGCGAACCCGGCACGCTGGAGGACGCGGTGTCGGCCGACGCGGTGGTCCGCGCCGCCCGCACCCTGGGCATGACGGGCCCGCTCACCGCCAAGTCCGTCTTCGGCGCGGCCCGGGCCGGCCATCCCGCCGCCGTGGCCGCCGTCCGCCAGGAGGGCGAACGGCTCGCGCACACGGTCGCCGCGGTCGCCGCCGTCCTCGATCCCGATCTCGTGGTCCTGGGCGGCGGCGTCGGCCACAGCGCCGATCTCCTGCTGGAAACCGTCACCGAGACACTGCGCGGCCTGACCCCGCTGCGCCCCCGGGTCACCTCCAGCGCCCTGGGTGAGGACGCGGTCCTGCTCGGCGCGGTCGCCACCGCCCTGACGACGGCCCGCGACACCACCTTCACCCGCCGGGGGTAGGCCGGGCTTCCGGCGAGCCCCCGGGGGCGGGGCGTTCGGGCGGTTCCAGTGGCTCCGGCGGCTCCGGCGGTTCCAGTGGCTCCGGTGGTTCGGGTGGTCTAGCCGCCCGCGACCCCCGCCGCGCCGGCCTTGACGACCGTCAGCGGCAGCAGCTTCTTGCCCGTCGGGCCGACCTGGATGTCGAGGTCCAGCTGCGGGCACACCCCGCAGTCGAAGCACGGGGTCCAGCGGCAGTCGTCGACCTCGGTCTCGTCGAGTGCCTCCTGCCAGTCCTGCCAGAGCCAGTCCTTGTCGAGGCCGGAATCGAGGTGGTCCCAGGGCAGCACCTCCTCGGCGGTGCGCTCGCGGGTGGTGTACCAGTCCAGGTCGAGGCCGAAAGCGGGCAGGGCGGCTTCGCAGGCGCGCAGCCAGCGGTCGTAGGAGAAGTGCTCGCGCCAGCCGTCGAAGCGGCCGCCGCCCTCGTACACCGCGCGGATGACGGCCCCGACCCGGCGGTCGCCGCGGGACAGCAGGCCCTCGATGATGCCGGGCTTGCCGTCGTGGTAGCGGAAACCGATGTTGCGGCCGTACTTCTTGTCGCCCCGGATGGCGTCGCGCAGCTTCTCCAGCCGGGCGTCGGTCTCCTCGACGCCGAGCTGGGGCGCCCACTGGAAGGGCGTGTGCGGCTTGGGGACGAAGCCGCCGATGGAAACGGTGCAGCGGATGTCGTTCTGGCCGGTGACCTCGCGGCCCTTGGCGATGACCCGCCGGGCCATCTCCGCGATCTGCAGGACGTCCTCGTCGGTCTCGGTGGGCAGGCCGCACATGAAGTACAGCTTCACCTGGCGCCAGCCGTTGCCGTAGGCGGTGGCCACGGTACGGATCAGGTCTTCTTCGGAGACCATCTTGTTGATGACCTTGCGGATCCGCTCGGAACCGCCCTCGGGGGCGAAGGTGAGGCCGGAGCGGCGGCCGTTGCGGGTCAGCTCGTTGGCGAGGTCGATATTGAAGGCGTCGACGCGGGTGGAGGGCAGCGACAGGCCGATCTTGTCCGCCTCGTAGCGGTCGGCGAGGCCCTTGGCGATGTCGGCGATCTCGCTGTGGTCGGCCGAGGACAGCGACAGCAGGCCGACCTCCTCGAAGCCGGTCGCCTTCAGCCCGGCCTCGACCATCTCACCGATGCCGGTGATGGAGCGCTCGCGCACCGGGCGGGTGATCATGCCGGCCTGGCAGAAGCGGCAACCGCGGGTGCAGCCGCGGAAGATCTCCACCGACATGCGCTCGTGCACGGTCTCGGCCAGCGGCACCAGCGGCTGCTTGGGGTACGGCCACTCGTCCAGGTCCATCACGGTGTGCTTCGAGACCCGCCACGGCACGCCGGAGCGGTTGGGCACGACCCGGGAGATGCGGCCGTCGGCCAGGTACTCCACGTCGTAGAAGCGGGGGACGTACACCCCGCCGGTCCTGGCCAGCCGCAGCAGCAGTTCGTCCCGCCCGCCGGGGCGGCCCTCCGCCTTCCAGGCCCGCACGAGCTGGGTGATCGTCAGCACGGCCTGCTCGCCGTCGCCGATGACGGCCGCGTCGATGAAGTCGGCGATCGGCTCGGGGTTGAAGGCGGCGTGGCCGCCGGCCAGCACGATCGGGTCGTCCACCGTGCGGTCGGCGGCGCTCAGCGGGATGCCGGCCAGGTCCAGCGCGGTCAGCATGTTGGTGTAGCCGAGCTCGGTGGAGAAGCTGAGCCCGAAGACGTCGAAGGCGCGGACCGGCCGGTGGCCGTCCACCGTGAACTGCGGCACCCGGTGTTCGCGCATCAGCGCTTCCAGGTCGGGCCACACGCTGTACGTCCGCTCGGCGAGCACGCCCTGCTGCTCGTTGAGCACCTCGTACAGGATCATGACGCCCTGGTTGGGCAGCCCCACTTCGTACGCGTCCGGGTACATCAGCGCCCAGCGCACGTCGGTGCTGTCCCAGTCCTTGACGGTGGAGTTCAGCTCCCCGCCCACGTACTGGATCGGCTTCTGGACGTGCGGGAGCAGCGCTTCCAGGCGCGGGAAGACCGACTCGACAGGCATCTCGGCGACTTTCATCAGCGGACGGGGGACACCCTGCGGCCGGCCCGACCGGGTCCCGGGGAAGGGTGACCCTCAAGACTACCCGAGCGGCGGCGGGTGCCGTTTCGCCCGTCCACAGCCGGGGGGCGACGCCCGGCCGTTCAGATCGGCTGGTCCGCCGCCCGCCAGGCGGCGGGCAGTTCGGCCTCGACGGCGGCGGCCAGTTCGCGTTCGCGCAGGATCATCGCGTCGTACGGCGCGGGGTCCTCGCCGGCCGCGACGGCGTCGGCGCGCAGCGGGACCAGGGCCATCCGGCAGAGATAGCCGTCCTGGTGCTCGCCGAGAAGCTGCTGGATGCCCTTGAGCCGGCCGGTGTGGGCGGCGGCGCGTTTGCCGAGCACGGGGGTGGCGGCCTCGCTGGAGTAACGGGCCCGCTTGGCGTCCTTGCGGGCGTCGTGCAGCGCGATGTCGCGGTCGTCGCCCGGGGCCATGGCCAGGGCGGTCTCGACCGCGGCCCGCAGCCGGGCGTGGTCCCGGCGGACGGTCGCGGCGGCGGCGGTGTCGGCCGGGGCGTCGGCGGCGGGCCGCAGGTACGGGGGTGCGGCCAGCAGGGCCTCCAGGGCGTCGAGGAGGGCGAAGTAGCGGGCGCCGTCGAGTTCGCGGACCAGGGCGGCGTGCGCGGATGCCGGGCT
>NZ_FMCH01000316.1 GCF_900091855.1 Streptomyces sp. DvalAA-14
CCCTCCCCCCGGACGGTGTCCGGGGTCAACCCACGTGGCGGGCCCGTGGCGCCTTTGGTCAGGCGCTCTTGCGGTTGTCTCGGGGATGGACCGCGATGTTCATCGCCCCGGAGCGCAGGACGGCCAGCCGTTCGGCCAGCACCTCCTCCAACTCCTCCAGCGTGCGCCGCTCCATGAGCATGTCCCAGTGCGTGCGCGCCGGTTGACGGATTCTCCTCCGGGCCCTCTCCGTCCACCAGGAGAGCGGTCTGGCCGCAGGCGCGGCACTCCCACTCCGGCGGAATCTCGGCCTCTACCGAGAACGGCATCTCAAATCGATGGCCGTTTCGGCATGCGTACTCAACGGTCTGGCGCGGGGCCAGATCGATACCGCGGTCGGTCTCGTAGCTGGTGGCCCCGAGTCGCGTGCCGCGGAGAGCTCGCTCACTCATGAATCGTGCCTCCCGGGCTTGGTCGCCCACAGGACAGGTGTCGCTGTCGTCGTCATCCGGTCAACGTCCGGTCGGCGGTGAAGATTCCCGTTGAGGGATATGCGTCGCCCGTCGTGTCAGCCCTGTTTGTACCCACCGGTGCCCGTTTTGTCACATCTGGGCAAATATGTCACCCGGTGTCGTCCTATCTTTTGCTTGCAGTAACGGTCAAGCTACTGGGTCAACCGCGTACACTACCGGTCCTCGCCATCCAGGGCTAAATCGCCCCGCGCCCGCACCGCGCCGACCGCCGCACCGGGCGCCCCGGGCGCCGGCCCCCGCCGTCCGCACCCCCGCACTCCTACCCCGCCACCCGGCGGGGAACCGGACGGCGGCGCCGGCCCAACCCCCCTGGCGGTCCGACAAGCCCCCGTGGCACCCTGTGGACTGGATGAGTCGTCGTTTCCCGGCCAATCCCCGGAAGGTGGACTGAAGCTTATGTCGCAGTGGACTGCTTCGGTGAGCGCGGCGCACCTGGCCCGGCTGCTCGAACCCCGACCGCTGGCCGGCCGGGGCGGTCGCCGGCTCCCCGCCTACCGCGGGCTGGCCGACGGTATCCGGCTGCTGGTGCTGGAGGGCCGCGTCCAGGTCGCGGCCCGGCTGCCGGCCGAACGCGAACTCGCGCTCGCCCTCGGCGTCAGCCGGACCACCGTCGCCGCCGCGTACGAGGCGCTGCGCGCCGAGGGCTTCGCCCGCTCCCGGCGCGGCGCCGGCAGCTGGACCGCGATCCCCGAGGGGCATGTACTGCCCTCCCGCAGCCTGGAACCGCTGCCCCCGGACGCCGCCGGCTCGGCGATCGACCTCGGCACCGCCGCGCTGCCGGCCCCCGAGCCCTGGCTGACCCGGGCGATGGAGGGCGCGCTGGCCGACCTGCCCGCCTACGCCGCCACCCACGGCGACTTCCCGGCCGGGCTCCCGGTGCTGCGCGAGGCGATCGCCGACCGCTACACCGCCCGCGGGGTGCCCACCATGCCGGAGCAGATCATGGTGACCACCGGGGCGATGGGCGCGATCGGCGCCGCCGCCCGCCGGCTGGCCGGCCTCGGCGAGCGGGTGGCCGTGGAGTCGCCCAGCTACGCCAATGTGCTGGAGCTGTTCCGCGAGACCGGCTCCCGGCTGGTGCCGGTGGCGCTGCGCGAGGGCCTCGGCGGCTGGGACATGGACGCCTGGCGGCGGGTGCTGCGGGACGCCGCACCCCGGATGGCCTACGTCATGCCGGACTTCCACAACCCGACCGGGACCTTGGTGGGCGACGACGAGCGGCGCGACCTGGTGGAGGCGGCCCGGGCGGCCGGCACCGTGGTCGTCGCCGACGAGACGATGGCCGAACTCGTGCTGGACGGCGAGGAGTCGGGCGTCCGGCCGATGGCCGCCTTCGACCGCGGCGGCACGGTGATGACGGTCGGCTCGGCGAGCAAGGCGATGTGGGCGGGGCTGCGGATCGGCTGGGTCCGGGGTACGCCCGACGTGGTGCGCGGACTGGTCTCGGCCCGCGCCTACCTCGACCTCGGCTCCCCGGTGATCGACCAGCTCGCGGTGGCCTGGCTGCTGCGCGGCGGCGGCTGGGAGCAGGCGCTCGCCGCCCGCCGCCGGCGGGCCGCCGAGTGCCGGGACGACCTGGTGGCGGCCCTGCGCCAGCAGGTCCCCGACTGGGAGTTCACCGTCCCGCGGGGCGGGATGACGATGTGGGTCCGGACCGGGGACGTCTCCGGCTCGCGGGTGGCCGTGGCCGGCGAGCGCCTCGGCGTCCGGGTCCCCTCCGGGCCCCGCTTCGGTGTGGACGGGGCCTTCGAGTCCTACGTCCGCATCCCCTTCACCGTCAGCGGCCCCCTCGCCCTGGAGGCCGCCGCGCGGCTGGCCCGGGCCGCCGACCTGGTCCGCTCCGGCGGCGGCGCGGACAGCGAGGGCACCGGGCTCTTCGTGGCCTGAGCCGGGAACGGATCGAGGACCCGGCTCCGGCCGGCCCGCCCCGGACCGACCGCCCGGCCGCCGGCGGCACCCCGGCCGGCGGCCCACCGCACCCGCGAACCCCTCCTGGAATCAGCCCAGTTCGAGGTCGGCGACCGTGCGTACCACCGCCTCCTTGTGCAGGGCGACCCGCTCCGGGTCCGGGGCGGGCGGCGCCGGGTCGCCGTGCTCCACCGCCGGGAGCGGCGGCGCGCCGGGCAGCAGCGCGAGGACCGCCTCACGGTCGGCGGGGGAGGTCTCCTCGTCGTACGGATCGGGCGTCGAGGGGACCTGGAGGCGCAGCACCGGGCCCGTGCCGAGGCGGGCGTAACCGCGGCCCGGCGGCACCTCGGCGGCCGGGGTGGTCCGCTGCGGGGCGCCCAGGACCGCGGCGACGTGGTCGGGGGCGAGCGGGCCGAGCACCACCCGGGCCCGGGTCTGGGCGATCACCACCGGGGCCAGCGCCTCGGTGGCGTCGAGCTGGTCGGCGACCGCCACCGCCACATTGGCCGTACGCCCGTGCCGCAGCGGTACGTCCAGCAGGGCCTGCGGGTCGGGCCGTCCCTCCGCCATCGCCAGCTGGGTGAGCGCGGTCGGCCGGTCGACCAGGATCCACAGCGGCCGGCGGACGTCGGCGGGGACCTGGCTGCCGGACTGCCGCGCCCGGTTGACCGCGATCAGCCGCCGCTCGGTCTCGCGGCCGGCCCACTCCAGCGTCGCCGCCGCGCCGAGCAGGCCGTCCTCCACCGCCAGCACGCCGGGCCGCCCGGCCAGGCACGCGTACTCGCCCTCGCCGCTGCCGTCGATCACCACGATGTCGCCGTGCACCAGCGCCTGGAGCGCGATCGAGCGCAGCAGGCTCGTGGTACCCGTGCCGGGCTGGCCCAGGGCCAGCAGATGCGGTTCGACCGAGCGTGCCCCGGTCCGCCACACCACCGGCGGCGCGTCCTGCGTCTCGCCGCCCACGCTGACCGGCACCGTCCGCCGCACGGAGTCGGTGTCGGTGAAGCCGAGCACCGTCTCGCCCGGTGCGGTGACGAACCGCTGCGCGACCACGTTCGTCGGCAGCGCGGGCAGCGCGACGAGGGTGAGGTGGTTCTCCTCCTCGTTCCAGTCGAAGCGGTACTCCCGGCCCCGCCCGGCCTTGGCGTGCAGCAACTGCTCCACCCGGGTGCGCGAGTCGGCCTCGCCGTCGGTGAAGTACGCCGGGTAGCGCAGGTGCAGCCGCACCAGCCGGCCGTCCTTGAACTCGTGGGCGCTGAAGGCCTTGTCCCAGCTGCCGTCGTGCGCGTAGAGCGGCGCGGGGTCGGCGGCGTCGGACAGGTACGGCACCAGCGCCTCGTACAGCGACTGCAGGCGCACCTGCTGCGCCTCGGTGGGTCCGGCCGGCGCCGAGCCGGCCCGGTCGCGGCCCATCCAGGCGGCGGAGGCCAGCAGCGCGACGACGCCGAGGACCGGGCCGTACGGCATCATCAGCACCACGACGACGCCCGCGGCGGCCAGCAGCAGCGCGGGCCCGCGCTGGTCCTTCGCGGTGCGGCCCCACCAGCCCCCGGCCCAGACGGCCTGCCGGCGCAGCCCGCGGGCGATGGAAATAACGGGATGGAGCACGTCGGTCGCGCTGTCGGCGGCGGTACGCGCCAGATCTCGGCTGCGGACGAGCGCCGGCCGGCTGCTCAGGATGCTGGGAAGGGGACGCCTGGCCACGGATGCTCCACGGGGTGCTTCGGGGGTGATTCGGGGGGTGGTTCGCGGGATGGGGTGCACAGGGGGGACGGGACGCCTGGGGACGTCCCGGGCGGCGGGCCATGGATACGGGCCCGGAGCGGATCGACCGCCGCCGGGCCCATGGCGAGAGGGGAGTGGCAGGTGCGGCACGAGCGGCCGCCGGCGGCGGCGCTAGATCTTGAGCCCGCTGATCAGGCTGGCCAGGCTCTGCCCGCTCGCCTTGATGCTCGGGGCGATCGCGGAGCCCGCGAGGTAGAAGCCGAAGAGCGTGCACACCAGCCCGTGCGACACCTTCAAGCCGTCCTTGCGGAAGAACAGGAAGCAGATGACGCCGAGAAGAACGACGCCGGAGATGGAAAGGATCATGGGGCTCTTCTCCTGGGTGATGGGGACGGTCACCTTCAGTTCCTCAAGGCTCACAAAAAGTGATGGATCACGCTCAGTGGCAAACGGGTGATTGTCCGCCGGTCTCCACCACGCGGGTGAGTCCCGGGGCGCCGCCCGCCGGGCTCCGGCGCGACGGTTGCCCGGCGGCGCGGCCCCGGGCGCCGTCCCGGCGCCCGCACCGCACGTCGGG
>NZ_FMCH01000322.1 GCF_900091855.1 Streptomyces sp. DvalAA-14
GTCCAGGACGGCGGCCACACTCCAGCCGGGGGTGGGCCCGGCGGGGCGCAACTGGCGCTGCCACCGGTCGAAGGACGCCTGTTCCTCGGCGTGGCGTACCCGCCGGGCGGTGTCGGGATGGGCGCCGTCCTCGGCCCACAGCTGCCAGGGCCGCGGCTCGTAGGCCTCGCGCAGGGCGCGGGCGAGTCCGGCCTCGCCTTCGGGGGTGTGCGGGAAGCGGGCCACCACGGCCGGGCCGAGGGCGCGCAGGGCGGCCTCGTCGTCGCGGACGGCGAGTTCGTCCAGGGCCCATTCCCAGCAGCCGCCGGACGCGGCGTAGCGGCGCAGCAGCCGCAGGGCGTCGCGGCGGCCGTATCCGGCCAGGTGCCCGAGCACGGACAGGGCCAGCCCGCAGCGGTGCTCGTCGGGCGCGACGACGTCGTCGGGCTGGAAGAGGTGCTGTTCGATCCCGTCGAGCGGGCCTTCCAGGTCGGAGTACAGGCGCGCGTAGTACAAGGAGCGCGACTCGACCCGCCAGTCCAGGCGGGGGTCGCGCAGCACGCACTCCTCCAGGGCGGCGAGGGCCTCCGCCCGCGGCGCCGCCAGGGCGTGCAGAGGCCCGTCTCCGCGTCCTCTCTGCAGGAGGCCGAGAAGGGTGCCGCTGGGCGCTATGTCTGGGTCGAACATGAGGTCAGCATCCGGTGCGGGGGGAATCATGGCAACGGGATTTCCGCTGCCAGTGCCCGGCATCCTTACCTGGGGCCGCGCGTTCCATACCTGGCGGTAGCAAGGATTCCGTGGGGACGGGCGGCGGAAGCCTACCGAGTCCCGCGCGGCGATGTCGCTTCCGCGCGGTGGCCGCGGGCCCGCGCGGCGGCCGACGGGTGGCCGGCGGACGGTCGGCGGGTGGCCGACGGGTGGTGCGGGGGTGGCCGGAAACACTGTGGGCTTTTGGCACATGCCAGCAGCACCACCGGATCGGGTATAGCGGAAACCCTTACGGGCCATCGCTCGCTGTGCAACAGTCGTTACCGGTCCTTTCCGTCCGCCCGGCCGCCAAGCGCCCGCCAGCTGACTCGTTCGGAGTGCGTCATGCCGTCCCCCACGCACGCGGATCACACCGCAGCGCAGCCACCGGACTCCGGAGCGGTGGACGCGCTCATCTCCCAGGCGCGCCTGCTGCGCACCCGGGTGGACGCGGTGCTGCGGGACACCGCCGTCGCCACCGAGGACCCCCAGCTGCGCTGGCAGCGCGCGCTGTGCGATCTGGCCGTCCACCAGCTCGACGATCTCGGCACCCATCTGGGCCAGCTCAAGGACGGCTTCGAGCCGGGCGGTCCCGCTGACGGCGGCCTGCCGGAGGACGGCCCGGCCCGGGCCCCGCTGCCCGACTCGGGCACGATCGGCGCGCTCGGCCGGGCCGGCAGCGCCGAATGGGACCTGCTCACCGACGCGGCGCAGTGGTCCGACGAGCTCTACCGCATCTTCGGGCGCTCCACCGAGGAGGGTCCGCTGACCTTGGACGAGCTGCCGGCCTGGCTCTTCTCCGAGGACCAGCAGCTGCTGACCGGGATGGTCACCGGCTGCCTGGTCGACGGACTGCCGATCGACGGCGAGTTCCGTATCGTGCGGGCGGACGGCGCGGTGCGCACGGTGCACATGGTCGGCGAGCCGGTGCTCGGCGCCGACGGCGCCACCGTGGCCATGTGGGCGGTGATCCGCGATGTCAGCGATCTGCGCCGCAGCCAGCGCACCCTGCGCGAGACCCGCGAGTCCCTGGAACGCCAGCGCCGGATCGCGCAGAGCGAGCGCAGGATGGCGGTGGAGCTGCAGGAGGCCGTCCTGCCGCCGTGGCGCGGCACCTTGAGGTTTCCGCAGGACGGTGGCCCGATCACGATGGACCTCGCCGCGCACTACCTGCCGTCCGCCACCAGTGGGCTGATCGGCGGGGACTGGTACGACGCGATGCAGCTGCCGGACGGCTCGTCCTTACTCACCGTGGGCGATCTGACCGGCCACGGCGTCGCCGCCACCTCGGGCATGGCGATGCTGCTCGGGGCGCTGCGCGGGATGGCCGTCGCCGGCCTCCAGCCCGGTCCGCTGATGGGCTGGCTCAACGAACTGCTGGACACCTCGCCGCAGCCCGCGCTGGGCAGCGCCCTGTGCTGCCGTTACGAGCCGGGCTCCCGGCTGCTGCACTGGTCGCAGGCCGGCCACCCCGCCCCGCTGCTGTTCCGCGACGGGGCGGGGCGGGTGCTGGACCCGCCGGACGGCGTTCTGCTCGGCGCGACCTCCGGCGCCAGCTACGGGCAGGCCAGCGAGCAGCTGGTGTCCGGCGATCTGCTGCTGCTGCACACCGAGGGCCTGGTGCCGCGCCGCAGCGCCGCCGCCGCGGCGGGCACCCACAGCGGTGCCGACCGTCTGCTGACGATGGCACCGCTGTTCGCCGGCACGCGGTCCGCACAGGACTGCGTACGGCTGGTGGCCGAGGAGTTCGGCGTCTGCGAGCGCGAGGACGACGCCTGTGTCCTGGTGGCCAGGATCGCCTGAGCGCACCCGCGGCCCCTGCCGCGCGGGTACGCGCGGGAGCGGAGCGACGAGGAGCCCGGGGGTCCGTGATCCACGGGTACTGCGGCGGCGTGTCCGACCGCCGTGCGGTTCCGGCCCGTTCGGCGTCAGGCCGGTGCGAGAACCGGATCGGTCAGGGATCCGCTCTGAGGTCGGCCGTCGGGGCCCCGGTCATATGGACATCCGGCCACCGCCCGCGTCCGGCCCGGCATGGGCGGCCGTCCCCTTGGCGCCGCTTCTGGCCTTCCCGCGCGGCATCATGGCCTCGATCTCCTGCCGCAGGTCCTGGATCCGGCGGTGGCCGGCGTACCGCTCGCTGAGCTGGTACGTCGCGTACAACCGGTCCCAGGTGCGGTGCGAGGAGGTCTGGCCGATCAGCCGCAGGGCGTGCCGGGCGTGCGCGTCGGCCTGTTCGGGGTCGCCGGAGATGAAGCAGGCCGCGGACAGCGACAGGAAGTCGAAGATCGTCGAGCGCTCGTGGCCGCCGGTGCGCAGCGCGATCGCCCGGTTGGCATGGATCTGCGCCTGCACCGCCGCCGACGGCTCGAAGTCGGCGAGGGTGCGGAAGGCCAGTGCCTGCATCCCGTGCAGATCGGCTTCGTCGAAGTTCTGCATCCAGCTCGGCGGCGGCGTGTCGCTCCGGTCGGAGACGAACAGGTGCTCGGCCTGGCCGAGCGTGCGCCGCACCTCCTGGCCGCGGCCCATGGCCGCCTGCGCCCAGGCCTCGATGGTCTCCAGCATGGCCAGCGTCCTGGGCGGGGCCCCGCTGCCGCTGCCGCTCTTGGCGAGCTTCATCAGATCGAGCGCCTCTTCGGGCCGGTTCAGGTGCACCATCTGACGGGCCGCCCTGGACAGCGCCTCGCCGGCCCGCGGCCGGTCGCCGCCCTCCCGGGCGGCGTGCGCGGCGAGCACGAAGTACTTCTGGGCGGTGCGTTCCAGGCCCACGTCGTGCGACATCCACCCGGCCAGCACGGCCAGGTTGGCGGCCACCCCCCACAACCGGGCCTGCAGGTGCGGCGGGTGGCGGTAGGAGAGCATGCCGCCCACTTCGTTGAGCTGGCCCACCACCGCCTTGCGCTGCAGGCCGCCGCCGCGGGAGGCGTCCCAGGCCCGGAACACCTCGACGGAGCGTTCCAGGGATTCGATCTCCTGGGAGCCGACGGGAGCCGCCTCGTAGCGGTCGTGGTCCGCCGGGTCGGCGTGCAGGGGGTCGTCGGAATCGGGGGCGTCGGCCGCGAGGGCCGGATCGGTGTGCAGCCAGTCGTACATGGCCGCGCTGAGTACGGAGCCGGAGGCGAGCGCGGCGCCCGCGCCCACCAGACCGCGTCGGTTGAGCATGAGGTCCATTCCCGTGAATTCGGTGAGGACCTCGGCGGTGCGGACCGATTGCGACAACGGGAGGCCGTCTCCGGTCTGTCTCTTTCCCGTCTGCCGATGCCGGTCGAACCCGAGATCCTCGATGGTCACGACACGGCCGAGACGCTCGGTGAACAGTGCGGCCAGTACCTTCGGCACGGGGTCGCGCGGCGACTCACCGGTGTCGATCCAGCGGCGCACCCGCGAGGTGTCGGTCGCCAGCTGCGGGTGGCCCATGGCCGCCGCCTGCCGGTTGACCAGCCGTGCGAGTTCGCCCTTGGACCAGCCGGTGAGGCCGAACAGGTCCGCGAGTCGGGTATTGGCTTCGCTGTCCACGTCAAGCCCCCAGGTTCCTCGGCACAGTTGACAGTATTCCCGGCGCCATTCGCGCCGCGACTATTCGCCAGGGTTCGCCAGGGTCCGCCAGATGGTCTGCCACCCGCGGCCGGGTGTCAGGTAGGAACGCGCCACCCCGCCCGGCAACTGCCGGGCGCCGGCCGGTCCTTCACGGGGCCGGCCCGGGGAGGGTACGGCGCGAGGACGGCCGTTTCTGCCGGCCGGGTCCGCATTCCCCAGGGTGCGGCGCCCGGCCGGCGGGCACGGACCGGCCCCGCGGCGTGACCGCCGCGGTGGCGACCCGAACTCGTAGGCACGCGAAGGGAACTGCTCCCCGTCATGTATTCGGCATCGTCCTCCGTGTCCGCCCCGCCCCGACCCGTCTATCCGTCGGCCGTCGAGCCGGGGCTCAGACCCCGGCAGGTCACCGCGATCCGGCGCGGCCCGGCGGCCGCCTCCCATCCGCTCAGCGGGAGAATCGACTTGACCGGCCCGCAGGGCTCCCAGCTGCGCAACGCGGTCGCCGCGGTGCAGCGCATCTGTCCCGAGTTCACCCCGGTCCAGTTACTGCGCCGCGGCGCCCGTACCGCGCTGCTGATCGGCAGCTCCGGGCGCGCCCCGGCGGTCGCCAAGTGCCTGCTCGACCACTCCCCCACCTGGGCGGAGCGTTTCCGCCACGAGATAGCCGCATACCGCACCTTCGTCCGGCACCGGCCGCCGGTGCGGGCGCCGCGGCTGATCGCCGCCGACCCCGACAGCTGCGTCCTGGTGATGGAGCGGATGCCCGGGCGGGTGGTGTCCCCGCAGCGCCACCCCTCGCACCCGCCGAGCCGCGGCGACGTACGAGCCGCCCTGTCGGCGTATTCGCGGATCAACCTGTGGCGTCCGCCGGCCGGTTCCTTCGACGCGCCGATCGACTACCCGGCACGGATCAACCGCTACCACGAGCTCGGGCTGCTGACCGACCGGGACATGGGCGATCTGCACAAGCTGCTGCACGGACTGACGCACGCCCAGGGGCAGTTCTGCCACGGCGACGCGCTGCTGTCCAATGTGCTGCTGTCCCCGGCGGGCCCCTCGCTGGTCGACTGGGAGCACGCCGGCTGGTATCTGCCGGGCTACGACCTGGCGGTGCTGTGGACCGTGCTCGGCGACGATCTGGCGGCGCGGCGGCAGATCAGCAAGCAGGCCCAGGAGGCGGGCCCGGCCGCGCGGGACGCCTTCCTGGTGAATTTGATGCTGGTGCTGACCCGGGAGATCCGCACCTACGAACTGGCCGTGCAGCGCACCATGCGGGCGCCCGGTCCGGTGGCGCCGGGCTCGGCCGAGGCCGGCGAGGAGCAGCGGCTGCTGCTGCGGCGGCTGCACGACGACTGCGGGATGGCGCGGGGCGCGGTCAGAGCGGCGGTGGGGACCCGCTGAGCCGGGGCCGGTGAATCGTCACTGCACCAACGGACGGGTCCGCACCCCGGGGCACGGACCCGGCGGCCCCGCCGCCCGACCCGCCCGCCGCGGCCGTCCGGCGCGGTCACCGGTACCAGCGGCCCGCCGACAGATGGCGTACGCGCGGCGCGCCCGCCCCATCCGCCCCACAGGTCCACACCACTGACGCCGGGCAGGTCGGCGCCCCGGAGCCGGGACATATCCCCTGAAGCACCGCTGACGTGCCACGTCGAGCCCGGGCGCGGCTGCTTGACGGACGGTTGACGGACGTTCCGTCAGCGGATACCTCTGTGATGCCTGTTCGACCGGTATCCC